>JBIKYV010000144.1:0-9459 GCA_044355075.1 Prosthecobacter sp.
CTCCAAATCACCGCAGATGCACAACCCGGCGCTCGTGGCCAGTGGCATCGACGCGCAATACGTGAGGGTTCAAGTGCCTGTAGGAAGTGTGGCTGAGGCTTTTCGACGTTTTCGTGACGCTGGTTTTGTCGGCATCAATGTGACCATTCCTCACAAATTTGAAGCTTTGAAAGCTGTCGACGAACTGGACCCGCTGGCCGAAAAGCTCGGAGCCGTTAACACCGTCGCCATTCGAGACGGTCGCTTGTATGGTTACAACACGGACGGTCCTGGATTTCTGCGCAGCTTGAAAGAGGCATTTCATGTGGAGGTAAAGGATCTGCGCGTACTTATTCTTGGCGCTGGTGGTGGTGCGGGAAAGGCAGTGCTGCAGCAAAGTGTGTTGGCTGGGTGTCGCCACCTGACGCTGGTGAACCGATCTATGGCAAAAATGCAAAACATAGCGGCGGAACTTGGTCCCCAAGCTCCTGAGTTGAAGCTTTCGTTGCTCATGGGGGAAGATTGGAATGAGCCGATGATCCGATCCGCGCTAAAGGAGACTGATTTGATCGTTAATGCCACCTCTCTGGGAATGAAGGTAGATGACGCGCCTGTTGTTCCTGAGGGGGCCATCCGCAGTTGCCACCTAGTGTACGACATGGTGTATCGCGCTAGTGGAGAGACACCGCTGATCAGCCAAGCGCGCGAGGTGGGGGCTAAACATGCGGATGGCATGTCTCTGCTCCTGCATCAGGGCGCAGTTTCTTTTGAGCATTGGTTCAATCGTCCGGCTCCGCTTGAGGTCATGCGTGCCGGGCTCAAGGCCGCTGTGTGATGAGCTTATAGCTCTCGCACGAGGATGTTCCGATACCACACTTTATCATGGTGATCGGTCAGCATGATGCGACCGCGCCCTGGCGCAAAGCCTGCCTTGTTCTTGAATTTACTCGCTGCGATCATTTTTTGCCATTCAGGCTGAGTTGTGTCGGCTTGGCAGACTAGCTTGCCATTCAGCCAATGTTCGATCTTGCCTGATTTGACTATGACTTTGCTTTGATTCCACTGGCCTGGGGGATTGAGCGGTTTCTTAGCGTCTGGTGCTTTGATGTCGTAAATGCTCGCCGTCACGTGGCTGCCACCTTTTTTGCCGTCAGGGTGCTTGGAGTCGTCGATCATCTGATACTCGATGCCAAGCCACTCTTTGCCACCGACTTTGGAGACCCAATACTTGACGCCATTGTTGCCGCCTTCTTCGATCTTCCATTCCCATTCGAGTTCGAAATCTTGGTACTCTTTGTCACTCAGCAGATTGCCACCACCTGTGCCATTTAGATGCAGGCTGCCATTTTCGATCACCCATCCTGCGCCTGGAGCTTTGCCATCGGTGCCATTCCAGCCCGCTAAAGATTTTCCATCAAAGAGCGAGACGGGTTCGCCTGCTTGAAGGTGAAGTGAGCAAAACAGGGGCAACAGGATATGGGTGAAGGTCGGCTTCATAAAAGAATAGGAAAGGTGGGGAAAAACGCAGTCGTTCGCTTAGTCATACGCGATGCTTTCGAAAAAAGCACCACCGATTAGCTGGTCTCCATCATAGAGTGCGCAGATTTGGCCTGGGGTTAGCGCGCGCTGTGGTTCGTGGTAGATTAGTGTGGCTCGGTTGTCCCCCAGCGGTACAAAGTCGGCTAGCCCTGCCGGGCAGCGGTAGCGGGGCTGGGCATTGAGGGTTCGCGGCTCGTTCAGAGGCAAACCTGTCGTCGAGAGGCCAGATAAAGTACATCGGCGTGCCCAGAGCAGGGGGGTATCCTCCCTCTCGATGGCGATAACGAGTTCATTGGACTCGGGCCGTTTTGCCACGACCACATAGGCCTGCTTGTGCAGGGGGCTGGCGACGCCGATACCTTTGCGTTGCCCGAGTGTATAAAGGTGCAAGCCTTTGTGTGTGCCGAGCACCTTTCCTTCTAAGTTCACGATGTGGCCGGGAGAGTCTGGGACAAAAGCACGGAGAAAGTCCTCCATCTTCACTTGGCCGATGAAGCAGATGCCCTGGCTGTCCTTTTTATCGGCTGTTTTTAGGCCCAGTCGGCGCGCTTCGTCTCGCAGTTCAGGCTTGAGCATGTGCCCGATCGGGAAAAGGGCGATTTGGGTCTGTTCGGGCCGCATCATAGCCAGGAAGTAGGTCTGATCCTTGTTGGAATCGGCACCTCGTCGGATGGTCTGTGTGCTTTCCTTCCGAGCGTAATGACCAGTCGCGATGGCTTCAAAGCCGCGCTCCTTGGCCCAATCCCAGAGCACGCCGAACTTCATCTCTCGGTTGCACATCACATCCGGGTTCGGGGTGATGCCTGCCTCGTATCCTTTGAGTAGATACTTCACCACCCGTTCGCGGTAGTCGCGCATCAGATTCACGATCTCAAAATCGATGCCCAACTGATCTGCCACCGCGCGAGCATCAGTAATGTCTTCTTCCCACGGGCAGTGGCCAATGATACCCTCTTCATTGATCCAGTTTTTCATGTAGGCCCCCGTCACCTCATGGCCTTCCTGGACGAGCAGAGCTGTGGCTAGGCTGCTGTCCACGCCTCCCGACATGGCGGCTAGGATTTTCATGCGACAAAGGAGAGATTGGGGTAATTAAAAACCAAAGCCCTTGGGAAATTTTGGCTTGCCACCACCACCGCCGCCACCGCCGGCCGAGATGCGGCGCAGGAGTTTGGACTTTGGGGCTCCGCTTTTCATCAGGCCAGACAGACCGCCCTTCATCCCAGGAAGACCTCCCATGCCAGGCATTCCGGGCATGCCAGGCATTCCGCCGCCGCCCATCATGCCTCCAGCCAGGGCGGCCATCATGCCCTTGTTGCCCATCAGTTTGCGCATTAACTCGTACTGTTGGACCAGTTGGTTAACCTCCATGACGGGGCGGCCGCTGCCTTGAGCGATTCGCTTCCGGCGGCTGCCGTTTAGGATGTCAGGCTTGGTGCGCTCCTTGGGAGTCATGGACAGGATGATGGCTTCGGTATGTTTCAGCTTTTTGTCATCCACACCGGGCATATTTTTCAGGGCTCCCATGCCGGGCAACATGCCAAGGATGCCTTCGAGGGGCCCGAGGCGCTTCATGAACTTCAGCTGTTTGAGGAAGTCGTTGAAGTCGAATTTGTTTTCCTCAAAGCGGCGCATCATGCTCATGGCCTCTTTTTCATCGATCTCTTCCGCAGCCTTTTCGACTAAGCTGACGACGTCGCCCATGCCGAGGATGCGCTGAGCCATCCGGTCAGGATGAAAGACCTCGAGTTGCTCCACTTTTTCGCCTACGCCCAGGAACTTGACCGGGCAGCCAGTGACTTGGCGCATGGAAAGAAGCGCGCCGCCGCGGGCATCGCCATCCAGTTTGGTCATCACTAGACCCGTGATGCCCACTGTTTCATGGAATTTGCCAGCCACGCTGACGGCCTGTTGACCGGTCGCCGCATCGGCAACCAGTAGGGTATCGTCGGGACGTACCAGATCGCGCACTTGCTTCAGCTGGCTGAGCAGTTCTTCATCCACTTCCTGCCGTCCAGCTGTGTCAAAAATCGCCACACCTCCGCCTTGTTTTTCCAGCCATTGAAGGGCGGCGCGAGTGGCCTTTACGGGGTCGGTTTCGCCTTCAGTTGGCACACACACGGGCACGCTCAGTTGCTGGCCCAAAACCTCAAGCTGCTTGATGGCCGCAGGGCGATAAAGGTCGAGCGCGATAAGCAGCGGTCGTTTGCCCTGTTTTTTCAGCCAAGCGGCCAGCTTGGCAGACGTGGTCGTTTTTCCCGCGCCGTTGAGACCGACCATGAGGATGCGCTGGGTCGGAGCCGAGTTGAGTTCCGACGCCTCACTTCCTAAAATCTTTGTCAGCTCATCGTGGAAAATTTTCACGATCATCTGGCCGGGGCTCACCGTGCGGAGCACTTCCTCACCCAGAGCGCGCTGCTTGACGGCCTCTAGCAGATCCTTGGTCACCTTGAAGTCCACATCAGCTTCTAGGAGCGCCATGCGAATGTCCTTCATCGCGTCGGCGATGTTGGATTCGCTGATTTTGCCCAGACCGCGTAGTTTGCGGAAGGCATCTTCGAGTTTGTCAGTCAGTAGGGAAAACATGGCCACCGGATGTGGCGCAAAAAACGCCCATGAGCAAGGGCCAGGCGTGCAGGCGGCTTTGATCTGATTCAGACCGGCTTTTTGGCCTGATCTGGATCTGCGAGACCTGGGACAGGGCGCGCCTTGTCTGCATAGCGATCAAAGCGATTTGAGAGGATGAGAAAGGTCGGTGCCCAAAGGCCAACAAAGATGCCAAATCGCTCAGCATGGGCTTGCTGGAGAGGATCTTCCCCATTGAGAAACCACCAAATCCAGATGGATAGTAGGATGGAGATCATTCCAGCCTGAAAACAGATGGTGCTTAGGGTGCGGCAGATTTCAGGATTCATGCGGCTACGGTAACAAACCACGCCTAGCTGGGCCAAGCGGGAAGCAATTTTAGATCAATGAAGCGCAAATGTTGCCTTTTGGGGGATCGCTCAGAAGGCTGGCGGGTGGAAAATATCTCTATCTTTCTACTCAACAGAGCGCTTGCCTCCGCTTTCAAACTGGGCTCGTAACCCTCAATACCTTCGTTATTCCATCTACCTATGACACTCCTCCTGATCGTCGTTGCCATGCTGCTGTCTTTGTACGCACAGTGGAAAGTCTCCTCAAACTACCGCCGCTACTCTGAGGTTCCGGCTTCCTCAGGCTTTACCGGGGCGGCCATTGCCCAGCGTATTCTGGACCTCAATGGCATTCATGATGTGACAGTGCATGCCGCGCCAGGGCATCTAGTGGATCATTACGATCCAAGCAATCGACGCCTCGTGCTGTCAGAGGAGAACTACTATGGGCAATCCGTTGCCGCTCTGGGCATCGCAGCTCACGAATGTGGTCATGCTATCCAGCACGCTGTCGCCTATGCCCCTTTGCAGTGGCGCATGGCTGCGGTCGGCATCACCACCATGGCGGGTAACATCATTCCCATTTTGGCGATTGGTGGCATGTTCCTGGCTCCTAAAGTGGTGCTGCCCTTCCTGGCAGCCGCGTTTGGGATCGTCATGCTGTTTCAGTTAGTCACGCTGCCTGTCGAGTTTGATGCGACTGCTCGCGCGAAGAAAATCCTCGCCAGCACTGGAGCCGTCGCTCCTGGTCAAGAATTCAATGCCATGGGCAAGGTGCTGGATGCTGCCGCACTGACCTACGTGGCTGCTTTCTTGAGTGCCCTAGCCAGCTTCCTCCACTATGTGCTGCCACTGATCCTGGGTGGCCGTAGTGATGAAGAGTGACCATTCTCGGAAGTTATTTCATTCCCTTTCTGCCTAAAGAGGTGCTGCGATTCGCGGCGCCTCTTTTTTGTTTCAGGGCTCATTCAACGTTCCCCAGGTGATCCGCAAGCCGCCCAATACGAAAAGCAGCGGAAACCAGATCGAATAGAGCGGAGCTCGCGAATCATGCTTCAGTATGGCAATCTCTGGCTGAATGGGATTCACGAAGCAGACGGAGTCAGTTCCTGATTTCCAATTGCTGATCTTTTGGCGAATGACATCCTGATGTTGGCTCGGGCTATCCACGCGTTTCAGGCGTGTGCTGGTGTAGGCCTTGCCTTGAAACTCATATTCGTAGCGGATGTCGGAGCGATAAGCTGGATTTGAGTTGGGGGTGGGCAATTCGCTAACCACTCGTGATGCGATGATCCGGCAGGGCACCTCGGGCCAGCGGCGGGTTTCTTCTGCGCGTTGCCAAGCGACCCAGAGCACCCAGGTAAAAACACAGCCTGCGATGGCAAGGCAGAGGCCTAAGCTCGCCATCCAAAGGCGACCTGAAGCTGAAGAGGCGGGCATGTCAGAGGAGACTGGCGTCATGATTCCGAGGGATGCTTTGACTAGCCGACTCACGTGCTGCATACAAGCTTGTTACCTTTTTCTTCCGCACCTTCATGGCCCTCGCCTCCGAACTCCCGCTGCCCAATGCGCGCCAACCGCGCTGGCTTGTCAAGCCAGTGCCGGAGGTGGCTGAGCAGCTGGCCATCGATACAGGGCTACCTAAGCTGCTCTGCCTCCTTTTAGCCCAGCGGGGTTTTACCTCGCCAGTGCAGGTGCGTGACTTTCTCGTGCCCAAGCTCGCTTCTTTGGGTGATCCCAATGAATTGCCAGAGATGCAGGCGGCCGTGGCCCGCATCCTCAAAGCGGTGGATGAAGGACAAAAGGTGGCTCTCTACGGGGACTACGATGTGGATGGCGTGACTTCCATGTCTCTGATGTGCCTTACCTTGCGGGCCTACGGTGTGCAGCCCCACCTTTTCCTGCCCTCTCGCATGGATGAAGGCTACGGCCTCAGCCAGGATGGATTCGCCCGCTTGTTTGAGGAGTTTGGCAAGCCGGAGTTACTCATCGCACTTGATTGCGGCACCACCTCCATTCAAGAACTCTGTTGGCTGCGGGAGCAGGGTGTCGATTGTGTCATTATTGACCACCATGAGCTTTCACCTCAGGGCCGACCAGAGTGCATCGCCTTGGTCAATCCGAAGCTGGGGAACAAATATCACTACTTCTGCACCGCAGGCTTAGTCTTCAAGACGGCCCATGCCCTGCTGAAAGCCCGTCGTCTGCCTGATTTCGATCTTAAAAGCGCCCTTGATCTGGTTGCATTGGGCACCGTGGCGGATCTCGTTCCCTTGGTGGAGGAAAATCGCCTTCTCGTCCGTCGTGGACTGGAAGCCTTGGCTCAGACTGAGCGCATCGGCATTCGCGCGCTCAAGGAAGCCGCAGGGGTCGAGGGGTTTCTGCAAACGCACCATGTGAGTTTCCGCCTGGGACCACGCTTGAATGCCGCTGGCCGTCTTGACACTGCCTTTACCTCGCTGCAGCTGCTGCTGGCGGACGATCCGTTACTGGCCTCCGAGTTCGCGGCGCTGCTAGAAAGCCACAACCGTGACCGGCAGGCAGTGGAGCAAAATGTCTACGCCGAGGCTGAGCAGATGCTTTTGGCGATGGGTGATCTTGAGGCTCATCATGCGATTGTGCTAGGTTCGCGGAACTGGCATCCAGGTGTTGTTGGCATCGTCGCCTCGCGCATTTCCCGGATCGCGAACCGTCCCACGATCCTGTTCTCTTTTGATGAAAATGGCATGGGCAAGGGCAGTGGACGTAGCATCCTCGGCTTCTCTTTAGTAGAGGCGATTGATATTTGCCGCGAGCACATCATCCGAGGTGGTGGGCATGCCATGGCGGCAGGGGTTTCCATCACGGAAGATAAATTAGAGGTCTTCCGGTCTGCTTTCTGCGAGGCGGCCAAGCGTGTGCTTTCTGAAGAGGCTTTGACTCCTGTCCTTGAAATGGATGCCGAGGTCAAGCTTGCCGATTTAACATACGATTTTCTGCAAAATTTCCGGCTCATGGAGCCATTTGGGCAGCAGAACCACGAACCCCTATTCCTCTGCCGTCGCGTCATGCCGCGTCTGCCTGGCCGAACGATGAAGGAAAAACACCTGCGTGTCATGCTTTCCCAAGATGGAGCCAGCATGGAGGCCCGCTGGTTCAATGCTCCGCTGCAAAACCTGCCCAAGCCGCCCTGGGACATCGCCATGCGCGTGCAGCGCAATGTCTGGCGCGGCGAAGAGCAGTGGCAGCTCACGCTGGATGCTGTGCGCTCTGCCGAGTAAAACGGATCTGCTGGGACGCGCTTGCGTGTGGGGGAACGCGTGGCACAGGAGCAGCGCTCATGCTCACCGACTATCACACCCACACGCCGCTTTGCCTTCATGCGGAGGGCAACCCTGTCGATTACGCCCGCCATGCGCAATCGATCGGATTGGCAGAAATCGGGCTCTCGGACCATAATCCGATGGCTGAGAAATATGACGACTGGCGCATGCTGATCAGTGACCTGCCTCGTTACTTTGAACTTGTTGATGAAGCGCGCTCAGCGCTCCCTACTTTTCCGATTCGTTTGGCCTTAGAGTGCGACTACCTGGAGGGCGGAGAAAGATGGATCGAGCAGACTGCTGGCATGGCTCCGTGGGATTACCTGATTGGCAGCGTCCATTATATCCATGATGGCGTGGCGGTCGATGATCCTAAACATGTTTCGCGCTGGCAGACTGCTCCGGACATTGAGCACATGTGGGGCATGTATTGGAAGCTTTACGCGCAGATGATTCGCACGGGGATGTTCGACTTTTATGCCCACCCTGATCTCGCCAAGCGCTTTGGCTTGCGGCCTGCGGGCGATTTGCGCCGTTACTACGAACCTGTCATTCAGGCACTGATCGATACCCAAGGGGTGCTGGAAGTCAGCACCGCTGGGCTGCGTAAAGATGTGCGTGAGATCTATCCTGCGCGGGAAATGCTGGAGATGGCTTACGCCGCCCAGGTGCCGATTGTCATCAATTCTGACGCGCACACGCCGATCGATGTCGGTGCTGACTTCGCCAAAGCTTTAGCGTTGGTTCGCAGCGTGGGTTACGAAACGACGGTTCGCTTTGAAAAAAGGCAGCGCCGTGTGGTGTCACTGCCCAAGATGTGGCCGATCCAGGCTTGATTAGATCAAGGCCCGTCAAAGCTAGGCGAGTTCGAAGTCGCATCAATGGCAGCTCCCTTTTTGTGCGGCAGACCTTCTGCTTTGCGTCGGCGCGCTTCGGCAAAGAATTCCTTCAGAATGCCTACGCATTCGTCACCTAGCACACCTTGGGTGATTTCGCAGTGGTGGTTTAGGTTGGGAGCTTGCAGTAGGTTCCAAAATCCCCCTGCCGCACCACCTTTGGCATCAGGGCAACCGAAGATGACTCGTCGTACACGACAGTGGACAATGGCACCCGCGCACATCGGGCATGGCTCTTTGGTCACGTAAAGATCGCAATCGGCCAGTCGCCAATCCTCTAAGGCGCTCTCCGCCTGTGTCAGAGCCAGCATTTCTGCATGAGCCGTGGCGTCCTTTAGAGTTTCGACCTGATTCCAAGAGCGGGCTATGATGCGACCTTGGTGTACGATCACGGCCCCGATGGGCACCTCATCGAGACGAGCGGCTTTGCGGGCTAAACGCAGCGCCTCACGCATGAAATGTTCATCCGTATTGAGGATCAGTGGCGGGTCGATGGAGAGGAGTGATTCGCTCATGAGATTAAGCCGCTGTGCCGACAAAGGGATTTTCTTCACGCTCGCGGCCGATGCGGGTATCATCGCCATGGCCAGGATACACGATCGTGTCATCAGGAAGCGGCCAAAGATCACGGCTGATGCCGGTGGCCAGTTGGGTGAACGACCCGCCAGGGAAATCCGTGCGACCCACACCATCTAGGAATAGCACATCACCGCCGAAGAGCAGTCCTTGCTCAGGTAGGTAAAAGCAGACGCTGTCTGGTGAATGACCAGGGATATGAAAAAGCTGAATCTTCACAGCTCCTAGCTCCATGTTCGACAAACCCTGCAA
>JBIKYV010000145.1:0-9457 GCA_044355075.1 Prosthecobacter sp.
TCAGACGTTGATGGCATTAATCTGCGTACTATCGCCATCACGGCGCTAGGATCGCTCCTTGTGCTGCTGGTTTATAAAAAGATCATGAAGCTAGGCTGAGTCACTCCTCACGCTCAGGAAGCTAGTGTTGTCTTCACTAGCTGAGGAGAAGTAGCCTCGGCTGACCTGGTATCGGATCTGGAGCTCGATGAATGCACGGCAATACAGGGCTTCCAGGATATTGTGTGGCGATGCGCCACAGATGACCAACTCCGAATGAATAAGGCTGAGCATCTGGCAGAGGGTGATAATGGAGATCGTGGAAATGATCAGCCAGCCAAGCAGTGAAGCTTTCATCATCCATACCCCCAAACTTTTCCAAAAGATAAAAGCGGGCAAGTGGATGCAGCGGGCGGGCGATGGCCTGATCATTCGGCAAGCCAAGAGAGCTGTCACCGTGGTAAGTGCAGAGCCATGTGTCGGCCTCAGCTGTGGCGCTATCCGCATGAAACGAACAGACATCTGTTCGCAGATAATCCTCCTCCCGAGAATGCAGATAACCATGGATGCCATCCAGAGAAGGTTCGAGGCCTTCGCTACGCAATCGGTGCAAATCGTCGAGCATCATCCGAACGGCCAAGCGCCCAGCTTCTCGCAGGTCTAGGCATGCCAGATGGTCTTCGTCCAGTGAAGTGATACCTTTGGCTAAATCGAGTTGGGCGACGACCTCGGCAAAATCTCCCAGCAAAGGGCGAGGCCAGCACAAGGCATTGACACCATTTCCAAAGCGAGTGGAAATGAGTTCGTCAAAGCTCCCGACCAAGCGAACGCAGGCAGGGAGCATGGAGGAAAGAGCGGAAAACATGCTGAAAAGGGGCTGAAATAGCGCCGAGGGCAATTTTATGTGAAAGCGTGGCAAGGCTTGACCCGTGCGCTGCTTTCTGTGTTTTTCTCCATTTGCTGTGACTCCAGAACAAACTCAACTCCTTCTCCTCTCGGTTGCTTCGGTCGCCGTGCTCATCGTGCTCATCGCCTGGGTTCGCATGAATGCCTTTTTGGCGCTGCTTCTGGCCGCGATGGTCATGGGCCTAGGCTCTGGCATGGACCCATTAGCGATGATGACTGCTTTTGAAAAAGGCATGGGAGGCACGCTGGGGGGCATTGCCGGCATTTTAGGCCTAGGTACTATTTTGGGAGGTTTACTGGCTGCCTCAGGCGGGGCAGAGGTTTTGGGCAAGGCGCTGATCGGGTTGTTTGGGCCTAAGCGCGTACATTGGTGCCTCATGGTGCTAGGCCTGCTCATCGGTCTGACGACATGGTTTGCCGTGGGTTTAGTGATGTTAGTGCCAATTCTTTTGACATTGGCCCGCGAGACTAAGGAACCTTTCCTCAAACTTGCCATTCCGCTGCTCGCAGTTCTTTCTATCATGCATGGGGTGATGCCGCCGCACCCTGGCCCTGTCGTGGCGCTCCAGGCGCTCCACGCTGATCTAGGAAAAGTTATCCTCTGGGGGCTGCTCGCCGCTGTGCCGGTCGCTGCTGTTTCCGGGCCAATCTTTGCCTACTGGGCTATTCGCCACGTGCAGGTCGATGCCCCGGAGCCACCATCGGTTGACCCCGAAATTGCGGCTCGTCCTAAACCATCACTAGCCATCACAATCTTGGTGCTAACGGTGCCGATTCTACTCCTGCTGACACAGACGCTCGCCGAACTGCTTTATGAAGACAAGACGCACCCCATGCGCCAGGTCTGTGCAATCATCGGGAATCCCACTCTCGCGCTTGGCATTTCGGTCATCTTTGCTGGCATCGCTTTTCGTTTTTCTCGTCATGAAGCCCTGAAGATGGGTGAAAAAGCCATCGCCGCAGTCGGGATGACGCTGCTCGTCGTGGGTGGCGGTGGCGGCTTCAAAGGCGTCTTGGAAGCCAGTGGAGCCGCTACCGCGATCGGCGCGATGGCCACCGCCGCTCACCTTCCACCCATGATTTTTGGCTGGCTATGCGCAGCCCTTGTTCGGGTAGCCACAGGCTCTGCTACGGTCGCTATCACCACGGCTAGTGGACTCGTGGCCCCTGTGGTTTTGGGCAATCCTGAGGTGAACCCTGAGCTTGTCGTGGTCGGCATTGGCTGCGGTTCTCTCTTCCTGTCGCACCTCAACGATGCCGGATTTTGGATCGTGAAAGAGACCCTTGGCATGTCAGTAGCCCAGACCCTGCGCACCTGGACAGTGACGGAAACTTTAGTTGGCGTCACGGGCTTGTTGGTCGCCTGGGGATTGGATAGCATTTTCTAAACCGGCAGGGAAAGCGGTGGACATTTTCTGCCGCCACCCGCAAAATCTCGCACTACAATCCTGGATTGACCGCGTAAATACACGAGCCCCTTTTGTCATGACCCGTTATTCTTTGTCCCTCGTGGCTGCCGCTCTGGCGGCTGTCGTTCCGGTTTCAACCCGTGCGGAGACCAATTTTGGTCAAGTAGCGATGCATGTCGCCTACATGCTACAAAGTCAGCACTATTCGCATCGTGATTTTGATGACGAGCTTTCTGCGAAACTGCTGCAGAATTACCTGAACATGCTCGATTTCCGCCACATCTTCTTCACGCAGCAAGATGTGGATTCGCTGAAGTCTAAATACGATTCCACTCTCGATGATCACGTCTTGATGCGAAACATCAGTCCTGCGATTGAGATCTACGACATCTACAAGCAGCGTGTAAAGGAGCGCTTGGAATTTGTGAATAAGACGCTCACATCACACAAGTTCACTTTTGACTCCGGTCGCACGATCGAGATTAAACGTGACAAGGCTCCGTATCCCCAAGACGAGGCCGAGCAAAATAAGCTATGGATGGATATCCTAGAGGAAAACATGCTTCAGGAAAAACTCGCTGACGACGCCAAGGCAGAAGAAGCCAAAAAGAAAGCAGAGAAAGCTGCGAAAGCTGGAGACAAAAAATCTCCAGAGCCAGCTTCCAGCGATATCGCGGCGAAAAAAGAGGCTGACTTGACTCCCGTGCAACGTGTGCAGAAGGACTATGATCGCCTGCTCGAAAGCATTAATGAGAATGATCAGGAAGATGTTGTGGATTTCTTCCTCTCCAGTCTTTCTCAGTCTTATGACCCGCACACCGAATACATGAGTCCAACAGAAACGGACAGCTTTAACATTTCCATGAAGCATAAACTCGTCGGTATTGGGGCGCTTTTAGGCTTGGTGGATGATGTCGCTCAGATTCAGGGCATCGTTGTCGGTGGACCTGCGGACAAACAGGGAGAGCTAAAGCTCAATGATAAGATTACCGGTGTGGCTCAGGGTGACGCAGAATTCGTCGATACCAAGTATTTGAAGCTGCAAAAGATCGTGGACATGATTCGTGGCAAGGAAGGAAGTACGGTCCGCTTACGGGTGAACCCCTCCGATGATCCCGGCTCGACCAAAGTCGTCTCCATCGTCCGTGGCGAAGTCGAACTAAAAGAAAAACTCGCCAATGCTGAAATGCTCGTCACACCATCAGATGATGGTAAAGAATCCTTAAAGCTTGGCTGGATCAATTTATCCTCCTTTTATGCCGATATGGAAAACGGCACGGTTTCTACCACGGATGACGTGCAACGTCTGCTGGCTCGTCTGATCAAAGAGAAAATCGATGGCTTAGTGCTCGACCTTCGTGGCAATGGCGGTGGTTCTCTGGAAGAAGCCATTCGCTTGACAGGCTTGTTTGTTCCCGCTGGGCCAGTGGTGCAGGCCAAGGATTGGCAGGGGCGTATTTCCTTTCGCGAGTGTGAAAATCAAAAAGCCTTCTATGAAGGGCCCATGATCGTGCTGACGGACAAAACCAGTGCTTCAGCCTCTGAGATTCTTGCCGCTGCGCTACAAGATTATCGTCGTGCCTTGATCGTCGGCGACAAATCCACTTTTGGTAAAGGCACCGTGCAGACCATTCTTCCCGTGGAACGCTTCATGCCCTTCTTTGCCAAAAAAGATCGGGCAGGAAATCTGAAGGTGACGATTCAGAAGTTCTATCGCATCGCAGGTGGCTCAACCCAGCTTAAAGGAGTTGAACCTGATTTGGTGCTGCCTTCGATTCGTGATGTTTTGGATATCGGTGAGGCATCGACCGACAATGCTTTGCCTTATGACACGATTCCTGCCCGTAAATACAATCTCATTACTGATAAGCCATACCCGCTGACCGAACTCAGTAAGCGTATGAATGAAAGGGTGAATGCTAACCCCGAATTCCAATACATCGTCGATGAAGCTAAGCGACTGAAGGAGCGTATTGATCGCAATACGGTTTCTTTAAGCCTGGCTGATCGTCAGAAAGAAAGTGTAGAAAACAAAGCGCGCCGTGAAAAGCAGGATGAAGAACGTGCCCAGCGCGTAAAATCCATTGCGGAAAAGAGCAAGGAGGGAGGATTCAAGATTTATCATCTGACCCTCGACAATGTCGATAAGCCCGAGCTCGTGATCGAGTCGGATTTTACTCGCGAGCAGAGTACCGGCATGCGCATGGCCAAGAAGGATGATGATGAAGAGGAAAGCGGCCCAGCTTCTTCCAAATTCCCTTATGGATTGGAGCCGATGAAGCTCGAAACTGTGAACGTTATGCGTGACTTCATCGACCTAACGGCCAAGCGCCCGACTACAGCAAAAGCCGAAGGCGCTGCTGACAAGTGATCTGCAAAGCATGAAAGCGGCGCGTTTTCTCAAACGGGCCAGTGATCTCCCATTGGCGGTCTAGAGCTGATGTCCTTAAGGTATCGATATCCTTCGACCTGCCAGTCTTCATGGGGGCTAAGCAGGGGGATCTTCTCTCGTGCATATTCCTTGCCGTCTAAATCTTCAAGTTCATCGAGTTCACTTAGTCCCGGCTCATCCACTTCCCAAATCTCCCCGAGAATACTGAGCCCTCCGGATGTTACGCGTATCATCCCTGGGTACCCACCAAGATCGTAGAGCAAGAAATCTGGAGTCGTGGCGGCCTCAGTCACAAATTGCTGGCCCTGCATCCATTCGTGATTCGACCCACCACGTTTTAGGGTGCCATAGACAAAGATCAGCATAAGCAGAAGAGGCAATTTGATTTAGCCAAGAAGATCATCCCGGTCTGTGAGCCATTGTGACAGAGCAAACCTTTTTTCGACCAATTCCGCTGCGCGATTTTGCAGTGACTTGGGCGCTATCGAGACAGGACTCACCCGCTGAGCGATTTGCGCAGCCCAGGTTTGCCAAAACGAAGGCTGCATCTGCACATTTTGCACGCTACCCTGATGGAGGATGCCCAACCGACCGCGTCGCTGTCCTGCTCCCGCGATTTTTAAAGAGCCACTGACGACATCGTGCAGCGCTGGGGCGGTAAAGCAGAGCGGGCCTTCGATGACATCTTCAGCCTGGGCTAGGCGACAGCCTTCGTAACCTGCATCGACTAGGTGTCTGGCAAGCGCGCGATGGATCTGTTCATAGCTCTGCACGGCAGGGGTCTGCGCCCATGGAACCACCGCTGGGATCATCAAAGAATAAGTGTGGTCTTGGTCATGCATAACCACACCACCACCCGTCCAGCGCCTAACGATGGGCCAATCAGGTAGATGCTCTTTCATGCGCGCTAAGTTTTGAGCATAGCCCAAGGTCACTGTCGGCTGATTCCAGCCATAAATGCGAAGCACCGCATGGTCTGATGTCTCAAGCCAGGCTTGGTCGATGGCCATGTTCCAGGCACCGTCATGAATGCCGTCCTCATGGAGAATGAGATGATCAAAAAAAAGCGGGGGTGAGCTCACGACGTCTCTTCTGGCACGGCTGTCTATTGCTGTCACAGAGAGATTACGAAAGAACAGGTGTACTCGCTCATTGCCTCTTGCTCTTGGCCAGTTTAGTTTTTGGTCGCATGTTTTTCCAACAACTGCTTCGCACCGTTGCTCGCTGCGCATTAATCGCCTCCTCCGTCTGGCTCGCCGCGTGTAAATCCACACCACAGCCCTCTATTCGCCCTCAGCCTGTTGTCAAAAAGCCTACGGGTTTGTTTGAATGGAATGGCGAGAGCAAATCAATCACATCAATCCAGATCGACGTTGATGAGCAGAAGGCTTATCTTTACCACGGTGAAGATCAAATTGGCTGGACCTATGTCGCCACTGGAATCACAAGTTTCCCTACACCAACAGGTGAGTTCAAGGTCTTAGAAAAGATCCAGGACAAAGTCTCCAATCTTTACGGCAAAGGTTTTGATGCCAGTGGCAAGTTGGTGAATTCAGACTTTAAAATAGGGAGAGACCTTTTGCCTCCTGGCGGAAAGTTTGAACCTGCCAAGATGACCTACTTCATGCGCCTTACTGGAGATGGAGTCGGGATGCATATCGGCCCAATCCCCAAGCCAGGTCGTCGTGCCTCCCATGGTTGTATCCGACTTCCCTCGAAGTTCGCTGGAACGATCTTCAAACACACGTCTATTGGCACACCCGTTCAAATCACAGGCAAAGGACCTGATTACAAAACCTACCTCAAAGATGCTGATAGGAAGTCTAAGGAGAATGCTGCCAAGCTTGCTGCTGCCAAACTGAAAGCTGAAGAAGCCGCCGCTGCGGCTGCGGCTGCAGTGGCATTGCCTCCGGGGGATCCAAATGGTCCAGTGGAAGAGGTGAAAGCTGCTGTGCCAGCTGGCCTAGGTGCGCCTCTGACGGACAAAGAATCAATCCCCACTTCACCAATGCCGCCTTCACCTGCCTCTGCGCAGCTCACACCCGTCACTCCAGCGCCACGGCCTTCTTCAGAGAATTAGCTTTTGATCGTGATGTCCGCTCTATCACCCCTCGTTGTCACACATCCCTTGGCACAGATTCATTTGACCGAGATGCGTCGCAAGGAAACCCCAGCTGAGCGTTTTCGCTGGCACCTGCATCGGCTGGCTGAGATTCTCTTCACCGTGGCTTCGCGTTCTTTAGAAACGCAGACATTGACGGTGCAGACACCTCTGGCCTCAACCGGAGGCCATGGCTTTCTGCGTCCCATCATTCTCGTTCCCATATTGCGAGCAGGCCTGGGCTTAGCTGAGGCCATTCATCCGTTGGTTCCGCAGGCGACGGTGGCGCATATCGGTATCGCGAGAGATGAGGACACTGCTCAACCGCGGCCCTATTACACGAAGCTACCTTCCCACCTCGATCAATCTGAGATCTTTGTTTTGGACCCTATGCTGGCGACTGGTGGTAGTGCCTGTCTGGCGCTGCAGCTGCTAAAGATGGCGGGGGCGGAAAGGCTGACCTTTATCTCGGTCGTGAGTTGTCCTCAAGGTCTGGAGGTCTTGAATGCGGAGCATCCTGATGTCGCCGTGGTGACCGCTGCGATTGATGATGGTCTCGATGATCGTTATTACATTATTCCAGGACTCGGAGACGCTGGAGATCGCTGCTTTCATACTTAATTTCTTCGGCCTAGCTCGCTGGTGGTGTGTAGGTGAAGCGGAAAAAAGTCCGGGTACTTCCGACGTTCACAGCATGTTCAAGAAGACCTGTTGTGTTCGCGGTAACTGTCGTGATAGTATCCCATTGCACTAAATTGGTGGAGGATTCCACCCTGTAGCTTAGGCCAGGAACAGCTGTCGCGGTGAATACAGCATTGCTAGCACCAGCGTTTGGCTGAAGCCGTGCTGCTGTTGCAGGCAAAACAATCAAGGTTAGCTGCCCTGCGGCATTGAATGGGCTAGACCATTTGGCTGCGGTATAAACGGCACTGCCGGTCAGCGTGCGCAGAAACGCAATCAGTTCATCGCGCCTCGTTTGATTTAGGTTCAAAGGCGGGCGATTCAAGCGTGGATCAATAGTCGAATTCGTAGGCGGTGCTACGTAATGATTGATCATGGCTGCAAGCGTGGTCAGACTTCCATCGTGCATCATGGGGCCGTTGAGTTGACCCAGGGGATTCAATAGATCTCTTAGGCTTGGAGATCGTGTGTTGGTTAGGTCTGTGCCGCCACCTAGCTTGCCAATGATGCCATTGTTTAGGCTGTTCGGATCAATATCAAACTCAGGTGGCCTGTGGCAGCCCGCGCAGCCCGCTCCGCCCTGATTTGGCGGAGTGGCAAAGAGGGCTTTGCCATTGTTCTCGGCCTGGGTGAAATTTGGGAAGGGATCGTTGTTGTTCGCAACCTGCGCACGTCCAATATCATACTTGGAATCAAACGACTGAATGCTCCTCACAAATTGTGCTAAGGCTCTTTGCACTCGAGGCTCGGTGATGGTGGCGTCACCATAAACCGCAGCGAAGAGTACGCGGTATTCCTCAATCGCGGACAATCGCGTGATCAGATCGCTAAAAACAGGGTCTCCCTCCGTGCCGGAAAAGCCCATCTCTGCATGATCTTGAATAGGTCGCGTGGTTTGATCTTCTAACGAGATGGCTCGCTCATCCCAGAAAAAGCGGCGTTCAGCAGAAAATCGACTATTGATTAGTCGCATAGAGTGCCTGCCTGTCGTCCCTGCCACGCCTGTGCTGGCTGCGGTATTGTCTGAAAAAGCCACGGATTGCTGGTGGCAGGTTGAGCAGGAGATGGTGCTATTCCTGGATAACCGTTTGTCATAAAACATGACGCGTCCAAGCGTCGCACCCAGATTCGTGATCGGGTTTGCCGGCGGGTTGGGGCCTTGGGGCGTGTTATCACGTAAGATGTAAGTGGGCCTGGGCTGGTTTGCATAATTTTCCAGCTGGGTCAGGTCCAGAATCCCTGTTTGGGCCATAGCTCCAGTCAAAGCTAAAGAAAAGACGCAGGCTTGGAAGATGGTAAATTTCATCTTGGGATTGAAGTTATATGGTTAGCTTGATCAATAGCCAGACATCTGGCCATCTCATTTACCTGTGCTTAACAAAATACATCGTTCCTGATGTTTTCCTTCGGTAGCCGAGCTTCATTATCCCCCCTTAACCTCTTTGCTTGGCCTCTTCACCAGAGGCTTTAAGTTTTTGATTCTATGCTGCCATGGTGCTCTGAGAGACCATGTTTGCCTTAAAGATAAGTTGAATTTAGATCAGCTGCTTTTCGATTCTATCTAGCAACTTCAGCTTAGATGTAGTGCAGTGAGGGGCATCTTTTGCAAAGGTGAAAACGGCCTTTGTCGATGTAAACAGCGCTTTAGCTATAGGCTCTTTTTTTAATTCGGCTTTCGCTAAAGAGGATGGCTGAGTCGATAGCAACTCTCCTGGGTTTATTACTCATTTAAGCCGCAGAGCCGTTTTACCCGTGTGGCATCTAGCGGTTATTTGTTGGATGCCGATTGAGTAGCCAGCCAAGCTAGAGCTTCCTCTCGCGTGACAAGAAGACCTTCGAGTTGGGCGTCCTGTACTTTTTTGAGCAGCAGGCCGAGTTCTTTCCCAGGCTGCCAGCCTTGCTTGATGAGGTCACGTCCGGTCAACAGTGGCTCAGGAATCAGTGGAGCCTGAGCAAATTCCTCTGCCTTGCTCAGCATTAAGTTGTAGT
>JBIKYV010000282.1:0-2546 GCA_044355075.1 Prosthecobacter sp.
GAATGACACGCTCCGCTACATGGAGGAGGATCCCGTGCATCGAAAGTATCACCACGGAGAGGCCACCTTCTCCATGTTATATGCCTATGATGAAAATTTCATCCTTGTGCTAAGCCATGATGAAGTGGTCCATGGCAAAAATAGCCTAATCAATAAAATGCCTGGCGATCGGTGGCAAAAATTCGCTAACCTTCGCATGCTTTATGCCTGGATGTGGGCGCATCCGGGTAAGAAACTGCTCTTCATGGGAGGCGAATTCGGTCAGTGGCAAGAGTGGAGCCATGAGCGCAGCCTAGATTGGCACCTATTCCTTGCCGAAGAGCATGCAGCGCTACAAAAATTGATCCGTGACCTAAATAGGCTTTATACAACCCGACCTGCCGTTTACTCGCAGGATCATGAAGGAGGTGGTTTTCAGTGGCTTGATCCCAGCAACGCAGATCATAGCGTCTTCGCCTTCATGCGTCAGTCGGCTTGTGGAGATCGAGTCTATTGCGTGATTAACGCTACGCCAGTACCACGCAAAGGCTACCGTGTCGGGGTAGCCGAGCCGGGCAGCTATCGTGAACTATTGAACACAGATGCTCCGGGCTATGCAGGCAGCGGCATGGTAAACCCGTTGCCCATGCCCGCAGGTCAGATCGAGTGGCAAGGTCAGCCATGCAGCATCTTGATTGATCTTCCACCTCTCGGAGCCGTGTGGCTCGGCAAATAAAAATCAAGCCAAGGCTTTTGTCGCGGTAGCAAGAACCGTCTGAAAATGCGGACTACGGTTCTCGCGGTGTACGATGTTGGTCTCGACCTGCTGAAAACCTGCTTGATCGAACATTTCATGCAGTTCTGCTTCCGAAAAGCCTAGCCAAATATCCGCATAAAGCTCACGTGCTTTTTCGAACTGATGCTTCAACAGATCGAGGACCACGATGCGCCCCCCTGGCTTCAAGATTCCAAACGCCGCACGAATAGCATGGGCAGGACGCTGTGCATGATGCAGGGCCTGACTCAGAATGACAAGATCCATGCTGGAAGCATTAATGGGCGGATTCTCCAAATCACCGAGACGATACTCTAGGTTGGTAAATCCGTGTTGCCTCGCCAAATCAGCGCCATAGTTCACCATGGCCTCACTGCTGTCGACGGCGATGACGCTTCGCGCACGCTGAGCCAGCAACTGAGAAAGAGTCCCCTCTCCTGCCCCGAGGTCCGCCACATCCAGTGGCGGCATCAGCTTCAGAAGTGTCTCCCCCAAAGCCTTCCAAGATCGGCCAGGGATGTAATGACGACCAAACTTACCCGCCAGTGCATCGAAGTAAGCCTGGGCGGTTTTTTCCCGCTTTTGTAGCACAACCTTGAGGGCATGAGAGTCCTTGCGCGCCTCTCGTAGTTCCTCCCCTGCCTTTTCCAGCAGGGCTGCGAAATGATCCCAAGCTTGGCTTCGACCTGGCTCGGAAGGTTCAATCCGATATAGACGATTTTTTCCAGATCGGCGATCACTGACCAATCCCGCGGCTTTCAGTTTGCCAAGTTGCGCCGAGATATTCGACTGCGGCAGCGACAAGATTTCCTGCAACTCCGCCACGCTCAATTCTTCCCGCTTCAATAGCAGCAACAATCGAACACGGGTCGCGTCAGCAATTAGGCTCAGAGATTTGAGAATCGAATTCAATAACGAACAATCTACCGGTACAGGCTCCGGCATCAATCTGATAGTCAGAACAACCCTAGATTGGCCACACGGATGCCCTCAGATTAGCACCGTTCCTGAACTGCCTTCAGGTTTCCCTTTCTTCCAGAACGAAATCCCGTATTCTACCCGCCCTTTTTCCCCTATGATCAAAGTCGGACTCGTCTCTCTTGGCTGCGCCAAAAATCTTATCGATTCAGAAATCATGGTCGGTCACCTCCAGCAGGCCGGCATGGCCATGACACCCGAGGCTGACTTAGCAGACGTGTTGATCATCAACACATGCTCCTTCATTGACATGGCAAAAAAAGAATCCGTGGGAGCCATCCACGAAGCCGTGGACGCACGCGGCGAATCCAAGAAAAAGAAGAAGCAAAAGATCATTGTCGCAGGCTGCTTGTCTCAGCGATTCCGCGAAGAACTACCGACTCTGATGCCTGAAGTCGATGCCTTCATTGGCTTAGATCAGATCACCCAAGTGGCACCGATCATTCAGAATCTCCTGGGAGTGAAAGATCATGCGCAAGAAAATCTAGTGACCAAGGGGCCTCAATACATCCCTGATTATGATACACCTCGCTTTCGCCTGACACCGAAGCACATGGCTTATGTCAAAATTGCAGAAGGCTGCAATCACCCTTGCTCATTCTGCATCATTCCGAAGATTCGTGGACGTCACCGCAGTCGCACCCAAGAAAGTGTCATACGAGAGGTCGAGCAGTTGGTCAAAAGCGGCGTGAAAGAGATCAATCTAATCTCCCAAGATACGACTTACTTTGGCATGGATAAATGGGAAGGTGAACGCCCTAAACCGACCTCAGGCGTAGATAGCAGCAAAGGCGACTCACTGAGCACCCTCATC
>JBIKYV010000146.1:0-9386 GCA_044355075.1 Prosthecobacter sp.
CCTTTTCACCAAGAACAGGCAGAAGATCGCTCATGATTTGCGCTCGGCTGTTCCATTGGGGGTGACGATGCCCGAGAAGAAGCCTCTCCAGCCGTCCGCCGGATTCTCGGAGCCAGTCGGCCAAGGCCTGATTGGACAGGTGGCCATGCAAGCTTGCCACCCGACGCGCGGCATCGGATTGCTCTGGATCTAGCAACATGGCATCCGCGTAATACGGCGACAGGAAGGCCTGATTGCTTTCCCCCAGTGCCTTCTTCATGAGCTGAGTCACCCTGCCGCAATCCGTGGCGATGAGCCCGGTGGAACCCCCGTGGTGCAGTTGGTAGGCCAGAGGTGCGACGGCATCGTGGATCACAGGAATCGCCTGGACACGAAAATCGCCCAATGAAAAGGTGCCACCCGCGGGAATGGGGGTAAACCGATCACTCAGGGCTCCAGGCAGTTTCAGGTAGGGTTGGATCTCGGCCGATCCCCAGATTCGGATGGTTTTGACCGCCATCTCCTGAAGCCACCAAGACAAGCCACGAAGGTGATCCTCATGCTCATGAGTGATGAGGAGATGGTTCACCTGATGGGCACGCACGTCATGCAACGATTCCGCGCGTTGCCACTGCTGCGGCGAAAATCCCGCGTCGATCAGGATCGTTTCGCCCGCAGCCACACAAGCCAACGAAAAGGCATTGGCGTCACAGGCGATGGGGAGAATTCTCATGCAGCACCTCCAGAAAAGTTTGCTGAGGTCCTGTTCTAAAGCAGGACGAGGGGCAATTTGATTGGTTCATCCCATGATCGTCCTCCATTTACAATCTACCGGACCGACCACAACTCATTGATATCCAATGCATTTGCTGCATATATTTTATTTTCCCATCCATTCTATGCTGTTTTCTTATGGCTTTGTCGGCTCGCAGCGTTCATCCAACTTCGTGAAAATCTCCTCCTCGTCGCACTTTCTTGCTGGGACGGCTCTTATGAGCTTGGCTTTCACCAGCTTGGTCTTGGCGCAGGAGTTGCCTGCTCCGCGTTCTCCGAACATGAGCAAGGCTCCGGCTTCCCTGCCGGAAAAGCATGACGTAACGATTCAAAACCTTGCGGCCGCCACCCAGCGTGCCCTGAGCGGGCTGCGGGGCAATGGCTTGAAAATTTTCAAGCAGAACGTCGAACGATGGGAAGAGTGGCGAGAGGCGGTTTTCTCCACCCCCTCTGCTACCCCGCGGCGAGCTGCGGATCTGAATGAAGTGGAAATAACGGAGTGGCAGGATCAGGTCAAGCGCCGCACATCCTGGATCCACGGCCTCATGGATTACCGCCAAGACAAGGATTTAACAGGTTTTTGGAGCGATGGAGCAGGCGGACACTGTAGTTTGGTGGAGGTGGAAAACAAAATTCATTTCCTTGCAAGTTGCGTGCGTGGTGAAACTCGGCACCTCGGCGCTGTCCAAGGCATTGCGGTGCGGTCTGGCAAAATGGCTCTGTTCCTCATCTCAGAATACGACGGCGAACCCACCCAGCTGGAATTCATTTTTGAAAAACCATGGCTAGTTTTGAAGGGAACCCACACCGGCCCTTACCATGGTAACCGAGCCTATTTTGACGGCCACTACGCGAAGATTGCCCCCCTTTCCAAAGATGAGAAGAAGGTCGTTCTCCAAGCCACACAGAAGCAGTAGTGACAACTTCCGTGCGACTCGTCAAGATCTGCTAAACAAATATTCCCCCCACTCTGAGGTCCACATACGGTCATTCTTTCTGGATCCGACCAGAATGATTTTCCCAGCTTTAGCAGACGCGTGTCTTTGGTTTCCAATGCCTGCTAAATGTCTGGCGCTTCGCTGAATTGAATTGGTAGATGGTAGCAGAAAACGGCCTGAGTGGTAGGATTTTGAGAGAGTTCGCTAAACTGAGCGCGAGATCAGGATCTATCACAACCATGTGTCTGGCGGTGTTGACCGCGCCTTCCTTTGGCAGCAGCGAGAGTCGCTGTTGGTTGCTCAAGTTTCAGCACCAGCCCAGCAGGCGAAGAAGTGGCACCAAGGTTTCCAAAGTGCATCGGCTTTCGCGAACCCTTGGACCTGTGATCTGAGGCCTAGCAAAATGGTGACCAAATCGGCGCGACACACAAAGTCACGGTGACGAGGCAGGAGGCATGTCCAAGCATCGCCTACGCCGTTCTTCCTGCCCTTCGTCGCCTGATCTCGAACCCTGCTTCGCATGACTGGCGGTGGCCGGTCTGCTTGCCTTGGAAACCCGCGCTGACTTGGAGCGGGTCTGGAACCTCAGCAGCATCCAGCCCCAGCAAGGCCGCTGCATCCTCAACTTCTACGGGCCACCCGGCACGGGCAAGACACGCGCCGCCCTGGGCATCGCCTTGCGGCTCGGCAAGCCGCTCTATCAGGTGGACTACTCAGCGGTGATCTCGAAATACCTCGGCGACACGGCCAAGCACATCAAAGCGGTGTTCCAGGCAGCGAGGGAGCAGGACGCGGTCCTGTTCTTCGACGAAGCCGACAGCCTGCTTTCCCGCCGTGTGCCAGCCGGTGACACGGCCTGAGGCATCACGAATCACGGTTTTCTGCTCGCCAAAAATATTCGGCTTTGTGGTGGTGGCCGTGCCGGTCACACGCCCCGAGGCGTCGCGGATCACGGTCTTCTCTTCGCCAAACACATTTGGCTTACGGGTAGTGGCCGTGCCAGTGACACGACCTGAGCCGTCCCGCAGCACGGTCTTCTTTTCCCCAAACACATTGGGCTTGCCGGTGGTGGCCGTTGCCGCAGGAATTTGGGCTAGAAGGGAAGATGAGGCCAGCCAGGCTAGGGCAAGAAAACAAAACGCATTCATGGGATGATTGGACGATTTGCGCCGAGTTCATTCAAGGAAATTTTCCAGACCTGAAGCGTGATCCTAACCCTGCGATGCAGGCACCCAGAACCACCCCACAAAGCGCACAGCGCTCTGCCCAAAAGGAGCGCGTGGGTTTGCTGCGGATTACACTTGGATGATCGGATGATGGGATGCTTGCGTGATTCACCCAGGCATCAAAAAGCGCCCGGAATGGTTCCGGGCGCTAAACAGGAAGAGTGGGTAAGCGAGGTCGATCTTACTTCGCCGCGAAGGGACTCTTGATGAGCGCGCGGAAGGCATCGGAGATCTTGTTCACCGCGTCTTTCGGGCCGGTGAGTTTGATGAAAACAGGTGCATCATTGCCGGGCACAATGGCACCCAGCAGGGTGTAGTTTTCCTTGGGGGTCTTTGGACCAAACATCGCGCCATCGTTGTAGGTTCCGGTGGCGGTCACAAGGGTGACTTTGGTGCCGTTGGCGTCCAGTTCCTCGGTCTTCGATTCTGGAGGGCTAGCAAACTGACCTAACCAGCGATCCACATTGGCTTTGGCATCTCCACCCTGCCCGGCGCCGAAGTAATAAAACACGGCCTCCAGTGGCTTCTCTGCGCCTTCGACAGTCACCTGCAAGGTGCCAGCGCGCATGGGGCTGGTGGGCGGGATGGATGCCCAGGTGGATGGGTAGGCAAAGTTCAGTCCAGCGACGGCCAGCTTGCCATCTTCAGCGAAGACGGAGAGGCTGAGCGAGGCGAAGGCAAGGAGCGTGAGGATGCGTTTCATGGTAGGTGAGCTGGTTGATGTGGTGATGGAAAGCGAAAGGCGGACCGAGGCCCGCCTTTCTGATCGATGACAACTTACTTGGTGACGTGCATGACACCCTTCATCAGCAGCCAGTGGCCGGGGAAGGTGCACATGAATGGATAGTCACCGGCCTCAGCTGGGGCCGTGAACTCGATGGTCTCCGTGCCGTTAGGCTGCACGAGCTTGGTGTTGGCAATGATGTCATCCTTCGAGGCATCTGGGATGTAGCTTTTGGCCATTGCCTGAGGATCGGTCATCATGGCATTGGCCTGGGCACCCACCGCCTGATCTTTACCGGGCTTCATGAGCAGGAAGTTGTGCGGCTGAGGAGCGATGCTGCCAGTGTTGTTCAAGGTTAGTTTGACCTTCTGGCCTGCTTTGACGGAAAGATCCGTTTTGTCGTAGCCAAGAGGATTGCTGGCATGAGGCTTCAACTCGATGACGGCAACATTAGCATCCTGAGCGAAGGCGAAGGAGGCAAAAACTGCGACAACGGAGGTGAGTAGGGTGGCTTTTTTCATGGGGGAATGGAGGGGGGAAAGATTAATCGAGCCAGGGGTAGGCTGGTTTTCAACCATTTTCCCACCTTACGCCCCAGCGAGAAGGGCAGCAGCATCAATCGAAGTGCATCTGCCCAATATCGGTTCGGCGCTGCAAGCCATCGAAATGGATCTTCGACGACTCGGTGTAGGCTTTTTCACGGGCCTGCGCCCGAGTCGCACCCGTGGCCACGACTGCTAGGACACGTCCACCATTGGTCTCAAACTGGCCGTCAGCATTCTTGCGCGTGCCACAATGATAGACGCGGGCTCCCTCGACCTGCTCCAGTCCGGAAATGACATCGCCACTGCGGGAACTGGCGGGATAACCTGCGGAGGCAGAGATCAGGCAGATGCTCCAGCCATCGGCAAAGTCGATGAGTTCTGGCTGTAACTGACCCGAAGCCGCAGCGGCGACATAGCTCACAAAGTCGCCACGCACGAGCGGCATGACCGCTTCTGCCTCAGGGTCTCCGAAGCGGCAGTTGTATTCGATCACCTTCGGACCGTCTGGGGTGAGCATCAGGCCGAAATAAAGGAAGCCCCGGTAGCGCAGGCCATCCTGAATCAGGCCCTGCACTGTAGGAATGACGATCTGCTGCTCGATGCGAGCGAGTATCTCGGGCGAAACGATCTCACGGCTGGCCACGGCTCCCATGCCGCCCGTGTTGGGGCCTTCATCGCGATCGCGGATGCGCTTGTAGTCACGCGCCGGCATGAGGATGTGATATTGGTCGTCGCAGATCGAAGCAAAGACCGAAAGCTCAGGACCGGTGAGGCAGGACTCCACCACAAGATTGCCTGGTCCAAAGACACGCTGCTCCATGACTTCGGCGATGAAGCTTTCGGCCTCGGCACGCGTGGGGCAAACCGCCACGCCTTTGCCAGCAGCGAGACCATCAAACTTCAGCACAATAGGAAAGCGATTCAGCGCCGCGCGAGCTTCCTCAGCCGTTTGGCAGACGGTGTAATCGGCCGTGGGAATGCTATGCCGCTGCAGGAAGGCTTTGGCAAAGGCCTTGGATGCCTCCAACTGAGCGGACTCACGACGCGGCCCCCAGCAGGGAATGCCGGCTTGCTCACAGAGATTGGCCAATCCTTCATCCTTCACCAGCAGCGCCTCTTCCCCCGCCACACAGAGGTCGATGCGCTCTTGCTTCATCCATTCGATCAGTGCGGCTAAGCTAGAAGCCTCAACCCGCGTGGCGAGTCCGGCGATGGCATCGCTGCCTGGGTGCGCAAAGATCTGGGGTTTGCCTGGGGATTCGCTGAGTGCAGTGATGAGGGCGTGCTCGCGGCCGCCTTTGCCTGTGACCAAAATTTTCATGGGTGGTCATTCTTGGAGGAAAAAACGAGCCATGCCACTGCAAAACGCCCCGGAAGGCGAGAAGCCAACCGGGGCGTCGGGAAAATCTCGATGGGGGATGTGACTTACTTCACCGCGCCATGGAAGCCGGCCTTGTTCATCGCGGCGATCAGATCAGCTTCGGTGAATTCGCCTTTCACCGTGAAGGTGCTGGCCTTGGAAGCGACGGTGTGCTCCGTGACCCCAGGCACAGATTTCACGGCGTCAGCCATCGCGTTGGCGCATTTTTGACAGCAAAGATGAGCACCAGAGACGGTGGCCTCGGTCAACTTCTTCGTGGCAGCACTGTTGGAAAGGCTGCTCTTCTGGACGTCTGCGCCCGTGCCGTAATAACCGGCCGCCATGAGTGCATCGACGGCCTTTTTCGCAGAGCTTTTCGACTTCGCGGTAATGGTCACCGTGGTGCCGTCCGCCGCCGCAGTCACCTCTTTGACACTCGTCACGGCCTTGGTGATGCCGTTGGTGCAGCTTTTGCAGCAGTTGTGCACGCCTTGCAGCGTCACAGTGACTTCAGCCTGAGCCAAAGGGTTCAGAAACAAGGAGAGAGCAAGCAGGTGGTATTTCATGGCACCAGCTAAGACGCGCATGAGTCCTGCATCTTTGCGTAAAGATGCGCCGAAGCTGAATCGACGCGGGATTTTTCCTCTCGCGAAGCTGCCTGAGCCCCCTAGACTGCGAGGTCATGTCTCTCTACGATCGCGACTACATGCGTGTGGATGCCCCCAGCTTTCTGGAGAGGCTTCAGCGCATCCAGGCCTTTCAATGGTTCTTCTGGGCAAATATCGCTGTCTTTGTCGTGCAGTGGCTATTCCTGGCAGAAGCTGGCTCCGCACGCACCTACATCCCTGCCGGTGGGGTCAGCATTCGCGAACTGTCAGATGGCAAGGTTTGGACCCTTTTCACCTACATGTTCGTCCATGGCAGCGTGGGTCACATTCTGCTGAACATGATCATGCTATGGTTCGCTGGGAAACGGGTGCAGGATCTCTACGGGCAGCGGCATTTCATGATGATCTACGTGATCTCAGGCCTCGCGGGAGCAGCCTTGCAGCTCACAGTCGCCTCCACCATGCCGATAGGCGATGCCTACCTGATGGGGGCATCCGCGTCTATCATGGGCCTGATGCTGGCGCTAGCGATCGCCATGCCTGCGGAGGAAATCTATCTCCTGGTCATGTTCATCATTCCCGTTCGCTTTCGCCTCTGGACGCTGGCGAAGGTGCTGCTGTTTTTTAACTTTGGCATGGGTGTGCTGGAGATGCTCGGCGCTCTGCCTAACTGGTTGGCGGGCGATGGTGCATCCGTGGCCTACATGGCTCATTTTGGCGGTGCCGTTGCAGGCTGGTATTATGCACGAGCACATGGCCATGGTGGCATTTCCTGGCTGCAGCAGGCGCAAGGGCCTAGCTTACACCGTCTCTCCCGCAAACCAGCCCTGGCTCGAAAACCCCATCGAAGTCATGTCCTGGAATTAACCGAAGAAACCGTCGCGGCTGCTGCTGCACGCCCGTCTCCTGCTGTCGATCTGATAAGGGACGAAGTGGATCCGATCTTAGACAAGATCAACGCGCACGGGTTCTCAAGCCTGACGGAAGATGAACGCCGAACCCTGGAGCGCGCCAGCCGCCACATTTCCGGCCAAAACAGCACAGACAAGGCCTGAGCCTTGCCCGGCCGTAGCCACGGCCATCATCCACCAAAGTCCAAGGGACGCGCGGTCTCACTGAACGTGGGACGCACGACGACGATCTCGCCCAGGATGTTCTCTTGCTCGACCTGAAGATGATTTAGCTTCATCAGCTCCAGCATGGCCAGGAAGGTCACGATGACTTCGACACGGCTGGCGGCATCGCTAAACAGTGTCTCGAACCGCATCCGACCTCCGAGCGGAATAATTTCCAGCAGATGCTCGATTTTGTCCGCGACGGTGTAGCGGTCGCTGACGATTTCGCGAATATCGGTGCTGTTTTCGAAACGCTTCAGCACCTTCTGAAATGCGCGAATCAGGTCAAAGATACCCACTCCCGCGACAGTCGTGACCGGTGCCTCCAAATCGATCGGCTCAGGACTAGTCGCAAAGAATTCATCCGCCTTCATTTCCTGATGCCCCAGGAACTGCGCTGCATCTTTGAACTTCTTGTATTCCACCAACTGGCGAATCAGCTCCCAACGTGGATCTTCCTCCTCAGCATCATCCTCTGGCGGCTGCTGGCTCTGCGGCAGCAACTCACGACTCTTCAAATACATCAGGTTGGCCGCCATCACGATGAACTCGCTGGCCAGCTCCACATTCAACATCTTGAACGTGTTCACATAATCCAGGTATTGCTTGGTGATGCGCTCGATCGACACATCATAAATGTCGATTTCATCCTTTTTGATGAGATAGAGCAGCAGGTCCAACGGACCCTCGAAAATTTCCAGTTTGACCTTGTAATCTTTGTCTTCCACCCGTCGAGCTATGGACGGAATGGCCTACGACGCTAGAGGAAAAATCAGCCTCTGACTGCCATCTCTCCCTCCCGATCCGCTTAAAAAGCACACGGCGAGCTGATGGGGTGTTTTTTCGAACTGCAAAAAAATTGGGGGAATTTGCAAGAAGAAGGCTACCCTGACGCGTAATGCGCTCTTGTCCTCCTGTATTGCGCACCTCTAGCCCCTTCGTTTCCATGAAAATGCATCCCAATTGCCAGGGTAACCACCTCGACCTACGTGCTGGTGTCAGCCGCCGCGACTTCATGTATGTCGGTATGCTGGGTGGCATCGGTCTGTCATTGCCTGATCTGCTGCGCCTTCAGGCCGCTCCTGTGATCCCAGACGTAGAGAGCTACAAGCCGATCGCAGACTCGGTCATTCACATCTATCTGCCGGGCGGCATGGCCCAGCATGAATCCTGGGATCCGAAGCCTTTCGCCAGCCCCGACTATCGTGGCCCCTACACCCCGATCAAAACCAGCATCCCTGGGGAATACGTGGGTGAAAAATTCCAGAACATCGCTAAAATCATGCACAAGCTGTCGGTCATCCGCAGCATGACTCATGGTGAGGCAGCACACGAGCGCGGCACTCACAACATGTTCACGGGCTATCGTCCGAGCCCCGCCATCAAGTTCCCCAGCTTCGGCTCCATCGTTTCTCACGAACTCGGCAGCCGCAACAACCTGCCGCCCTACGTGGTGGTGCCGAATGTCATCGCCCCTGAGCAAGGCACTGGCTACATGAGCAGCGCCTTCGGGCCTTTTGCCCTGGGCAGTGACCCCGCCGATAAAGGTTTCTCCGTGCGTGACCTGCTCACCCCGAAGGACATCGACGACAAACGCTTTGAGCGCCGTCGTAACCTGCTCGGCACGGTGGACGAGCATTTCCGCATGGTCGAGAAAGCGGATTCCATCAACGCCATGGATAGCTTCTACCAGGCTGCCTACGGCTTGATCAGCAGCTCACAAGCGCGTGAAGCTTTCAACCTAGCCAAAGAATCCGACAAGCTCCGCGACGAATATGGACGCAACCAAGCCGGACAACGCTTCCTGCTGGCTCGCCGTCTAGTTGAAGCAGGTGTTCGCATGGTGTCCGTGACCTACGGTGGCTGGGACCACCACAGCAATATCAAGAGCGCCTTTGATCAGCAGGCTCCAAACTTTGACCAAGCTTTCGCTCGCCTCATCCGCGATCTCGATGAGCGCGGCATGCTGAAGAAAACACTCGTGATAGTCAGCTCAGAATTCGGTCGCACGCCGAAAATCAACGGCACCAACGGACGTGACCACTGGCCACGTGTGTTCTCCGTGGCGATGGCGGGCGGCGGGGTCAAAGAAGGCTACATCCACGGTGCCTCCGATG
>JBIKYV010000283.1:0-2519 GCA_044355075.1 Prosthecobacter sp.
TGCGAATCATCGGCGAATAACCTCACCCACACGACCATGCCCACCATCGCCATCACCGACTACACCTTTCATGACCTCAGCCTGGAAGAAGCTGTGCTTCGGCCTGCGGGTATCGAGATCGTCTCCTTCAAAGAAAAGCGTTCACCTGCGGAACTCGCCGAACTCGTGCGAGATGCCGATGCCGTGATCGCGCAGTTTGCTCCCGTGAACGCCGAAGTCGTCGCTGCGATGACCAAAGCGAAGGCCATCGTGCGCTATGGCATCGGCTACGACAATGTGGACACCACCGCCGCACGCGAGCGTGGCATCCCGGTGTGCAACATCCCTGACTACTGCATTGATGAAGTCGCGGATCACACGATGGCCTTCATCCTCGCGATCACGCGGCAGGTAGTTCCGAATGCGCTCGACATCCGCGAGGGCAAGTGGGGACTCGCCACGCCGTTGACCGCGATGTCATCGCTGAAGCATCTCACCATCGGCATCGTCGGCTTTGGGCGCATCGGTCGTGAGGTCGTGAAGCGTCTGCTCCCATTCAAAGCTCGTGTGCTGGTGTTTGATCCCGTCGTCGCAGCGGATGAGATCGCCAAAGCAGGTGCTTTGGCGGCTGCATCGTTCGATGAACTGCTCGCGCAGAGTGACATCGTCTCGCCGCACTGTCCATCGACACCAAAGACCAAGCAGCTCTTCAATGCCGCTACGTTCGCGAAGATGAAACGTGGCTCCATTTTCATCAACGTAGGCCGTGGCGATCTCGCCGACAGCGCCGCTGTCACCGCAGCTCTGCAATCCGGTCATCTCGCCGGTGCCGCGCTCGACGTCTTCGATCCTGAGCCAATTCCTGCCGATCATCCCATCCGCACGATGCCGAATGTCATTCTCGCCGCTCACATCGCCTCCGCGAGTCCGCCAGCGGTGAAGACCCTGCGAGAAACAGCCGCACGCATCGCGCTGATGGCCGTGCGCGGCGAGCCGCTGCCGAACATCGTCAATGGCGTGATCGCCCCGAGGTAACTTCAATAATCCAACATTCCAACCATCCACCCAACCATGACCACACGTCGTTCCTTCCTCACTTCCATCAGTTCACTCGCGGCCACGCCGTTGCTGGCGCGTGATTTCAGCCCCGGTGCCGCACCGGTGCGTTATCCAGAGCCGGATGTCATCGCGCTCGATAAGGCATTCGAGAAATACAAGATTGGCTCCGCGCCCATCGAGAGGCTGCACACCGGCATGTATTGGGCCGAAGGGCCTGCGTGGAGCGGTTGGGGCCAATACCTCGTGTGGAGCGACATCCCGAACAACGTGCAGCATCGCTGGCTCCAGGATGACGGCGAAGTCACGACGATTCACCAGCCCGCCGGTCACAGCAATGGCAACACTTTTGACCGCGAGGGTCGGCAAATTTCCTTCGAGCACGGCAACCGCCGCGTGGTGCGCTACGAGGCCGACAATAGCCTCACGGTGCTGGCCGACAAGTTCGACGGCAAGCCCTTCAATGCACCGAACGATGGCGCGGTGCATCCCGATGGCAGCGTGTGGTTCACCGACCCCGGATACGGAAGCCTGGGCAACTATGAGGGCAACAAGGGCGATCTCCTGCTCAAGGAAGCGGTCTATCGCATCGATCCCTCCGGCAAAGTCGAAAAGATGACCGATGAGATCTTCAAGCCCAACGGGCTGTGCTTCTCGCCGGACTACAAGAAGGTCTATGTCGCCGATACTGGCGCGACACATTACCCCGAGGCACCGAAGAACATCAAGGTCTGGGACATCGACGGTGCGAAGCTGAAGAACGGCCGCGAGTTTGCCTCAATGAAGATGGATCTCAATGGCAAGGAGGTCGCCGGACTCGCGGACGGCATTCGTTGCGACAAAGACGGCAACATCTGGGCCGGATCTGGTTGGGTGGGCGAAGGTTACGATGGCGTGCAGATCTTTTCACCCGAGGGCAAACGCATTGGGCAGATCGTGCTGCCGGAAGTGTGCAGCAATGTGTGCTTCGGCGGTCCACGCCGCAATCGCCTGTTCATGACTGCCAGCCGCAGTCTGTATGCCGTGCATGTCGAGGCCATCGGCGCGCATTGGTGCTGAAAACCGCCGCCTGAACTGATGCCAACGCCACCGGACATGGATGCCCGCATCCTCGAAGCCCCCGACATCGTGCTTGTCGGCAGCGGCATCATGTCCGCGTCCCTGGTCGTGATGCTCAAGCGGCTCGATCCGCGCCTGCGCATCCAGATGTTCGAGATCACGAGAGAACTCGCACAGGAAGCCTCGAACGGCTGGAACAACGCGGGCACGGGCCACGCCGGGATTTGCGAGATCAGCTACACCCCGGCACGCGACCAAAGCGGTGGCGTGCCCATCGGCCGGGCCTTGCACATCTTCGAGCAGTTCGAGCACTCGAAGCAGTTCTGGGGCGCTGCGGTCGCTGATGGCGTGGTGGGCGCACCCGCAGACTTCATCCATGCGGTGCCGCACGTCTGCTTCGTGAAGGGCCGGGAGGATGTGGACTT
>JBIKYV010000036.1:0-28954 GCA_044355075.1 Prosthecobacter sp.
ACTTCTGTTACATTGGCGCTGAGATCGATCGATTCATCAGCAGCAACGGTGCCCACGGCCACCAGATCCAGCGAGTAGTCGGACTTTGTGACCTTGGCGATTGTGACGCTCTGAGAACCTTTGCCTTTTGCGGCAGCAGCGGGCTGGGCTTTTGTGGCTTGCTGACTTTTGAGAAAAAAGAACACACCGGCAGCGACTACTGCGCTGACGATGGTGAAAACAAGGAGGCGCAACCAGGGCGCAGGACGAGAATCAGACATGGACGGAATGAAACAAACGAACCGGACGAGATGAGCTAGCAGTCAAAAGCCCACTGGACAAGCGTCCAAGTCCTCCTAGCATTTAGACTTTAAGTGATGACCTCGTCCGCCCAGGCCCTGCTCCTCCACTCTCTGCGACTTACGCTAGGGTAGGCGGCCCGCGTTTCCTCGTCATGCATTCCTTGCCGTCACGTCACGGCGTTTTTGACAGCTCAGGAAAAAATCCTGCATAATCCTGTCACTCTGCAAATCCTGTCCAATTCTGTTCTGTTATGTTGAAAAGTCCGTCCTCCAAATACCAGCGGTTTGACCCCGTCTCGTTGCCGAATCGTCGCTGGCCCTCCCAAACCATCACGAAAGCGCCCATCTGGTGCAGTGTCGATCTCCGTGATGGCAATCAGGCTCTTGCTGTGCCGATGAATGTCTCGCAGAAGCTCGATATGTTTGATGCGCTGGTGAAATGCGGTTTCAAGGAGATCGAGGTCGGCTTTCCCTCCGCCTCGAATACCGAATTCAGCTTCAACCGCCGACTCATCGAAGAAAACCGCATCCCCGATGATGTGACCATCCAGTGCCTCGTTCAGGCACGGGAGGATTTGATTGAAAAGACGGTTCAGAGCCTTATCGGGGCGAAGAAGGTCATCATCCACATGTACAACTCCACCTCGCCGGCGCAGCGGAAGTATGTGTTCGGCAAGTCGAAGGAGGAAATCATCGCCGTGGCCATCAAGGGAGCACAGATGATCAAAGACCGCCTGCATCGTCTCACCGTGGGCGGTACGCAGGTCACGCTGCAATACTCGCCCGAGAGCTTCAGCGCCACGGAGGTCGAATTCGCCAAGGAAATCAGCGAGGCCGTCATGGACGTGTGGCAGCCCACGCCGCAGCACAAGATGATCCTCAACCTGCCCGACACCGTCGAGGTCTGCATGCCCAATGTGTATGCCGACCAGATCGAGTGGATCTGCACCAACATCAAAAACCGCGAGAGCCTCATCGTCAGCCTGCACACGCACAATGACCGTGGCACCGGCACCGCCGCCACGGAGCTGGGATTGCTTGCAGGCGCGGATCGTGTCGAGGGCACGCTGTTTGGAAACGGCGAGCGCACCGGCAATCTCGACATCGTGCAGGTTGCGATGAATTTGTACATGCACGGCATGGACCCGAAGCTCGACTTTAGCGACATGAATGGCCTCATCCAGATGTATGAGCGCACCACCGGCATGACCGTGCCGCCGCGCCAACCGTATGCGGGCGAACTTGTCTTCACCGCCTTCAGCGGCAGCCATCAGGATGCTATCAAGAAGGGCCTCAGTGGCTATGAAGAGCACAAGACCACCTGGGACGTGCCTTATCTGACCATCGACCCGAACGACATCGGCCGCGAATACCGCGAGGTCATCCGTGTGAATTCGCAGAGCGGCAAAGGCGGCGTCGCGTATCTTCTGGAAAGTGAGTTCGGCATCGAGCTGCCGAAGGACATGCAGCGCGAGTTCGGCCCCATCGCCAACGACATTGTCGATTCGCTCGGTCGCGAGGTCAGCGGCGCGGAATTGAAGCAGATGTTCTGGAAGGAATACATCGAGCGCGAGACGCCCTTCGCGCTGCATCACTTTCATGCCGACGGTGTGGACGGCGTCTTCACCTGCCGCTGTAGTTTGGTCGTGAACGGTAATGAAAGCGGCGTCGTAGGCACTGGCAACGGCCCTATCGCCGCTTTTGTCGATGCGTTGATCACTGACGCAGGGGCACCGAAGTTCGAAGTCACCACCTACCGCGAGCAAAGCCTCTCCAGCGGCACCGAAGCCGCCGCGCTGGCCTTTATCCAAATCAAAACCGCCACCGGCAAACTCATCTGGGGTGCCGGCACCGACACGAACATTGAACTTGCGTCGATCAAAGCCGTGCTCAGCGCAGTGAATCGAGCGGTATAGTCGGATTCGCACGAATGTTGGTCCTTCAGCCGTGAGGGACTTGCGTGTATGATGCAGCTCTTTGACCGCGCCAAAGAGCTCGCGGACTTTTCCCCAAACCTCGCAGGCTCTTCTTGCCAGCGAGGCATCACCGCCTAGCCTCTACGCCCTTTTGCTATGCTCGACATCCGCCAGCTCCGTGAGAATCCCGACCTCGTCAAAGCCCGCCTCGCCAACCGTGGCGGCTCTTACGCCACGCTGGTGGACGAGGTGCTGGCTATCGACACCGCCCGCCGCATGGCAGAGACGGAACGCCAGAAGCTTCAGGGCGATCGCAATCGCTTGTCGAAGGAGATTGGTCTCGGTCGCAAGAACGGCCAGGACACCAGCGTGCTGGAGGCGGAGGTGAAGGGCATCAATGCGCGTATCGAGCAGATCGGGCAGGAGGCGGACGAAGCGGATACTCGCCAGCGAGAGATCATGCTGAGCATCCCTAACTTGCCGCACGAGGCCTGCCCGGTGGGGCAGAGCGCTGAGGAGAATCCCGAGGTGCGTGTCTGGGGCACGCCGCCTCAGTATGAATTTCCGCCGAAGGACCACACGGCGCTGGGGGCCGCGCTGGGTATCTTGGACTTTGAAGCTGGGGCCCGCATCACAGGCAGCGCCTTCGCGGTGTATCGCGGAGCTGGGGCGCGGCTGGAGCGGGCGCTGATCAATTTCCTGCTGGACCTGCACACGACACAACATGGTTATACGGAAGTGAATGTTCCGCATTTGGTCAAGCCGGAGTGCCTGGTAGGCACCGGGCAGCTGCCTAAGTTTGGTGATCAAGTCTATCATAGCCCCACGGATGATCTTTACCTGATCCCGACGGCAGAGGTGCCGGTGACGAACCTGCACCGGGAGGAGATTCTGAAGGCAGAGCAATTGCCGGTGAATTATGTCGGCTATACACCCTGCTTCCGCCGCGAGGCTGGTAGTGCGGGGCTGGGGACGCGCGGACTCATCCGCATGCATCAATTTGATAAAGTGGAGTTGGTGAAGATTACCACGCCCGAGACGAGCATGGCCGAGCTGGAGAGCCTGACAGCGAATGCAGAGAAGGTGCTTCAGCTCCTAGGCCTGCACTACAGGGTGATCGAGCTGTGTACGGGTGATATCGGCTTTGGCTCGACGAAGACCTACGATATCGAAGTCTGGGCACCGGGGCAGGGAAGTTATCTGGAAGTTTCCAGCTGCTCGAGCTTCGGCGACTATCAAGCGCGGCGCATGGCCCTGCGCTACAAGGATGAGGAGGGCAAAAATCGATTCTGCCACACACTGAACGGCTCTGGCACGGCTCTGGCGCGCCTCTTTGTCGCCCTGATCGAGACCTATCAGCAGGCCGATGGTAGCATCCGCATCCCGGAGGCGCTGCGCGGCCACTTTGGCTCAGATAAGATAGGCTGAGCTGCATGCCGAAAGTCAGCGCCTAAGCGGCTCGTTTGACGTATTCCCCATCTCCAGAAAAACTCACTCCAATAAAACATGACGCCTGAAGAAGCCAAAGCCCAGCTAGATAACCAAGTTCGCGAAATCATTCAATGGCACTTTTCCCCGGAAACGGGCTGCCCTTTCTGGCTGGATTGGGCGAAGAAGAACTTTGATCCGCGTGGCGTCGTGAACAGCTATGAGGACATCATTGCTAAGTTTGACCATTTTCAGGATGAGTACCTGCGTGACCTTCAACCCGAGGTCTGGGTGCCCAAAGCCTTTGAAGGGAAGCCCTTCAACATTTTCGAAACTGGTGGCACGACTGGTATGCCCAAACAACGCATTGGCTGGAACGACTTCCGCGTCGATTATGAGGAGTTCAGCCACAAGCTAAAAGATGAGCATTTCCCTAAAGGTCAGAGCTGGATCATGGTGGGCCCCACTGGGCCGCGCCGCCTTCGCTTAGCCGTTGAGCATTTGGCGAATTATCGGGGCAGCTCCTGCTACTTCGTGGATCTAGACCCTCGCTTCGTGAAGAAAGTCATCTCCAATAAGCAGTTTGACGTCGCCCGCCAATACATGGACCACGTCGTCGATCAGGCTGTGCTGTTGCTGAAGAATCGTAAGATTTCCGCCATCTTCACCACGCCCAAGCTGCTTGAAGCGCTAGCAGAGAAAGTGGATCTCTACGCTGCGGGCATCCGTGGTTGCTTTGTAGGCGGCACCACGATGACACCACAGTATGTGCGCTTCATCGTCGAAGAAGTTTTGGAGGGCCGCATTGGCTTCTACCCGACTTACGGCAACACCCTCATGGGCTTGGCTGCTAGTGTGCCTCTAGAGCCCTCGGACAATTTCTCCATCACCTACTATGCTCCGCAGCCGCGTGCTGTCTTGCGCATCGTGAACCCGAACGAAACCAGCCAGACGGTCGATTACGATCAATGGGGCCGTGTGGAGCTGACCACGCTGACGAAGGAATTCTTCATGCCGCGCTTCTTGGAGCGCGATGAGGCCATGCGCCGCAAGCCACGTGCGCCTTATGCCTGGGATGGCGTCGCTGATGTGCGTCCTTTTGGCGCGATGGAAAAGACGATTGTCGAAGGTGTATACTAACCGCCTTTGCCCAACATACATGACACGGCGGCCTCTTCGGAGGCCGCTTTTTTTGGCTATCTTGCATGCGCATTGATATCAAAAACGTGATTTGAGGTGATTTCTCCTGTTGTTCAGTGATCAGCGGTTTGTGCTCCTTAAAAAATACAATGAGCTTGCACGATTGCTGTTAACCATGCGTATGGTTGTGCCTGTTTTTGATTCAAAAACTATGACTACATCCACTTCACGTCGTTCCTTCCTGACCACCGCTGCCGGTGCAGTCACGGCTCCTTTTATTCTGCCTTCCCGTGTCTGGTCGGCGGAAACTGCGCCTAGCGAGCGCATCAACCTAGGCTTTATCGGCATGGGTAAGATGAATAGCGGGCACCTGGGGAACTTTCTCGGTCGTGAAAATGTGCATGTCGCGGCTGTCTGTGATGTCGACACGAATCGTCGCGAACATGCCAAGGCGACGGTGGAAAAGCGCTACAGTGAAAAAAAAGGCGCGGACTACAAGGGCTGCGATGCTTACAATGACTTCCGTGAGTTGCTGGCCCGCAAGGATATCGACGCTGTGGTAGTGGCTACGCCCGATCATTGGCATGCTTACATTGGCATTGCTGCCGTCAAAGCAGGCAAGGATGTTTACGGGGAGAAGCCACTCACGCACAATGTTCATGAAGCGCTGACGCTGACCAAAGCGGTACGCGATAGTGGCCGGATCTTTCAGACTGGCTCTCAGCAGCGCTCTAGCAAGGAGTTTCGCGTGGCTTGCGAGTTGGTTCGCAACGGCGTAATCGGCGAGATCAAAACCATCACCACCTCTTTTGGTGATCCTGCGCCTGAGTATAACCTCAAAGAAGAAGCTGCTGAGCCCGGCCTGGACTGGGATCGCTGGTGCGGCCCAGGTCCGCTTAAGCCCTACAGCAGCGTGTTGAGCCCACGTGGAGTTCACAATCACTTCCCCGCCTGGCGCATGACGCGCGAATTCGGGGGTGGTATGATCACGGACTGGGGTGCTCATCACATCGACATCGCCCAATGGGGCCTTGGCATGGATGAAAGCGGTCCTGTCGAGATTCGTTCCGCAGGTGCTGAGAAAAAGCGCGGTGCTCAACTGGTGTATGCCAATGGTGTCGTTTTAACCCACGGTGAAGGCAAGGGCGTGTCCTTTTACGGCAGCGAGGGGGAGATCCACGTGAATCGTGGCAAGTTTGAGCTATGGCTCGGTGGCAAAAAAGTGCACGGCTTCATGGATAAGGAGATGGACAAAGGAACCTCTCTTGATCGCGAAGTGGTGCTGAGTGAACGCGAGTTCCTCAAGGATGCCAAGGTGAAGCTTTACGCGAGCAAAAACCATCATGATGATTGGCTAAACAGCATCAAGACGCGCGAGCGCCCGATCTGTGATGTCGCAATCGGTGCCACCACGGTAATTTCCTGCCACCTGATGAACATGGCCTACTGGTACAATGCCAGCTTCAAGTGGAACCCCACGGAGCGCACCTTTGCCGAAAGTGGTGATCCGAAGTGGTTGACGCGTGATTATCGTGGCGAATGGGCCGTATGAGCCCCCGGTGTGATACAAAAATCGACAGTATCTGGCGGCCTCCTAACGGGGGCCGTCTTTTTTGTGACTTGGATTAATGTGTTTTTTGCCTCTTGCCTGAAGCTGCCTAAAATCAGGCCATGATCTTACCCCAAGCCCATGATCGTCCTGGTACTCTAGAAAAGGCTTTGCGCATCAATTTGGCTCAGAAAATCTACGGCACTTTTGCTGAGATCGGGGCAGGGCAGGAGATCGCGAATTGGTTTTTCCACGCTGGTGGTGCTTCGGGAACTGTGGCGAAGACAATGTCCGCGTACGATATGACCTTCAGCGATGAGATTTATGGCAAAGCGAGGCGCTACGTTTCCAGGGAGCGCATGACTGCAATGCTGGAGCACGAATTCCAAATCGTGCAGGAGCGTCTGGCGGCTAAGCGTGGGGAGACTACAACCTTTTTTGCGCTAGCCAATACCGTGCGCGCCCGAGGCTTCCGAGATACCACTGAAGAGTGTCATGGGTGGATGGGCCTGCGCTTTCAGACCGAGCCTGCTGGGCCGCCTTGTGATGTGCAACTGCACGTCCGTCTGCTGGACATGACGAATCCACTCCAGGCGGAGGCGCTGGGAATTCTAGGTGTGAATTTGCTCTATGCGGCTTTTCATCTTCGAGACAGTTTGCCCGTTTTTCTGGAAAGCCTCATGGATGGTTTGAATCGCTGGCGTGTCGAGATCGATATGATCGACTTTAGTGGTTCTGCTTTCCCGAGGCAGTCTTTCGAGGATCGTTTAGTCGCTTTGCAGCTCGTCCGCAGCGGCTTGTCAGACGCTGCTTTGTTCGGCCCAGATGGTGAGATCCTCCAGGTGGCAGATGTTCTTTATAAAAAGCCCGTCTTTCTTAGCCGCGGCACCTTTGATCCGATCACGCGGGTGAACTTGGACATGCTGGAGCGTGGTCTCAGTGCTTTCCATCAGGACTTTGGACCTGCGGCCAAAGGGCATTTGGAGATCTGTGAGATTACGATGCACAATCTACTGTGCCTGGATGATTGCGCTGTCGAGTATACGAACTTTTTGGCGCGCGCCGATGTATTGCAATCCATGGGCAAAAATGTGCTGATCTCGAAGTATGCTGAGTTTCACCGCCTTAGCAGCTACTTGGCCCGCTACACACAGGCACCTGTCGGTATTGTGCTTGGCCTACCTTTGTTTGAGGAGCTCTTCAATGAGCGCTGGTACACGGATTTGGAAGGTGGTCTGTTAGAAGCATTTGGGCGTCTTTTCAAAAACAGCGTGCGCCTTTATGTCTATCCCGCAGGTGATCCGATTACGGCCAAAATCCGAACCGGAGACCATGCACGTGTGGCTCCTCATCAACAGCACCTGCTGCGTTATCTACTCGAAACCGACAGCGTTCGTGTCCTTGAAGATTGCTTAGAGGACTGTGTCTTTGTTACCAGCGCGGCAGTGCGGCAGATGATGCGCGATGGTGATCCTGCTTGGCAGAATTACGTGCCTGAGATGGTCAGACAATGTAGCACGTGGGGATCCTCAGTTTTAGCTTGAGCCAACCAATGAGGAGCTGGCCTTGGCGCCATTGTTCCGACACACGGAGCAGATTTCATCTCCGGCATCATTGACACGAAAGTCTAGGGCTGAGTCATCCAGTTCTGTTTTGCCACAGACAGCACACTTGTGAAAGTAACCTGTGCCTTCGGAAGCTTGGGCAAATTGTGCTCTGCGTTCGGCAACACGTGTCTGGTGTCTTTGCTGCTGAAAAAAAGCAGGACCAAAAGCGACGATGAAGTTCAGGTTTGAACAGAGCACAGGCAAAAAAAGACCTGGGTTGCTTAGCACCACCAAGCCCGTCAGTACGACATTTAGCCAGGCAATCCAACGGATGCGAACAGGGAGAATGAAAAACAGCAGAATTTCTTCATTCGGGTAGATCACCGCAAAGGCGAGCAGCAGACTTTGAAACAAGAAGATGCCCGTGGCGGTGTAGCCGAAGATCAGGGCACCCAATGAGACCGCAAGCATCCCGCCCAGAAAATAGAGGGTGCTGCGAAATGGTCCCCATGCTTCTTCAAGACCTCTGCCTAACCAGCGCATGAACATGGCACCTACGACTGCCCAAAGCAGGTGTGTGGTGCCAGGGATAAAAATGAAAGTAATCAGCCGCCAAACTTCGCCGCGCAGTAAGCGGTCAGCATCCATGGAGAGGAAGTCAAAATAGGCCTCGCGTGCCTCCGGTGCCATCAAGGTGAAGATCATGAAAACGCCGAGCTGGAGAAGCGCAACGAGTTGAACTAGGCCGGGGATGGCAAAACGGCCGAATCGGGCCTCAAGCTTATCGAGGAATGGCATGAGTGGGGCAGGTCAGAACCTGTCCATGCCCCTGATTTGCAGGCTAGGCAAGGCCGGAGGGCGGCGAAGGTCAGGAATGGCCAAAAATCAAAAACAGGGGTCATTTTTTAGCAAACCTCTACGGCAGGCTTGCATCATGCTGAGAAGAGGGGCGTTATGCTTGATTTTTTATGCCCTACCGCACGACTCCAGAACCGTTGAAGACTATGCCTCCAGGCATTCCCTTCATCATTGGAAATGAGCTAGCAGAAAGGTTCAGCTTTTATGGCATGCGATCCATTCTCTATCTGTTCATGACGACGGCGCTCGTCACACACGGTGGGGCACCTGATCTGATGAGTGAGGCAAAGGCCAAAGAGTGGACCCATCTTTTCATCGCTGGGGTCTATTTTACACCGGTTTTGGGTGCTCTAATTTCCGATTTATGGCTTGGAAAGTATAAAACGATCTTGCTGCTTTCGCTAGTTTATTGCCTCGGTCACCTCGCGCTCGCCATCGACAATACTCAAACAGGTCTTATCGTCGGACTGACCTTGATTGCTATCGGTGCAGGTGGCATTAAGCCCTGTGTCTCGGCGCATGTAGGGGACCAATTTGCGCGAACTAATGCGCATCTGCTCTCTAAGGCTTTCAATGGTTTCTATCTCTCGATCAATCTGGGCGCTGCCATCTCTCAGTTGCTCACTCCGAAACTGCTGGAGTGGTATGGGCCTCATGTGGCTTTCGGCGTGCCCGGTATTCTGATGTTTGTGGCGACGGTGGTCTTTTGGATGGGCAGGCATTCCTTTGCTCATGTGCCGGCGGACCGTCGCAAGTTCATGAGTGACCTGATCAATCCACGTTTTCTTCGCACTTTGCTGGGGCTGATCCCCCTTTTCATCCTCATCGCCGCTTTTTGGAGCATCTTTGACCAGACTGCCTCGGCCTGGGTCGAGCAGGCTGCAAAGATGAACCTCAAGGTCATGGGCTTGGAAATCAATCCAGCGCAGATGCAGGCTCTGAATGCATTTTTCATCCTCATACTTATTCCACTTTTCACCTGGATCATCTATCCCCAGACTGCGAAAGTCATCGAAGTGACACCCCTGCGGCGGATCGGTGTCGGCTTTTTGCTGACGTTAGCCACGGTCTGGGTCTCGGCTTGGATCGAGGAGCAAATCAGTGCTGGGCTACGCCCTTCGATTGCCTGGCAGGGCTTGGCGTATTTGCTTCTCACCTCAGCGGAGATTCTGATTTCGATCACGGCCTTGGAGTTTAGCTACACCCAAGCTCCGCCTCGACTCAAGTCGCTCGTCATGTCACTGGATCTGCTGTCCGTAGCGTTGGGGAATTTTTTTACCTCGCGGGTGAACGCCTACATCGAAAAAACTGGTGAATCTGCAGGTCTCTCTGGTGCCTCGTATTGGTGGTTCTTCCTGAAAGTCACAGCGGTGACCACAGTGATCTTTTGCATTGTGGCCAAAGCCTATCGTGGTCAAACTTACCTGCAAGATCAGGAGGAATCGGCTTCAAAGGCTTAATTTTTTCTGAATTCTGCCTCCCCGAGCTCCCGGCAGGGGGAGGCAGCCGACTCAGACAAACTTTTGGATGAGAAAAGCGACCTGAATGAGCAGACAAAAGCCTGCGAAAATCAGTTCAAAAAACTTGTCAGAAAATCCCTTTTTTTCAAAGCAGGTTAGTTTTTGGATGATCTCCATCCATCATTGATTTGATTTAAATCGTTTGATTTCAGTGTATTGTGATTTTTATCGGGAGGGCTTGTCATGTTTGGCTGGCCAAAGCTGTGTCATTTTTCCATCAGGCACGGCACATCCAGGATTAGTTCGTCCCAAATGCTGCCGTTTTAGCAAGTAGCCCACTCGAGCTACGAAACCCTTCCGAATACATTTTCTTCTCTCCTCGTGGCATCGTCTCTAAGGTGCTATTTCGGGGTGTATGGGATGCAATCTTGAGGAGATTCCCAACGTAACTTGGTCCCCCCTATGACTCATCATCCGTTAAAGCTTGAACATCTCTTTCTGACTCGTCGCCAGATGCTCAGCCGAGTGGGTATGGGCATGGGGGCTATGGCTCTCGGTGGCATTGCAGGAGCTGGGAAAGGTCAGGCAGCAGAGGTCGATGCGAACAATCCCTTTGGCGTGCGCCGCCCGCATCATGAACCTAAAGCCAAGCGGGTGATCCATTTTTTCATGAATGGGGGCCCTTCGCAGGTCGATACCTTTGATCCGAAACCCGAACTGAGTAAGTATGATGGCAAGCCCTTGCCAAGTCTGTTGAAGACGGAGCGTCCCACCGGGGCGGGGCTAAAGTCGCCCTTTGGCTTCCAAAAGTATGGCCAGTGCGGCTTGGAAGTCAGCGACATTTTCGCGAAGACTGCTGCCTATGCCGACGACCTCTGCGTTATTCGCTCCATGTGCGCTGACGTGCCTAACCATGAGCCATCCCTTGGTTTGATGAACTGCGGTGATGGACGCCTGCATCGGCCAAGCATGGGCTCATGGATCACCTACGGACTCGGCTCAGAAAATGAAAACCTGCCAGGATACATTTCCATGTGCCCCAAGGGTATGCCGACACGTCGCACAAAGAACTGGCAGTCAGCTTTTCTGCCCAGCATTTACCAGGGTACCTACATCAATACAGCCGATACGGAGGTGGATAAGCTGGTCGAATTCATCAAGAATGGGTCTCTGGACCTCAAGCAGCAGCGTCGTCAGCTAGATCTCCTGTATGCTTTGAACGAGAATCACCTGAAGCAGCGTCAAAATGACCAGCAGCTTGATGCTAGAATTCAAAGCTTTGAATTGGCATATCGCATGCAGATGGAAGCGTCTGATGCTTTTGATATTAGCAAGGAACCTGAGTCCGTGCGCAAGGCTTACGGAGAGAACGATTTCGGCAGGCAGACGCTCATTGCGCGTCGTTTGCTTGAGCGCGGGGTTCGTTTCATTCAGCTCTGGACGGGAGCTGGTCAGCCCTGGGATAGCCACGATGAAATCTTGGATCACGCCCGACTCGCCAAGGATGTGGATCAGGCGATCGCTGCCTTCATGGGGGACATGAAGCAAAGAGGCCTGTTCGATGATACACTCATGATCTGGGGGGGCGAATTCGGACGCACTCCGGCGGTTGAATTGCCTACTCCTGGTGCGAATGCAGGCAAACAGCGAGGCCGTGACCACAATCATTATGGCTTCACTTACTGGCTAGCCGGTGGTGGGGTCAAAGGTGCCTATACGCACGGCGCTACGGATGAGTTCGGCTTCGCTGCCATCGAAGATAAAGTTCACGTTCATGATCTTCATGCCACCTTGCTACATTTGCTAGGGTTCGATCATGAACGCTTTACATATAAATATGCAGGCCTGGATTTCCGCCTTACCGGTGTGAATGAGTGCGCGGTAGTGAAGGAATTGTTGGCTTGATCAGGTCTTCTCAGAAGACCTGAAGAAGTTATTCTTTGGAGTCTTCCTTCTTTTTGGAGTCCTTCTCTTGTAGTTCCTTCATTGGATTTACGCCCTTTTCATCTTTGTAGAGCTGAACCTTGCTCTTCACAGGCCTGCGTGGCCAGAAGTTGTTTTCGACATCAGTATCGACCAACTCATGGCGCGGATCGAAGATGACGGCCTTGAGCTCTTTGGGAGTGAACAGCAGCTTGGAGGTCTTTTCGGTATTGAAACGCCAGATCTCGGCCGGCAGATTCAGCTCTTCACTGCTGCCATCCGTGTATTCGAGCTTCAAAATTACCGGACTAATCAGGCCGCCTACATTGCTCAGCTCGATCGAATAGAAATTGTGCTTCGTCTTCAGTAGCGCGGGATCGATCTCTTCTTCTCGTAGACTTTTGATCAACGCATCAAACTTCTTTTTCTCGCTCGGCAGCACGGTGGTCTCATCAAACGTGTCGTAAAAGTCTTTGAGTTCAGGGAATCGATCGATGCGCTTGGGTAACGCATAGTTGCGCTCACGCGTTAGTGTTTTGGGCCGTTCGTCCTCCTCTTTCTTTTGGCGTTTCTTTTCGATCACTGGGTCGCGACTATCGAGCTGTAGCCAGCGCACGGATTCCACCGAGACATCGACATGATCGACGCTGTAAAACCAGCCGCGCCAGAACCAGTCGAGGTCAATTCCACTCGCGTCCTCCATGGTGCGGAAAAAGTCCGATGGCGTTGGGCGCTTGAACCTCCAGCGTTGGGCATAGATTTTGAAGGCATGATCAAAGGCCTCCCGTCCCAGCACATGCTCACGCAGGATGTTGAGCGCCACCGTTGGCTGTCCATAGGCATTCGGTCCGAGGTCAGCGATGGATTCGGAATTGGTCATAACCGGCGCTCTGCCTGACTGACGCATGTAGTCCGCCATGCTGCGTTCGTTGCGTCGGTGTTTCCAGTCACTCTCCCATTCCTCTTCAGTCAGGTATTCCATGAATGAGTTCAGGCCTTCGTCCATCCAGGTCCACTGTCGTTCATCCGAGTTCACGATCATTGGGAACCAGTTGTGCCCCACTTCATGGATGATCACGCCGATGAGCGCGTATTTAGTGCGCTCGGCGTAGGTTCCATCTTTCTCAGGTCTTGGGCCATTGAAGCTGATCATCGGATACTCCATGCCTCCGACAGGACCATTCACTGACCAGGCGACTGGGTAGGGGTAGTCAAATGTGTAGCGTGAATAAACCTGGATCGTGTGCGCGATGGCATGGGTCGAATACTTACCCCAAAGCGGAATGCCTTCCTTGGGATACATGGACATGGCCATCACCGGTGCTTTCTGACTGCTGTCATCGCTGCCGTTTGATTTGGGCTGGTGGTGATGGCCCTCGACCGCCATGGCATCCCAGATGAATTTGCGTGAGCTAGCAAAGGCAAAGTCACGAACATTCGCTGCTTCAAATATCCAGGTCTTGTGCGCTTTAGCTCGAACTTTTTCCGCTGCCTTAGCCTCTTCTGGGGTGACGATGAACACAGGTTTTCGTGTTGCTTGCTTGGCCTGCTTTAGGCGTTCGCGTTGAGTCTCGCTCAGCACCTCGCTTTCATTCATAAGCGAACCTGTGGCCGCGACAAGGTGATCCGCAGGCACGGTAATGGCGACTTTGTAGTCGCCGAACTCCAGCGTGAACTCACCGGTCCCGAGAAACTGTTTGTTGATCCATCCTGCATAGTCCGTGTAGGCCGCCATGCGTGGGAACCACTGTGCGATTGTGTAGATGCAGTTACCGTCTTCTTTGAAGAGCTCGTAGCCAGTTCGGGCGTTGATGCGCTCGCAGTCGTTGATGGGGTAGCTCCAGACGATATTGAAGGTGAAAGAGGCACCTGGAGCTAGAGGCTTAGGCAGGTCCAGCCGCAGCATCGTTTTGACCACTGCATGAGCCAAGGGCTTTCCTTCCGCATCGGTTAGACGGGATATCTTCATCTCGCCATCATACTCTTCGTAGGCTAGTAGCTGATCCAGTGCGGCATAGGTGATCTTGTCGGGATCTATCCCGCGTTTGACATTGGGAACAGAGCGTGAGTCGGCTTGGTGAGAAAGATGATTTTGGTCGAGTTGAACCCAGAGGTAGGGAAGTGGGTCGGGGGAGGAGTTGTGGTACGTGACCCTTGCATGGCCACTGATGCTGCGCTTTTCGTCGTCGAGCTCTGCCTGGATGTCATAGTCGGCTCGATTTTGCCAATAGGCACTTCCGGGTGAGCCTGAGGCATTTCGGATCATCGACGGTGTCGGGATGCTAGGGTCGAGTTGCTGAAATTTAGCCACTGAGGCACCGGGCTGGGCAGCGCTGGCTGCATTCAGAGTTAAGCCGAAAACGAAGAGAAAGCGGAGCATGTTGTGCCAAAATCCGGCTCAGCAGGGGCAAAGCAAGGCCGCCTTTTAGTGAATGTGTGGTTTTTCTCTACTGGATTCGCCCTTGCTTTCCCTGGCAGCCTGTCTAAAGCGCCCGCTCCTATGGCATCAACCCCCGTCATCAACCTCCGCAAAGGCCACGCCGTGCGGTACAACAATGAAGTCTGCACCGTCTCCGCCTTCGAGCTCAAGACACCACCACGCATGGCTTCTTATGTGCAAATGTCGATCCGCACCTTGAGCACTGGCAAGGTTTACAATCTGCGCATGACTTCCAACGAATCGCTGGAATCTGTCAACCTTGAGCGTCAGCCTCATGAGTTCAGCTACAAGGATGGCGATGGCTATCACTTCATGCACCCCGAAACCTTTGAAGACGTCATCCTCAGCGAGACCAACGTCGCCGATGCGAAGGACTATCTGATCGAAGGGCAGAAATACACTGTCCAGTTCGCGGATGGCTTGGCCATCGGTATCGAACTGCCGGCGTCAGTCGTCATGACCGTCACTGAGGCTCCTGAAGGTGTCAAAGGCGACTCCGCGAACAACGTTTACAAGTCTGCCACCCTCGAAACAGGTCTGATTGTCCAGGTGCCTCTGTTCATTGGACCCGGCGACAAGATCAGCGTGAAGACGGAAGACAATAGCTACCTCGGGCGCTCTAACTGATTGCCCCTATTCACTTTCTCTCCACCCAAGCCACGGAGTCTCTCCGTGGCTTTTTTCATGGATGGCTTTCCTTCAGTAAGTCAGTCGGTGCGGGTTCAATTTGCTCCAAAATTCGTGAGGGTATCTCCACGGCTTTCATTTGCCCCGTGTTCTTCTCCCGCTGCACGCAGGCTGCGATGATGCGCCCTTCGGCACAGAGGGTTCCGTCTTTTTTCCAAAAGCGGATCAGGTAGCGTAATGTCTTTCTTCTCACCTCCTCTACCAGCAGCTCCATGGTGAAAAGCTCTTCAAATCGGAGCGGAGATTTATAGTCGCATGAGGCATGAACCCGTGGCCAACCCACACGATCAGCGTCTATGACGGCATTGTGACCATCCCAGATCGACATGCCCAGAGAGCGGAAGAAGTCGTGCTCGACTCTCTCCATGTAGCGGAAGAAGTTCGAAAAATGTACGATCCCAGCCATGTCGGTGTCGGCAAATTGGACTCGTTCAGTCAGCGTATGGCGAAAAGGCATGACCTGTCTCTGGCGCAGAGCCGGGCTTCATTCAAGCTCATGAAAAGCCTGCCCGAGATTCATCACGACATCGCCAGGAAGTGCCGAGAGCTGGGAGGATGCGATGGCTGCGAGTTCAGCAGCTCTTCCACAAGCCCAAGCTGCCAGCCCCGCTGCCTCATGCAGCGCCATCTTTTGACCCACCAGAGCCGCGCAGACTCCAGTCAATACATCCCCCATGCCACCAGTAGCCATACCAGGATGCCCTGTCGTGTTGAAAAAGGTGCCTTTACCGTCTGTGGCAATAACGGTGCGCGATCCTTTCAATAGCAAGGTGTGACCTGGATGCGCCATGGCCCATCCTTCCGCTTGCATCACGCGTGGATGATTTTCTGAATCGATCGCTAGCCTTTTCATCTCGCCTGGATGCGGCGTCAAAAGACGAGGCGCGCTAGCGCTGAGTAAAACTGGGGCTGCCGACCGTGCCATCATGGTCAGCGCGTCGGCATCCAGCACGGAAGGGACTGCGGCGTATCGAAGCACATGCAGCACTTCTTCTTCGGCCTCAAAACCTAGGCCAGGGCCGATGCCGAGTGCATCAAAGGACAAGTCGAGAACCTCTCGGTAATCACGAACTTTCCTGACCATGATCTCCGGTCGGACTCTGGCGGCTAGCAGAGAATAGGTGCTCTCTTTGGTGAACAACGTCACCAGTCCAGCTCCCGCCCGTAGTGCACCTTCACAGACCAGTTCTGCAGCTCCAAGCAATCCAGGAGAACCAGCGAGGATGCCCACGCGGCCTGCTTGTCCTTTGTGGAAATCAAAACTTCGTCGTGGAAGAAATCGGCGCAGGATTTGGGGCGAGAGTAATGTGCGTCCACAAGCGTTTTCGACTCCTAGATCCTTGAGGGGGAGCCAGGCCAATCGTCCAACAAAAGCGGTTGCAGCGTCAGCAACCAAGCCAACTTTAGGAAAGCCAATAGTTACCGTTAGGTCTGCAACGACCGTGTCAGCGGAGGGTTCGCCTGTGTCTCCATCCAGGCCGGAGGGGATATCCATTGCCACTGTCCAGCAGCTAGCCTCTCGCCGTAGATGATTCATCTCAGAGGCCAGTTTTTGCAGTTCTGGGCGCAGGCGGCCTGTCATGCCAATTCCGACCAAGCCATCCAACTGGATGATTGGGCGCTGATGAAATTCAGTTGTGTTCAGCGGTTCCTGCAGCACCTGGGCGCGGGCCAGGCGATGCCAATGCTGAAGAGGCAGAGTTTTGAACTTTTCGGGCGAATGGCTTGGCCTCAGCATAACTGTCCAGCCAGCTTGCTCTAGTTCACGCGCGGCGACGAGTGCGTCTCCCGCATTGTTTCCTGTGCCTAGATAAGCGACTACAGTTCCTGGATGAGGAAAAAAACGCTGAATCTCGCGAGCGATTCCGCAGCCGGCTTCTTCCATCAGCACTTCGGAACGGACGCCTTGATCAAAGGCTTCGTTTTCGATTCCCTGCATCTGATGGCAAGTGACCAGCATGATGATTTTAATTCATTTGCCTGTATGCGACGATCCCTTGGGCTATTCCTTCGGCGACGAGATTGCGAAATGCACCTGTCCTCATTTGAGCTCGCTCTTCTGCATTGCTGATGAAACCGCACTCCACAAGGACTGCTGGATTCCTCGTGGTATTTCTGAGCACGTAAAAGCTCGCGTGCTTGACCTTTCGGTTGACCAAGTGGGTGCGCTTGTAGAGGTAAGCCTGAATGTAGGCCGCGAGCTGATAGCTATTCGGATGATAATAAAAGCTTTCGATGCCAGCGCCTCCGCTGCGGCTGTAGTTGTAATGAATACTAACAAAAATGGCATTGCCATGTCGGTTGCCTGCGGCAGCTCGTTCTTTAAGTGGGATGAAGATGTCCGTTGAGCGCGTCATCACCACCTTAAGTCCAGCCTTTTTCAGCAAAGCTTCGACTCGTCTCGTGGTGTCTAAAGCCAAATGCTTCTCATAAATATAGCCAATGGCAGCTCCGCGGTCATGATCACCGTGACCTGCATCTAAAATGACAGTATCAAAGGCAGCCAGAGTAGACGCTGTGAGTATGCCGATGGCTGCAAGTCTGCCAACAATGGCACGAAGTCGATTCATGGAAAAAAAGTTAGCTTGTGCCATGCCAATAAGAAGCGGGTAAATTTTTGCAGGCTGCGTGCCAGCGTTTAGCGTTTTGAGGCATGGGTAGCAAGTGCTAAACCCTTTCTTGAACAGGTGACTCAGGGCACGATCAATTTCATGCGTACAAATTGCGTGCTGAAGTTTATGGGCGTTGGAAGAATTTGCATAGTTACGATTTCGGTCATGCCATCTCCGCTAGGTTTAATGTCGATGATTTGAATGGCCGAATTCGCGGACTGCCAAGTCAATAAATCACTGGAAATTTCGACGACATATTGCAAGCCAGACGGATTGGCCAAAAGGCGACGAAAGCGCCATTCGAGCCGTTTTTGACCTGTTATGGGATCGGTTACCCAGGCACTGGTTGGCATGTCTTTCATGGCCGATGAACCTTGGGTGTGAAAGGCATATTCCATGAGAGAGCCAACACCGTTGCCATCAGGATCAGCCGCTGGGTCAGCTATGCGGAGGATGCTCCATACGAGTGATCTCGTGTTGGGCGGGCTGGCTTGGTCACTCGCAATGATGGTGAAGGTATTGTTGCCCTCTTGCAACGATGACAACGAATGCGACCAAGTCCGAAAGGCATCTGTGGTGCTAACCGAAACGCCATTGATGCTGAGGCTGGAGATTTCGCTGATGTCTGTGGCTGTGCCCGTGAAGACGATGGATGAATTTAACGTAACGCCTCCACTGGCTGGATTCAGCTGAATGACAGGTGCTGCCGCATCTTGGATGGATCGCTGAGGTAACCTCCAGGATCCGGTCAGACCTTCTGCCGAGGCGCGGATACGGTAATAGTAGGTCTGCCCATCATCAAGCTGCGTGAACTCATAGGGTGATGTGCTCAATGGGCCGATGGTTAGGGCGGAGGTAAAGTCAGCAGTTCGGCTCTGTTGAATTTCGTAGCTATATCCAGGGCCTAGATCATTCCAAAAAAGTGTGTTACTCGTGCCTCCAGTATAGAGGGGCTCTGCCTGAAGGGTGACATCATTCACAGATACTACATTGACGGCGTTCGAGTCACCTTGGATTTCGGGTTGGCTTGCCAAGCTTGCGCGCAAAAGCAGGGAAGGCATAGCTTGCGGCAAATGAACCTCTCCACTCCAAGTGCCATTCATGAATGGCCCAGCGATCGCTGGAGTTATCGCTCTGAGTTCTTCAGCCCGCTTCAGGCGGATGTCTGGCACAACATTGACAGCCGCTCCTGAGGGTGATGTTCCTGTCCAGCTTGTTGGAGCACCGTGAGTGCTATCCACTCGCTGGAATAAGCCACGAGCTGTGGAGGTAATCGTGCACCTCACGTCGCCATCACTGCTATAGCTATTGTTATTGAAAGAGAAATCGACCATCAAGTTTTGCTGGCCGTCATAAACAAATGGGGTGCTGAATTGGAAGGTATTCCAGCCTAGACTCGATATATTAAGGGTTTTCGCGTAGACGGTAGTCCATCCTTCCGTCTCCCAAGTTCTTTGCCCCGTTGGATAAGACTCCCGGCTGGTATGCTTCAGGCGAATGGTGAAGTCTTTTAAAATTTGACCTGGAAGTCGGGTCACTTCCATAGCCAGAGAAGTCAGCGTGCCTGCGGCCCCGATTTCGGATGCTGTGTAGATTACTTGGCTTCTTGCGTCATGATAATAAGTGGCTAGTGGGAAAAACCACCCAAGTGAACCCGTGCCACTGGTCGCTTCAGCAGGCCTAAACACAGCATTCAGATTAACCTCAGATTGAAAGTTAGGGATCGTGTTGCCCCATGAATCACAAGCGTTGATTTTAGCAGCAATCGGGCTAGCCCTAGCGACAACCGCAGGCAGCATGTCCCACTGAAAGTGATGAAGCGGGCCTATAGCAGCCGTAGTGAACGTCCAAATCGGACCTGTTTGCTCATGTGTGCCTAGACGAGAAACGACGCGCCAATGATAAGTCGTGGCAGGTTGCAATCGAGGTAGGGTAAACGATGGATCTGCCAAGGTGGCGATACGTTCCATCTCCTGCGGGGCAGGGGCAAACCAGAGATCATAAAGTTGAGGGGCTGCGCCAGTTGTAGCATCGTAACCCCAGGCCAAATCTGCATCCGGCGCACTAGGATCAAGTCCATTTAACGGGCTTGGATGGTTGGGTAAGGCCGGGCGTTCGTTGTCATAAACATTCACGCTTGTCGTTCCTGGCATAAATCCTAAGGCCGTTGCGCTAACCGTTACCACTTGTGTGCCATTGGCTAGCTCATTATCGGCAAGTGCCACATCGAAGTACGCTTCTGCGCTTCCTGCAGGCACGACCAGAGTTGTGGGTAAGCTGAAGTTTCCGACTGGAGCAACGCTAAGTTGAAATGTGGCAGCTTGAGTTGTCCTCCCAGCGAGTTGAATTTTCCCCGCAGAGGGAAGCGTGCCGCTGGCTTCGAGCATCGAAGTCGGCAGCATCACTGCTATCTCACGGCTTTCGTTGTCACTCACTTCAGTCGTCGCTTGAGCCGTCGGCCATTGAAGAACCGTGGCAGTGATTTGCACAGATTGGGCAGTATCAATCCAATCATCCTCCACGGCCTGTAAAGAAAAGAAGACCTCTTGCTGGCCAGCAGGAACGATCACTTGGCTCGGTGGCTGAAGTCGGTCAGGGCGACTCGACTGAAGAGTGACTGCCAGATCGGAAGGTGCCACATGGCTTATGCTTAATCGAGAGAGAGTAGGAGCTGTGGTTACGCCTTCTTGAATGCTCGAAGGAAGAGTCAACGACATAACTCCTGATTCATTATCATGCACCTTAGTCAGAGCACTTGCTGATGGCCATTCACTTGATGTCGCCTGAAGTGTAACGCTCTGAGTGCCATCTGTGAGGGAATCTTCCAAAGGTATTACCGAAAAGCTTACTTCAGTTTCTCCTGCGGGGACAGTTACGGTTGTCGGAAAGGCAAGTTCCTGGCCAGGACGATTGCTCGTGAGTTGAAAGATGAGAGGTGCCGAAGGCGCAGGCGCAACCATTAGAGTCGCCAGACTGCTGCTACCACCTTCCGCGATTTCGGCGGGAACCCGCAGCAAAACTTGTCTGTCAGGAATCGTCTGAATCTGCACATCATCCAGATTCCAACCTGAACAAGCATAGGCGTCAGCGCTGATGACTTGGTGAACCCAGCGAATCCAAACGGTGGTCTGACCATCTGCAATCGAGGCGAGATCATGCTCAATACTTTGCCAGGTAGAGTCGCTGACTCCGGAGAACTGATTTTGCCAAATCGACGTCCAAGTGGTGCCATTTATAGAGACCTCCACGCCAGCAATGACCCAGGGCTGAGTATCGACATTAAGCCAGCGTCGATAACGAAGCTTCGTGGCGTGATGGCCAACTAGGCTAATGGGGCCCGTCGTCAGGTATTGAGCGGAACTTGGAGTGGTCGCATAGTCACCACTGAGCTGGATGCCCAAAACCCGATTTCCTGTGGCACCAGAAGCAGGATCTGGATAGCCAAAAGGTTGTCCACCTTGTCCTAATGGTTGTCCGTAAGCCCACTCACCGTTACGCGACCAACCTGGGTCAGTCTCCAGGGTTTCTTTAAGTACGGGGGTTGCATTGACTTCCAGGGTCAATTTGCGCGATTGAACACGACCTGTAGATTCACTGGTCACCTGCAGATTCGCCGTATGTGTGGTTGCTAGTAGTGTATTCGCAGATGCGTTGATCTGCACGCTGATCGGTTGAGAAGCTCCTGCGGAGAGTCTTCCATTTGAGGGCGTGATGGTAAGCCATGCGACATTGCTGGAGGCTGACCAAGATCGTTCCAAAGTGCTATGATTGGTCAGTGTCAAAGTTTGAATGCTTGGAGAAAATGGGCCTCGAATAGGTCCTGTTGCCGACAAATTTCCTGTCGGTGTGACAAATAGATCGTCTGCCGCTAGCATTGCGTTGTAAAGATTCAGGCGCCCTCCGGTGCTACACAGTCCTTGGAGGTTCGCTTTGCTTTCCGTTGTGCTCAGGATGAGATCACGCGTCTCCGCTGCCGTAATTCCTGGACGATAGCTCATGAGCAAAGCGCATGCTCCTGCCACATGAGGTGCGGCCATGGAAGTGCCGCTGCTTAACCCATAGCCTCCACTGGGAACGGTGCTAAGGATGTCACTGCCAGGTGCTGCAAGGTCTACACTTTCTTGGCCATAATTGGAATAGCTGGCTAGGGTATCTGTACGAGTGGTGGCCGCCACACTAATCAGATTTGGGCTATCGTAGGCTGCGGGATACTCTGGGAGCAAATCAATGTTTGTACCACTGTTCCCCGCTGCGGCTACACTGATCACTCCAGCTTGGCCTGCCTGATCAAGTGCATCTTTCAAGACCTGGGACCAAACACTGCCGCTGTAAGAATTTGAGGTGACTTTGGCACCCAAAGCAGTGGCATAGAGGATGGCTTCAGCTGCATCTGACTCATAGCCGCTACCATTGCTGTTAAGAAATTTCAGCCCCATCAAGGAGATTTGCCAGCACACCCCACTCACCCCCACCCCATTGTTTCCGACTGCACCAATCGTGCCAGCGCAGTGTGTTCCATGACCTTGATCATCCGTTGGATCGTTGTCCCAATTCACATAATCCCATCCTCTCAAATCATCAATATAGCCGTTATTGTCATCATCCACGCCATTGCCTGCGATTTCTCCGGGATTTGTCCATATATTTGCGGCTAGATCGGGATGACTCCCTTGAATGCCCGTGTCGATCACTGCTACTAAAATATTTCGGCTTCCGGTATGCAAGTCCCATGCCTCAGGGGCGTCGATGTCAGCATCTGCGGTGCCGCTGGATTGGCCGGTGTTGTTCATACCCCATAGTAATGGAAAGGAAGAGTCGGAGGGAATCACCTGTGCGTTCAAAATGTGATCGGCTTCAGCGATTTCGACGATATCAGCCATTTTGTTTAACTTGGCGATTGCCTGAGGCACGCTTTCTAGTTCGGCATTGGCGTAAGCGATTAGCCATAGCCCTGAAGCAGGCATTCTCCGCCGCACGCTGGCTGCTCCATTGCCTAACTTGGCTAAAAACGTAGCTTCTTGAAGCTTAGGATCTTTAAGTTTTACCAGCACATGGTCAGCGACCATCGCGCTTTGCCGAACACGTTTTTCTCCGTGTTGAGTCCTCAAGAATTCGTCCTCCACCCGCAGTAGTGGATACTTCATGGTCGGCACCTTCACCAAGCGGAGACGTCTTACTCGAATCTGTCCCGTTGAATCTTTGAGAGTAGATTCACGTGTTTGAAGAGTTTCGGCGGAAGAAAAGGCATCCTGAATTTCTCCTGAACTAGGCAAGGCCGATGAGGCTTTTGCTTCAAGAGGTTTCTCAGAAATAGGATGATCAGCTTGGCCATCGTTTTGCCAATGCTTTAGGTCTGACTGCCATAACCAAATAGCAATCAGCGCTACAAATCCCACTGGAACGAGAATGAAGCGTTTCATTTTAGCTGAGACTGGCTAGATTCATTTCAATCGATCACCGCATGCTTACGCGGCGCTGCGTCATGGGCAATTATAGAAGAGCAAGTCTTGATCGAAATTCTAAATCTACTGATGAATTAAATTTTGGTTTGTTGATAAAATTTGAGTATTACTCAGCAAAATCATTTTGTACGAAAAACGCCGCCAGTTGTCTGGCGGCGTCGAACTGAACTCAATGGAGAGTTTATTGACTTATTGACCAGGGGTTGGAGCAGCACCAGGAAGGGCTGGAAGACCGCCTGCGGCAGGAGCGCCAGGAAGAGCTGGAGCGCCAGCAGGAGCACCGGGTAAACCTGGAAGACCGCCTGCGGCAGGAGCCCCAGGTGCACCTGGTAAGCCACCAGCTCCAGGAGCGCCAGGTAGGCCACCTACAGCAGAGCCCTCCATCATGCCAGACTGGGTTCCCATGTTTAGGATGTTCAGCACCTGCTGTGGCATGTTTTGGCTTGCCACCGTGAAGATGTCATAACCACCAGCCATGGCTTTGGGGCCAACGGCAGGGCCGCGCTTGGTCGCAAGTTGCTCGACATTCACCGAGTTGTCGTTGCGACCAATGATGATCTTACCACCGCGCCAGGCACGGCCGGGCTTTGGCTGACCTGCGGCATCGCAGTTCCATTGCGGCGGCCAGCTTGGGGCCAGAGGGTTTTCAAACACCAGTGGCATGATGCCGTTGGAGGAAGTTGTCTGGCCCTGCGTAAGTGCCCAGTGGTTTTCGCCTGCCTGGAGCGCTTGGTCAAAGGAAGGTGCCGTACCGATGTTACCATCAGGCATGAACATGGAAGCCTTGGAGCCGAAGATGCGCTCGTCTTGGATAATGTCTTCTTGGATCAAAACACGGAAAGCGTCGTTGGCGTTGATCGCCGGACCACCAGTTTGCGGGTTGTTGTAGGTATCTGGGTAGATCGAGTTGTTGTCGTTGGCGAAGATTTTCATCGCCATGATGATCTGACGGCAGTTGTTGGATGTGGATGTTTGGTTCGCCATGTCCTGAATGACGTTGAAAGTGGGGACTGCCAAGCTCGCGAGGATCGCGATAATGGTGATCACCACCAGGAGTTCAATGAGGGTGAAACCTCGTTGTAGGGCTCGTTTCATGTTATGCGTTTGGTTTGGATTATGATTTTATGGTGGAAAGGTAGGGAAAATCTAACCTTCCAGCAGCCATTAGACATAGATGCAGCAAAAATGGCGAGAAAAAATTTTGGGTCACAGGGCCCCCGGTAGTGAAGACCATCATGATGCTAGGGGATTACCCCAGCGGGCCTTGGGGCGGGGGGCCACGTACTCCAGCCATGATGCGCTGATATGAGTGAGATTTTGCTATTCGCGATTTTGAACTCGTAAAAATAGATTGTCCAAAAAGGAAGATTTACGTTCTCATGTTCCGAATGATAAATCGCAGATCCTTTCTCCAAAGTGCTATCACGACCGTGATTCTTCCCCAGGTTCTCATGGCCGAAGCCAAGCCTGTCACCAAAAAAATCTTGCTGCGTTCCTCCTGGCAGACGGTGAATATCGGAGACATTGCCCATACGCCAGGGATGCTGAGGCTTCTTGAGCAGCATTTGCCCGAGCATGAGATTACCTTGTGGCCAAGCAGTGTGGAAAATGGAGTCGCTGAAATGCTGCTGAAGCGTTTCCCTCGACTGAAAATTTTGGGGAAGAGTGTTTCCGAAAAAGAAGAAGCTTTTCGAACCCATGATTTCCTTCTTCATGGATCAGGACCCAGCATTGTGGGACAAAAATCTATCCTTGAGTGGGTGGAAAAAACCGGCAAGCCTTATGGCATTGGAGGGGTTACCTGGAGTCCAGCTGGTGATACTACAAGCCTGCGTGTCATCAGCGGTGCTAAGTTTGCTTTTTTCCGTGATTCCGTCTCTCTCGAAGCTGCAAGAGAGGCAGGGGCCAGCTGTCCGATCATGGAGTTTGGTCCTGATGCCACCTTTGCTTGTGATTTAACCAACGATGAGGCAGTAGATTCATGGCTAAAGGAATCAGGTTTGGAACCCCATCGGTTCTTCTGCTGCATCCCGAAGCTGCGGCACTCGCCTTACTGGGAGATTAAAAAAGGGGCCAAGTTTGATGCAGTCAAGCATGCCAGGAATGAGGCGATGAAAGAGCACGACATTCGCCCTCTGCGCGAGGCTGTGATAGCACTTGTGCGTGAGACAACGATGAAGGTGCTGCTCTGTCCTGAAGATGCCAGCCAGATGAAGCTGAACAAAGAAATGATCTATGATCTGCTTCCGGAGGATGTGAAGGCCAAGGTTATCTGGCGCAAAGATTACTGGCTCACCGACTTCGCGCAGAGTGTTTACAAGCGTTGTTCAGGTCTCTTTGGAAATGAGCAACACAGCCCCATCATGTGCATCGGTCATGGTGTCCCCGCTATTGTCTGCCGATATAAAGAGCAAACCAGTAAGGGTTACATGTGGAAAGATCTCGGCATGAAGGATTGGCTCTTTGATCATGATTTGGATGAGCCTGCCCATAGGTTGGTGCCTGCTGTTCTATCCATAGCTCTTGAGCCGGATACGGCGAAAGCCAAGGCTATGGTAGCTAAGGCGCGAGCCCATGAATGCATGAAGCACATGATGGATGTGCTGCGAGCTCAGCTTGGATAATTCTCATGAATCACAATCCAAGGATCTGCAGTCGCTCCCAGGCCATCTCTGACCAGAAGAACTGAGAGTAGTAAAGCTTCGTATAATCGTAGCGGGTGATCACCTGATTCAGTTCATAAAGCCGCTTTTTGATTGGTTCCGAATCCGGGGAAAGCGTGACAATCCATGCGGCGGAAGTGGGTTCACGGATAAAAGCGGTCTCACGGCCCCTGCGTGGAGCGAGCCTCATGAATGGCTTCAGTTGTTGCATAGCCAACTCTTGTGCATCTCGTTCGCTTTTCTGTGGTTTCCAATCCGCATTCATGACTCGCCAGTCCATCACGAACGTGCTGCTGTCGGCTGGATCGAATTTTTGTGCGAGCGACAAACTTTCAGCTGCTAAGCTTGCACTTGCAACTAGACCTCGGCGGTAGGTTTCTTTGCGTTTGGGGTCTTTTTCCATTTCCCACAAGCCTCGGAGGGCACCGACGGCGGTGCATGATGTCCAATTGTGCGTTTTTGCATAGAAGAAAGCCATGCCTTCACCGCAGATCTCGAGCTTGGTAAGTTGATGCTCACCGCCTCGATTCGTTTGCTCAGCTTCATACAGGTCCGACCAGTGTTGATCACCAGTCACATCGTGCAGCATTTGTAGAGTGAAAAGCATTCGTGCGACTTCCTCAAAATGATGACCACGAAAACTGCCGCGTGTGCCAAAGGGAGGCTCGGCTGGCATCCGCCAGTCCAGACGAATGATTTCTTTGGCTGTTTCTTCCAGATGCTTGCGGATCCGCTGCTTTTCTTCAGGAGTTGCCAAGTCGGACTTCCAGTAGCGCCAGAGACCGAGAAACCAGGGCAGAGTTTGGTCATTTGAGCCCATCGGATAGTGAGATTTTCCATCTGTGCTGACTCCTCGGCCAACGAATCCTTTGACTTCACTGATGGAATTCAAAAGCAAGAGCCCCTCCATCAACCGTCGTGCATGATCTGCATCTTTCGCATCACCGGTGCGCTTCCAACGTAGTAAGGCGGCTTCTACATAAAGGCCATTGAACATGGCCCCATTCTCAATCGGAGACCACCAGCCTAGAGCATTTGGCTTCCCATCGCGACATTCTTCTGGGGTTGGTAAGCTAACATGTCCATCCAGGTCAGCGAAATCAATCATGATGCCATACGGGTCAATGAACCGTCGCCAAATCTCAGCATTGGCTTGTGCCGCTGCCGAGGCTGGGCTTTGCGATTCGGCACGAACCAGCGTGGCAGCGCTCGCGGCTAGGCTAGTGGTGAGAAACTCACGTCGATTTAGAGAATGATGAATCATGGAAAAGGAGGGCGTTAAGATTGAAGATCCTGCTCTAGCCAAGCGCGTAGCTGCCTGAGTTGACGTTTGTCTGGTTTGGTCAGTGTCTCATGAGCCTTCGGTGTTTGTAGTTCGCGCTGTCTGCGCAGCTCGGCTGCTTTTTGAATCCACTCGTCAGGGGTCAGGTTTTCACAAAACTCAGCGACTCGGGGTGCTCCCAATCGTTGCGCTGGAAATGCGAGTACGCGTAGCCTGAGGCGAAGATCGCCACGCACGACCTCAATGAGGTCACCTGCACGTAGATCCCGAGATGCTTTCACGGGCTGTCCTGCTAGGGTCACGTTGCCCTTGGCGCAGGCCTGCGTCGCTAGACTTCTTGTTTTGAAAACGCGCACATGATGCAGCCATTTGTCGGCGCGCAGGGTCTCGATAGGGGCGGGCATGAGGAGCGTTTGGAAAAGGATGCGCTCAGAGCAGAAGGAAAAGAGGTGACACGTCAAAGGAGAAGGTATTTTCTCTTCCTTTTCAAAGTTGTTCCGTACTATCTAGAAACTTCTGACCATGATCCACCGCGTTGTCTCTTTGCTATTTTTCATTGCCGCCCTCGCCTCGGCTCAAGAAAAGGCTGAATTGGTCTCAGTTCAGAAGATCTGGGACAAGGGCAAGCACAATGCATTCACGGACTTGGCACGGTTCAAAAATCTATTTTTTTGCTGCTTTCGTGAGGCTGATGAACATGTCGGCGGGGATGGTAAGATACGTATCATGATTTCTTCCACCGGAGAAAACTGGGTAGATTATGCTGAGGTCGCGGAGGCAGGAACAGACCTGCGAGATCCGAAATTCTCGGTGACTCCTGATGGAGAGCGTCTCTACCTGTTCTGTGGTGGGTCCATTTACAGCGGCACCAAAGAACTGAAAGGTCGCCGCCCGCGCTTTTCTAGCTCATCGGATGGCAAAGTTTGGACGCCCACGCAGAAGCTGCTCGCAGAAGGGGATTGGTTATGGCGTTGTGCGGTGAATCCAGTGGATAAAAAGTTCTATGGCGTATCCTACAACACTTATCCTACCACTGGTGGACCTAAATCGGAACCTGAGTGGTCTTTGAAAAGCTACACGAGTTTAGATGGTTCCGTATGGCAACTTTCCTCCATCATGAAAGTGCCTGGTCAGCCGAATGAGACCACGCTTCGATTTCTCAAGAATGGTAGTGCCCTAGCTCTCGTTAGGCGCGAAGCTGCTGACAAGCGAGGTTGGATCGGGCAATCGGCTGTGCCTCACCGGGAATGGATATGGACGCCACTGCCGACCGTGGTGCAGGGGCAGAACTTCATCGAGCTTCCAGATGGATCTTTGGTGGCTGGATCTCGCGGCTTGGGCACGACTCCGGGCCCTCACATGGTTTTGTTCAAAATGACACCGACCAGCCTGACGCCCCTTCTTGAACTGCCCAGTGGCGGGGATTGCAGCTATCCAGGCATGGTTTGGCATGATGGGTATCTCTGGGTCAGCTATTATTCCTCACACGAAGGGAAAGCTAGCATCTACCTCGCCAAAGTGAGGTTGCCATGGGTGAAGGAATCTTCGTAGTTCATGACTAGATGAGATGCGGAATCCTCATTCGAGGCCTTGCCACCTGAAAAGGCAGAGTCATACTTCTCACTCCCCCCACTATGGCCAACCCTTTCCTAACTCAGGATTTTCATCTTCAATGGTCGACTCTAAATCCCATCCACATCAAAGAG
>JBIKYV010000037.1:0-28950 GCA_044355075.1 Prosthecobacter sp.
TCGTGATCCCAAGGATCGCTGGTGCGGCACCTGTCTCTCCAGCTTTGGTATTGTCTTTAACCGCGATGTGCTTCGCCGTCTTGGTATCGACCGCGACCCGCAGCAGTGGCGTGATCTGTCCGATCCGCGCCTTCAGGGCATGGTGGCTTTGGCTGATCCCGGTCGCAGCAGCTCCGTGACGAAGGCGTTTGAAATGCTGATCCAGCAGGAGATACAAAATGAACTCGGACGAATTCTTCACGAGTCGAACCACCTAAAGCCCGAGGAGCGAGAAGCCTCTGCCGTCAAACGCGGGTGGTTGAATGGATTGTCCCTGATCCAGCGCATCAGTGCTAATGCGCGCTACTTCAGCGATACCTCCACTAAGATTCCGCTGGATGTCCTGCGCGGAGATGCGGCCGCAGGCATGTGCATCGATTTCTATGGCCGATCAGCCGAGGAATCGGTGCGCAAGGCCAATGGCACTTCACGGGTCGGTTTCGTCATGCCCGTCGGAGGCACTTCGATCAGTGTGGACCCCATCGCGATGATGCGTGGGGCGCCTGATCCCGAGCTAGCTACGTGCTTCATGGAGTTTGTGCTGAGTGAAAAAGGTCAGACGCTCTGGGGCTATCGTGCCGGTCAGCTAGGCGGCCCTGAAAAGCTCGCTCTGCGCCGACTGCCCGTACGTCGTGACCTTTACCAAAGCCCACACATTGAGCGCATGAGTGATGGTCACGAGCGCCCTTATGACAAAGCACGTGCTTTCACCTATCATTCTGAATGGACGGCGGGGGCCTTCAGTGCCCTGAGATTTGTCTTGCGCGTGATTTGTGTCGATACTCATGATGAACAGCGGGATGCCTGGAAATATCTAGCTCGCAGCGGCTTTCCCACCCATGCGACTGCCGTGTTTCATGACTTGAATCGCGTCGGCTACGATCAGACCCTGGGCGGGATCAGCGCCACCCTTCGATCTCGTGACAAGGTCGCGGAAACTCAACTTTCTCGCGAGCTTGGAGCAATGGTACGGAGAAATTATGAGCTTGCCGCCAAGCTGGCTCGGCAAGGAGAATGATTTTCAGCGTATAAATACGATTCCTTCAGTTCCAACCCGATTCTGTTGATGACACTTCGACTCCTTTTTGTTCTGTTGTTACCCTTCCTTTTTGTCTCTTGCCGCTCCGCTCAGCGGTTGGCGAAAGCATTCCCAGCAGAGCCGTCTCCCTTTTTGATTCATGCCAAGGAGCTCAAGCGTACCGAGGCCGAAAAATCACCATTTCTGTTCGATTGGAAGAACAAGAACAAGCAAGCTTGGGCTCAAGCACAAAAGCGCCCACACATTCACATTGCTTCGATTAATCTCGATCACCTGCGTCCCATGTCGCGACCGCTCTCGAAGATCGAGGTTAGGGAAAAATCTCGGCAAAAGAACCTTCGCAAGCTGGCGACTTACTTTCATGAATCGCTGACGCAGGCTTTTCGCGAGGCTCCAGAAGAACGCAGAGAGGTAATTGATTCCGCAGACAAAGACTCGCTCGTGCTGGAGCTGGCCATTATTGAATTCAATCCCAATCCCATCATGGGAGGTCTGATGCGCAAAGGGATCAACATACTCCTCTGGCCTGGCGCAGAGACAGCCGTGTCGCACAAACTGAAAGGCTACATGGCTATTGAAGGTCGCTTGCGTGATCAGCGTACCGGCAAGGTGCTTTACGAGTTCTCCGATGCTGAGCAGAACCGCTCTGGCATCATCCTTTACGTGCATGACTACACGACCTACAGCTACTTTCGCAAAGCCTGCCGTGAGTGGTCAAAGCAGATTGAGGAAGTCATTCGCACTGAGGCGGCCGCTGTGGTGAAAGATGGTCCGCCTGCGACGTTTTTGCTCTGGTGATGCGTTCATTTTAACGCGCCTTTGACGAAAGCATTTGGTAGGCCTTTTTCACCACCCAGCCACTTCGGGCCAGCGCCTCACGTGCCTGCTCAGATGTGGCATTCGTCAGCTCGCTGATGATTCGCACTGCGCGGTCACGCAACTTCACATTCGAGGGGTTTACATCCACCATCAGATTGCTGATGACTTTGCCTGCGCGTGTCATCGCTAGAGTGGTCACCATGTTTAGAATGAGTTTGGTCGCAGTGCCTGATTTTAGTCGTGTTGAGCCCGTTAGCACCTCTGGGCCTAGATCAGGCGCGATCATCAGCGCTGGTTTCCAGCTTGCGTCCTTGAGATGAGCCGCCGCCTTTTTCATTGCTGGGTTGAAGCATAGCAGGCAGGTGAAGGCTCCTCGCTTCTTCGCCTCACGTAAGGCTCCCCAGACAAATGGCGTTCTACCGCTCGCTGCGATGCCCACGACCACATCAACTTTGCTGATGGAGCGGTACGCTACCGCTTGTGCTCCTGCGTGAGCATCGTCCTCGGCACCTTCGACGGCACTCCAAAGTGCCTGCCTGCCACCCGCGATGATGCCTTGCACTTGCTCGCGTGGAGCACGAAAAGTGGGCGGAATCTCACTCGCATCCAGCACGCCTAGACGCCCACTGGTGCCCGCTCCGACATAAAACAATCGGCCACTATTCTGAAAAGCAGACACCACTTCGGCGATGAGCCGGGTGATGGCTTTCCTCTCTTGACGAATCGCAGCGGGTAGCGTGGCATCTTCGCTTAACATCAAATCGATTCCATCAGACAAGGAGATTCGGTCGAGTCTGAGACTGATTGGGTTGCGCCTTTCTGTGGGTGATTTTGCCAAAACGGCAAGGTCAGCGATCTCGGCGGGGAACATCGCTGCTGCGACTGAAGTCATCGAGCTTGGCAAGACTTTGGAAACATTAACCAGCGATTGCGCCAGATGCACGGCACCCCAGACTGAGGATTGATGCAGTGGCAGGATTTTTGCCTTAGGCCATTGTTTGCGAATCAATCGTGAGACCTGCTGAAGAAATGTCGGGTCTTTGAGCAAGACACCCCCATTCATCACAAAGGTCACAGGCTCCTCTTTGCCACCCGTGAGTTGTCGAGCGCAAAGCACGGCATCTTCAGCCAACATCCCTGCCGACTCGGCTAAAAGATTACGAGCGAGTCGGTCGCCTTGACCCGCCACGGTAAAGACCGTGACGGCCAAACTTGCGATCTCAGTTTTGCTCGCTTGCACCGACCAAGGGATCAGCTGCTCAGGCTCATTAAAAGTTAGCGCGTTCAGCATCGCCGTTCCGAGAGCTCCCATTTTTCCTTTTTGATCCAAATCGGCCATGACGGCCCGCAGTGCACGCAGCCCGATATCACAGGCGCTGGCTCGATCTCCAATCACATGCCCACGTCCGCCGACCTTGGCCGTGCGTCCCTGCGCATCTCGGCCAAAGCAGCAAGAACCCGTGCCGCTGAGCACCAGTACGTGAGGTCGAGCGCTTCCTGTCTCAGGCGCTGCGGCTAGTGCCGTTTCAAGATCATTGGTCGCTAGGCAAGGCACATGGGGCCAGATGCGTGAGGCAGCGCGATGCAAGCGGTCTTTATCTGCCGCACTTCTGGCGCCGGCCATGCCGATGCCAATCGCTGCTGGTGCTTGCGGAAGTCGAGCCGCGATTTCTCGTAGCTGCCACTGCAGTTCACGATCTGACATCAGGGGTAGCACGGCCGGACCGGTCTGAAATTCAGCCAGAATCTTGTGATCAGCTGTTGCCAAAATGACCGAGGTGCGAGTGCCTCCTGCCTCAATGCCAAGAACCGCAGACGCTGCCGAAGGGTGGGGGATTTTGGAACGACGAGGCATGAGTCTGAAAGGTGTAGAGCTGTTACGCTACATCAAGCAGACGCATGGCTTGAAAGACGTTCCTTCAAGCGATTCATGAGTTTTGCATTTCCCTCTAGCTCCTCCATCAGCAGCGTCAGAACCTCGAGCGTTTGTCGGCTGATGTGGTGTTCCATGCCTTCCACGTCTTCATGCACGGTTTGTGGATCGAGGCCGAACCCAGACAGCAGCCGCGTCAGCACCTCATGACGTCGGGCGATCTCTTTGCCGATCTTTTTCCCTGACTCGGTCATCACCACGCCTCGGTAGCGCTCGTAAACGACATAACCTTCTGAATCAAGGCGCTGAATCATGTTCGTCACGCTCGCTTGGGAAATGCCCAGGTTTTTGGCAATGTCCACGACACGAGCGTAGCCCTTGGCCTCGATCAGATTGTGAATCTGTTCGAGGTAATCTTCAATCGCAGGTGAGTGAACATGTGCGGTTGTTTCTTGTCGCTTGGCTATGGGCATGTGAGCTGCCATTCATAAATCTCCAAGGCATGGCAGAAAAGAAAAAAGTCATGCTCACGCAGCAAAGTTAGCCTGGGCTAATAATTTATTTGCAGAGAAGGTGATTTTTGTTATATCTTAGCTCAGACTAATTTTATCATGTTGGCCAAGATTTCATTTCTCAGCCTGCTGTCGATGTATCTTCCGCTTGCTGCGGAAACTGCGTCAGTGCGTGAGATGTTTACTGATCGGCCGGACGTGACAGAATCAGCTTATTCTGTCGCTCCTGGAATGTTTCAGTTGGAGATGAGCTTTTTTGATTCTGAAAAGGATTACTCAAATTCAGGGCGATTGGATTCTTGGGTCTATGGGCACATCAATTTTAAGTATGGATTGGCTCAGAATACCGACCTTCAGATCGTCTTTGATACACAGACGGTTTTGCAATCCGAAGGCATGGATAAAAATAATTTTTTGTCTGGATTTGGTGATATCACCTTAAGGTTAAAGCAGAACCTTTGGGGCAATGATCAGGGGAAAACGGCTCTGTCGATAATGCCTTTTGTTTCCATCCCAACTGGCATGGAAACGAGCGCTGATGCGTGGGCTGGTGGCGTGGTAGTTCCCTTTGCCGCCGCCATCAATGACCGCCTTAGTCTTGGTTTGATGGGGCAAGTCGACTGCGTGAACGATGTAGAAACCTCAGGTCATGACCTTGAGTTTCTTGCCTCAGCGGCTTTGGGAATAAGTCTTTCTGATCGTTGGGGATGTTATATGGAAATCATTACTCGTTTGGGCCAAGACAGCTTAACTCAACTTCGCGCGGCTGGTGGATTTACCTTTGCTGTGACGGATAATCTTGTGCTCGATGCAGGAGCACGTTTCGGCCTGAATCGAGCAGCGCCTGATTTAGGTATCTTCACTGGCATGAGTTTCCGTTTTTGATTCGATCCTTATGACACGTCTTTTTTCATACCTGATTGTCACTATATTGTTCACTGGTTGTGATCCGCATCCTGTGCGCACAGATGGCAAGAAGCGCATCCTGACTACCTTCACCATCATCCAAGACATGGCCCAAAACGTGGCAGGTAATGCGGCTGTGGTGGAGTCCATTACCAAGCCAGGGGCTGAGATTCACGATTATGAGCCAACGCCGATGGATTTGGTGAAGGCCCAGGATGCGGATCTTGTCCTATGGAATGGACTAGGGCTTGAGCGTTGGTTTGAAAAATTTTTGCAGCAGGTGAGGGATGCGCCTGCTGTGGTCATTAGCGATGGCGTCGATGTTATGAGTATTGGTGATGGCCCCTACAATGGTAAACCCAATCCCCATGCATGGATGTCACCCGCGAATGCGATTCGTTATGTGCATAACATTCGTTCGGCATTGGTGAAGTTAGACCCGGCCAATGAAGCCACCTACCAAGCTAATGCGGCAGCATACATCGCCAAGCTGGAGGCCATGGATCTACCTGTGCGGAATAAGCTCGCAAGCATTCCTGAACATCAGCGCTGGCTGGTCAGCTGTGAAGGTGCCTTTTCTTACCTAGCACGGGATTATGGGCTCAAGGAACTGTATCTCTGGCCTGTCAATGCTGACCAAGAAGGTACTCCTCGGCAGGTTCAGAAAGTCGTGGATGCGATTCGTCAGCATCAGATTCCCGTCGTTTTCAGCGAGAGTACGATCAGTGACAAAGCCATGCAGCAAGTGGCGAAAGAGACGAGTGCTCGCTTCGGTGGCGTGCTTTACGTGGACTCTTTGACCGATGCGGTAGGGGCTGCTCCGACGTATTTGAAGTTATTGGAAACCAATGCCGATACTCTGGTGAAAGCCTTCCTCAACCAACCGTGATTCTTTCTCTCGAAGCCTCTTCTGTGACAGTGTCCTATCCCAATGGACACACAGCTCTTCGTGATGCCTCTTTCAAGCTAGCATCGGGCAGCATCGCGGCCTTGGTCGGCATCAATGGCAGTGGCAAAAGCACTCTTTTTAAAGCTTTGATGGGTTTTGTGAACCCTGTTAAAGGTCATATCCGCATCGCGGGATTGAGTGTGGAGCAAGCGCGAAAGCAAAAATTGGTGGCTTATGTTCCTCAGTCGGAAGAAGTCGATTGGACGTTCCCGGTCAGTGTATGGGATGTCGTGATGATGGGGCGTTACGGGCACATGAATTTTCTGAGAATCCCCTCGGTGGAGGACAAACGTGTGGTTGCTGATAGCTTGGAGCGCGTGGGCATGAAGGAATATCAAGAGCGCCAGATCGGTGAACTCAGTGGAGGACAAAAAAAGCGTGTCTTTCTCGCCCGTGCGTTGGCGCAGCGAGGTCAGATCATCCTGCTGGATGAGCCCTTCACTGGGGTAGATGTGACGACTGAAGAGGCGATTATCGCCCTCCTGAGAACTCTGCGTGATGAGGGTAGGATTATCCTAGTCTCGACTCATAACTTGGGGAGTGTGCCTGAGTTTTGTGACCACGTCGTTTTGGTCAACCGGACTGTGTTGGCTTCAGGGCCATTGGAAGACGTCTTTACGGAACAAAATCTACGCCAAGCTTTTGGTGGTGCACTTCGCCAATTTCACTTTGAGCATAGCACGATCCAAGATCATGACGGCAAGACGGTGAAACTGCTCACAGACGATGAACGCCCGCTTGTCTTCGGCAAGGACGGTCACCTGGAATACAAAGATCGTTCGGGCCGCGAGCATCTAGTTCAGAAGCGTAAGGAGGAAGTTGGGGAATGAATGCTCTCACTCCGCTGGATTATGATTACATGATCAAAGCTATTCTAATCAGTGGCTTGATTGGTGCGGTTTGCGGTTTTCTTTCCTGTTTCATTACGCTGAAGGGCTGGTCTTTGATGGGAGACGCTTTGTCTCATGCCGTTGTACCAGGGGTTTCGATCGCATGGCTCGCTGGTCTGCCTTTTTCACTAGGGGCCTTCATCGCAGGCATCATCGCAGTGCTCACCATGGGGTGGTTGAAGCGCAAATCAGGCCTCCGAGAGGATGCCGTCATTGGGATCGTGTTTACCAGTTGGTTCGCGCTCGGGCTACTGCTGCTGTCTTTGTTTCCCAGCCACTTAAATCTGAAAGCCATCATCTTTGGCAATATCTTAGCCATTTCTGATTCAGATATAACGCAGGTTGTGATCATCGCGGGGGTGTCTATTCTAGTGCTAGCCGTCAAGTGGCGGGACTTGCTCCTGTATTGTTTTGATGAAGCCCATGCTCGTTCCTTGGGAATAAACACCGGCTTCTTGCACTTTCTGCTGCTAGCTTTGCTTTCGGCGACTGCGGTGGCTGCTCTGCAAACGGTAGGTGCTTGTCTTGTTGTTGCGATGTTGGTCACTCCCGGAGCCACAGCATATCTGCTGACGGATCGCTTCAGTCGCATGTTGGGGATTGCGACCACGATGGGCACTGGGTGCAGTGTTTCGGGTGCTTACCTCAGTTATTTCATCAATGGTAGCACAGGGGGGTGCATCGTCGTGTTGCAAACGCTGGTATTCCTCCTGGCGCTGGTTTTCGCGCCCAAGCATGGCCTGCTCGCCTCGCGCCGTGTCCGCTGCTTAGCTGCATCTAATCTCGCATGAACTGGCTCGCACCGTTTCAGTATTCATTCATGGTCGAAGCGCTGCTGGTCAGTGCGCTGGTGGGCATCGTTTGTGCGGTATTTTCCTGTTACCTCGTGCTGAAAGGTTGGTCTCTCATGGGAGACGCCATTTCTCATGCCGTTCTTCCCGGCATCGTCTTGGCTTATCTTTTTGGACTTCCTCTGGCATTGGGGGCTTTCGCTGCCGGTTTGATCTGCGCCATGAGCATCGGTTGGATCAAAAGCAGCACACGCATCAAAGAAGACACCGTCATGGGCATCGTCTTCACCGGTATGTTCGCCCTGGGACTTGTGTTATTCACTAAAGTGCAGACCGAAGCGCATTTGAATCACATTCTTTTTGGCAATCTTCTTGGGATCGAGCGTGAAGATCTCATCCAGACCTTGGTGGCATCTTTTTTCACGCTCGCAGTCATCTTGGTCTTGAGAAAAGACCTCATGCTCTTCTGCTTCGATCCTGCTCATGCGCGTGCCATCGGGCTCAACACCGTGATGTTGCATTACCTGCTGCTCGCCTTGCTGTCGGGAACTATCGTGGCCTCCATGCAGGCCGTTGGTATTTTGCTTGTCGTGGCCATGCTTGTTACCCCTGGCTGCACTGCTCGATTGCTGTGCGATCGCCTCGATCACATGCTAGTGCTTGCCACACTATCGTCAGTCATTGCCTCCTGTCTTGGCGTTTACGTCAGCTTTTTCATCAATGGCTCCACGGGGGCCTGCATCGTGCTTGCCCAGAGTCTTTTGTTCGCGCTAGCTTTTGCTTGGCGCGGACGTCAGACCGCGAGGCGTAAGAGATGAATCAAGTTGCTTGCTTCTTTTTGCCTTTTCCAGGGCCTTTTTTTGTAGCAACAGGCGCCACTTTGTCCCCAGGAATAGGTAGTTCTTTCTTAAGCTTCTCCCATTCGGGGTTCAGCGATGCTTCACGGATGACTAGATGGCGAAAGAACACGCTCTGTCCGCCGACGGTAAATCCTGGCGCAGCCTTGATTTGAGTGAATAAGGGATCGCTGCCCCAGGCCGCCATTTCATTGACTTGGCCGGTTAAAGTGTTGCCTACCATCTCTAGGCGCACTTTATGCCAAATCCCAGGAGCGAGCTCTGCCGGAAATCGCGCGAAAACAATCGCTTGGTCAGGTCCCTCATGATCGTTGTCGTCTCGCTGGATAGTCACGGATTTTGGGGTCAGGCTAATCCTCGCCATGTGATCCTTTTGTGCATTGATGGACAGGCTCGTACTACGTGCTCCTTGCCATTGGAACTCATACTCGATAATGAAGTCTTTGAGCTGGAGCGGAATGCGAATCACAGCTCCATGTTTGTCTTCCGGTCGCTCGGCCCCAAGCCATGTGCCGTTCGATAGTTGCCATTTTCCTTTAGCGGCACGCCATGGCGCAGCTGGCTCGGTATCAAGTTTCGATTCGTGAAGGAGTTTGCCAGGCAAGGCAAGGAGAGGACGTGGCTCGCCCGCCTGAGCACAGGTCAGCAGAAACAAGAAAAAAGGAAAAAGACGCTTCATGATTACTGCGAAACGTGGAAGGAAAGAGCAGCTTGCTCTAAAATTCTAAGTTTCCTGTGAACAAATGACGCGTATTTTCGACTAATCCCCTGTTCGTCAAAAAACACCCCCTCATGAAATACATCACCCTATCGTTGATTACCATTGTTGGTCTTTCTTCCTGCGCCACAGGCCCTAACGCTCAAACAGGTTCTGTTATGGGTGCCCTTGGTGGAGCTGCGCTTGGTGGTATCATCGGCAACCAAAGCGGACGCGGTTTGGAAGGTGCTGCCATTGGTGCTGGCCTTGGCGCTTTAGGTGGCAATGCCATTGGTAATTCGCAGGATCAACGCAACGCTGCAACCTATAACCCACAAGGTCAATATACCCATCCGCAGCATCGTCAGCCTGCCGGTTACTACCCGAACGGCCAACCTTACTACCGTTGAAAATGATAGTTCTTGGTTTGATTCCAAGAGCGATCCCAATTCCCCGCTTCCTTTCATTCTTTGATGAATGACCTTACAGGAAGCGGGTTTTTTGTGCCTGATGCAATCATCTCTGGCGTCGCAGCAACGCAGTGCATACGTCATCAACGCTATAGCAGGATTGGTTCGGTATAAATCGATGAGCTGGTGGTGCGTCAAATCCTACAGATGCCGCCACTCAATTTCGCTTTTCCCAAGTTTGTGGAGAGCGCGACAAAGTGGCCTACTGCCACGCCACCCTGCCTGTGTTTTTTCCACAGGGGCAATATCGTGTTGAGCGATTTGAAGCGAGTCTCTCGGCGAGGCCTTCAACGTGAGAGTAGTTCCTGACCCCGGTGAATCACGCGCTCGACCATGCCTCGAAGTGTTTTGTCGAGGAATGGCGTATTGATGCTCTTCGATTTCATGAATTCGCGTGTGAAAGTTGTTTCACGGTTTGGATTGAACACGATGAATTCGGCCATGCCTCCTTCGGCAATGGGCACGGTTGGCAGCTTCATCAGTCGGCGAGGCTCGGCAGAGTAACGCTGCACAATCAATCCCCAATCCAGTAGGTTTTTGGAGATGAAATAGTGGTACAGACTCGGTAAGGCTGTTTCAAGGCCGGTGATGCCAAAGGGCGCACTGCTGAAGTCTTGATTCTTTTCGAATGGCGTATGTGGCGCGTGATCGGTTGCGATGACATCGAACCACCCATCTTTTAGCCCTTGAAGAAGAGCCGCATTGTCTTCAGCGGTCCGTAGCGGCGGATTCATTTTGTAGTTCGTGTCGTAGTTGCCCACGTGCTCGTGGTTAAAAATGAGATGGTGGGGAGCAATCTCACAGCTTACTCGAATGCCACGATCTTTGGCCCGTTTGATCGTGCGCATACCTTCGGCCGTGGTCACGTGCTGGATGTTGAGATGTACGCCCGTGAATTCGGCCAGTCGGATATCGCGAGAGATACAGATTTCCTCACTGATGCTGGGAATGCCTGGGAGTCCAAGGGCATAGCTCACTTTGCCTTCGTGCATGCAGCCTTTGCCGCTCAGTTCTTTCACTTCACAATGGCTGGCTAAGGGGAGGTCGTGATCTCTGGCGTACTCCATGGCGCGCCGAAGCACTTGGGGATTGTCCACGGGGAAACCGTCATCGGTCAGCAAAATGGCACCTGCGGCTTTCATGCCAGCGATACCCGCTAGCTCTTCGCCTTTGCGTCCTTTGGTGATAGCTCCCGAGGTGTAAATGCTACTGCCGATGCGTGTCCGCCGTGCGCTTTCGAGCACGGTTCGAACGATGCCAGCATTGTCGATGGCTGGCGAGGTGTTGGGCATCATGACAAAGCCGGTTACACCGCCGTTGATGGCTGCCTCAGCGCAGGTGGCGATGTTTTCTTTGTCCTCCTGGCCGGGTTCTCGGGCATGCACGTGAATGTCAAACATGGCTGGCATTAGCAGACGACCTTGGCAGTCGATGACTTCGCAGTCCGTCACGCCGGAGATTTGAGGGGCAACCCCGATGATGCGATCTCCTTCCACCAACACGTCTCCGAGTTGTAGTTTAGGGCTATCTTCAGAGACAATCTGGGCTTGGCGGTAAAGGCGTTTCATGAAAGGTCAGGCATGATGCAGTGCTGAAGATGAGGGTCAAGGAAGCAGCGGTTGGATAGGGGTATTCACCCGATCATCGCTCGAAACTCTTCCTCGCTCATGGCCTTAACGCCGAGTTTTGCGGCTTTGTCGAGCTTGCTGCCTGCGTCGGCCCCAGCAAGCAGATAGGTCGTTTTGCCGCTCACGCTGCCGCTGACCTTACCGCCGTGGCTGCGGATGGTGTCGGCAATCGTTTCGCGTTCCTGGCTAAGTGTGCCAGTGATGACCCAGGTGGTGCCTGCGAGCTTGCTGCTAGCGGCTTGGACGGCTTTTTGCACCAAATTGAGCCCGGACGCACGCAGGCGGTCGACTAGCTCAAGATTTGCGGCGTCATGAAACCACGAATGGATGCTCACGGCGACGATTTCGCCGATGTCTGGGCACTGCATCAGCTCTTCGATACTGGCTTTTGCCATGGCGTCGATACTGCCAAAATGCTCCAGGAGTTTGCGGGCACTGCCCGCACCGACATGCAGGATGCCGAGACCGAAAATGAGACGCCACGGGTCTTGCTGCTTGCTGATCTCAATGGCCTTCAGGTAGTTGTCGATGCTTTTGGTTCCGACTCTCTCCAAACGGGCGAGCAACAGTTCGTTGAGCGCATACAGGTCTGCCACATCACCCACAAGTCGCAGGTCAACAAGCTGGGCCACGACACTTTCGCCAAGGCCGCTGATGTCCATGGCTGCACGGCTCACAAAGTGCTCCATGCGGCGTTTTACGACCTCCGGGCACTTTGGGTTTGGGCAGCGGATAACCACCTGTTCCTCATCTCGATGTACGCCCGTGCCGCAGATGGGGCAGTGCGTGGGTGGCACAATGCGCTGCTCGCTACCGTCACGCTTCTCGATTTTGACGCTGACGACCGCTGGGATGATCTCGCCGGCTTTTTCAATGATGACACGATCGCCCACACGGATGTCTTTGCGCTCGATTTCTTCAAAGTTGTGTAAGGTGGCGTTGCTTACCGTACTGCCGCTGACGAATACGGGTTCCAGTCGTGCCACCGGTGTCAATGCGCCCGTGCGGCCGACTTGAATGTCTACGGCGAGAATTTGAGTCTCCGCCTGTTCCGGCTGATATTTGTAGGCGATGGCCCAGCGCGGTGCCTTGCTTGTTACACCGAGTTCACGCTGATCGACAAAGGCGTTTACCTTGATCACCGCGCCGTCGGTTTCGTAAGGTAGAGTTTTGCGCAGCTCATCGAGCTGGCGAATGGCCTTCAACAATCCTTCGGCGCTGTTGGCATGCCACAGCAGGTTCGATTTCGGCAAGCCAGCGGCTTCGAGCAGCTTCCGCACATCGTCCTGCGATTCGATCAGGAGGCCGCTGGCATCAGCGAGGCCGTAGAAAACAATGTCAAGTGGGCGCTTTGCCACGATCTTTGGATCGAGCAGCTTCAGCGTGCCTGCGGTGGAGTTGCGCGGATTGGCGAAGAGCGATTCACCGGCTTCCTCACGCTCTTGATTGAGCTTCGCGAAGCCAGCCTTTGGCATGAAGACCTCGCCACGTACTTCGAAAGTTTGCGGCCCGTTTGTGGGTAGACGCAGTGGCAGCGTTTTGATCGTCTTTAGGTTATTCGTCACTTCGTCGCCCGTAGTCCCATCGCCACGCGTAACACCATGCTTGAGCACACCGTCCTCGTAACGCACGCTGATGGCTACGCCATCGACCTTGGGCTCAATGATGCATTCGATGGATTCGCGGCCGAGGCCCTTTTGAACGCGAACAAAGAAGGCGGTGAGTTCTTCTTCGGAGTAGGTGTTGTCCAGGCTCATCATCGGCACTGCATGGCGAATCTGGGTAAAGCCATCGAGTGCTGCTCCACCCACTCGCTGCGTTGGTGAATCCGGCGTGAGTAGATCGGGGAATTGTGCTTCGATGTCTTGAAGCTCTCGCAGCAACAGATCGAATTCCTTATCGGAGATCACCGGCCGCGCCTCGATGTAGTAGAGGCGGTTGTGGCGGTGCAGTTCGGAACTGAGAAAGGCAGCGCGGGCTGCGGCTTCGGCGTGGGTCATGCCTTGTTTCTTGCACAGAGCACGCTCAGTGCAAGAGCCGTCCGAGCACTGCCCTCAGGTCCGCTTTTTGAACTGATTCACAGTTATGAGAAGCGATGCTCTGCAATGAGGGCTGATTCTGGAGGCCTATGCGTAGCATTGCCATGACCCGTATGGGGGCGCGTAGCTTTGTGCTCGCCTGAGCTTTGTTTGTTTCCGCTGGTGCTGTTGGGGGCGGGTTATCGCAGGTTGACGGCACCGCCATCAATCGGATAGGAACTGCCCGTGATAAAGGAGGCCTCGTCGCTACAAAGGTAGGCGGCGAGGGCCGCAATTTCATCTGGCTTGGCCATGCGGCCGATGGGTTGGGCGGCGCTGAGTTTTTCGAACATTTCCTGTTCTCGGCCTGGGTAGTTTGCGGTGAGATAGCCATCGACAAACGGCGTGTGCACACGGGCTGGGCAGATGCAATTGCAGCGGATGCCCTGCTGGATGAAATCTTTGGCAATCGAGTAGGTCATGGTTAGCACGGCTCCTTTGGTCATGGAGTAGGCGAAGCGCTCGGCCAGTCCGATTTGCGCAGCGATGCTGCATAGGTTCAGTACCACGCCACCCCCTTGCAGCACCATGCGCTCGACTGCTGCCTGGGCGCAGTTGAACACGCCCTTAATGTTCACGCGGTAAAGCCTGTCTAGATCGGCCTCCTGCGTGGTCAGCAGTGTGCCAATGTGGGCGATGCCAGCATTGTTCACCAGGATATCTAGGCGGTTATGACGCTTGGCGATGTCGGCAAAGAGCGACTTCACGGCGTCGTGGTCGCCCACATCCACTGCATTGGCCTGCGCGCGGCCACCGGCGGCGATGATTTCATCCACGGTGTTCTGGGCGGCTTCTTGTTTGAGATCCACGACCTCGACATGGGCGCCCTGGCGGGCAAAGAGACGTGCGACAGCTTGGCCGATGCCAGAGCCTGCTCCAGTGATGACAGCGGTTTTTTCAGCGAGGGAGAACATAGGTTGGGGACTTGAGTGGATGGGGTTGGTCGAGGCCTGACACGTGCCGAAGTAAGGCACGGAAATCAAGTGTCGGTGTATAAGGCAGAGAGCTCCCAAAGCAGCTTTTTCAGTGACTAATAGTAGGTTGGCTTAGGCATCAGTGTGCGCTTTGCTTTCAAGAAACCGAGCGGCCGTTCCAGCTCATCCCAGCGGCTGCCCATGGTTTCAGGGAGTCACCGTTCATCCTCGCTTCAAACCAGCGCGATCTGGCCTGCTCGGCGACCATCTTTAGCCTCCGCGTGTGTCCATCGCCATCGTCCTCTAGCAAAGCGGGTGTATGCTGTCAGGCCGAGGTGATAGCAGGAAGAATTTCGCAGCAGGCGGAAACGTCAGCTTCAGTAACGGCGCACAAGGGAAGCCTCCTTTTAGTTTTGCCGAAGCTTAGGCCAAGCACTGCCCTGCTGACTTCACGTCGATGGCACCACGATCTACCCTACCCAAATATCTTCGAAATGGGGTGCTTCTGGCATCGAGGTGCTGATGACGCAACGCGCAGTGGCATGATCGAGCCAGCCTTGAATGCATACTAGTCTGCGGGGTGACTATTTTTAAGGTTGTTTGTCGGGCGTCTTCCTCTCAAGTGCAGGCATGACACGCCGCGAAGCCTGGATCGCTCTGAATCTCATTCCCCAGATCGGTCCCGTGCGTGTGCGGAAGCTTTTGGAATGCTTTAGCAATCCCGAGGCCATCTTGGCAGCCAAGGTATCTGAACTGCGCGAAGTAGAGGGGTTTGGCGAAAGCCAAGCACAAAACTTAGCGCAGTGGGAAACCCAGATCGATCTGGCCCTCGAACTCCGCAAGATTGAGCAGCGTGGGCTTTCCATCTTGACCCAAGAAGATGCCCTCTATCCACCCTCGTTGCGCACCATTTATGATCCACCGTTGGTACTCTATGTGTGGGGAGAGCTGACGCCACGCGACCACCATGCCATCGGGGTTGTCGGCAGCCGACATGCCACGGTTTATGGCATGAATGCGGCAAAGAAGCTGAGCTTTCAGATCGCCCACTCGGGCTTCACCGTGGTTAGTGGACTCGCACGTGGCATCGATACTACTGCGCACGAGGCTGCTCTCGCTGCTAAAGGTCGAACCGTGGCCGTGATCGGCTCAGGCATCGGCAAGCTTTATCCACCGGAGAATCAAGCGCTCGCTGAGAGGATCGCTGCTCATGGTGCTGTCATCAGTGAATACCCGGTGGATCGCATCGCGGATCGGCAGACCTTTCCCTACCGCAACCGCATTGTAGCTGGATGGAGCAGCGGCTTGTTGGTGGTCGAGGCACCGTTAAAGAGTGGCTCGCTGATCACGGCGCAGCAGGCCTCCGATCAAGGGCGTGCGGTGTACGCGGTGCCCGGTCCGATCGACCGACCGACCTCGGCGGGCTGCAATCGTTTGATTCAGCAAGGAGCCAAGTTAGTCATGGATGGAGCGGATGTTCTGGATGATCTGATGTGCCTCTTTCCCACCGCCCCCAAAGCACCAGATGTGCAGCCAGTACGAGCTGCGGTGCCTTTGCAGTTGGAGGAGGAGATCTTGCTCAAGAGCATCGACCATCAGGAAAAGCATGTCGATGAGCTAATCGCTGCCTCAGGCCTAACGCCTGCTACCGTGAATGTAACATTGATGCGCCTGGAGATGAAGCGGCTTATTCGGCCGCTGCCAGGTCGGCGTTACGTGCGGCTGGTTTGAGCCCATCACAAGCTGCGCACCATGGTTAGCGCTTCCTGCAGTTGCTTGAAACCTGCACGCTCCGTTAGGCGCGGGAATTTGCCATCGATCATGACGTAGCCGCCGTTGCGGGAAAGGATGAGCTTCCGGTCCTTGATCTCGATCTCACTGATGCCGGCGTGCGCAGCGGCTAGACGAAGCGCCGCGCAGGCGAGGAGGTTCTGCACGGGGTAGGGTAGCTTGTCTCCATATTGGTCGCGCCATTGGGTTTGCAGTTCGTCCAACTCCTTGCGGGTCATCACCTCGCCCAATTGGCGGTAAGCGGTGATCCGCAGGCGTGTGTCTTCGATGAAGCTGGAGGGCAAAAAGGCTCCCGTGATGCCTTTTTCAGCCTGCGTCATTAGCGCCTCGCTTTGCACCAGGAAGTCAGCGCGCAGGGCCACATCGACCGGACGCGGGACGCGGCGGCCCTGCATGCGGTTTACCGCCTGTTTGAGCATCTGGCAATACATGTCAAAGCCCACGGCGGCGATGTGACCGCTCTGCTCAGTGCCGAGAAGATTGCCAGCGCCACGGATCTCCAGATCACGCAGAGCGATTTTGAAGCCGCTGCCCAGGCCGGTGTATTGCTTGATGGCATTCACCCGCTTGCGGGCATCGCCTGCCGTGACGGCATCGCGTGGCAAAAGCAGATACGCATGAGCCTGCTGCCCGCCTCGGCCCACGCGCCCTCGGAGCTGGTAGAGGTCCGCGAGGCCGAAACGATCCGCGCGGTCGATAATGATGGTGTTGGCGTTCGGGATATCGACGCCGCTTTCGATGATGGTGGTGCAGACGAGTACGTCCGCCTCGCCATCGACAAACTTGTGCATCACGTCTTCGAGGAGCTCTTCGTCCATCTGACCATGCCCGACGATGACACGTGCCTGGGGGCAAAGTTGGCGGATGCGCATCGCCGTCGTTTCGATGGTCATGACTCGGTTGTGTAGCAGGAAGACCTGACCACCACGATCCAGTTCGGCATCGATGGCTTGTTTAATCACGCGCTCGTCATAGGGCGTAATGATGGTGCCCACGGCTTGTTTGTTCGGCGGCGGTGTCTCAATCGTGCTCATGTCCCTCATGCCCATGAGGGCAAGGTAAAGCGTGCGCGGGATGGGTGTGGCGCTCAGCGTGAGCACGTCCACGAGGCGGAACAGTTCCTTAAACTTCTCCTTATGCTTCACGCCGAAACGCTGCTCCTCATCGATGACCACAAGGCCGAGGTCTTTGAAGCGCACATCTTTGGAAATGACGCGATGCGTGCCCACCACGATGTCCACCGTGCCTTCGCGCACGCCTTGCAGGATCTTTTTCTCGCGATTCTTCGGCGTCAGTCGGCAGAGCATCTCCACCGTCACGGGGAACTCACTCATCCGCTCACGGATGTTTTGCCAGTGCTGACGTGCGAGCACCGTCGTGGGCACCAGGATGGCGACTTGTTTGCCGCCCATGACCGCTTTAAAGGCGGCGCGAATCGCGACTTCGGTTTTGCCAAAACCAACGTCCGCGCAGAGCAGGCGATCCATGGGTTTCTCGGCCTCCATGTCGCGTTTGATTTCCTCCACACAGCGGAGTTGGTCGGGCGTTTCTCGGTAAAGGAAAGACTGCTCAAACTCCACCTGCCACTTCGTGTCAGGTGGATGCGTGAAGCCCTTCACACTGCGCCGCTCGGCGCTGATGCTAAGCATCTTTGCGGCGAATTCCTCGACGCTCTTTTCCGCCGTTTTGCGGGTCTTTTGCCAACTGTTGCCGCCCAGCTTGCTGAGCGAGGGCGCACGTCCGCCGACGCCAACATAGCGACTAACCATGTGTGCCTGTACGACGGGTACGAAGAGTTTAGCTGCATCGGCATAATGCAGCACGAGTACCTCTTCTTTTTTACCGCCTGGTGTCGTGCGGGTTTCCACCCCAGCGAAGCGACCGATGCCATGCTCCGAATGTACGACGAGGTCGCCATCGCGCAGCTCGCTGAGCATGTCGCGGGCTTTGCGCAGATTTTCAGGATCGGCGAGCTTGGAGCCACGGGATCGGCGTGAGACCTGATGGCGTCCAAAAATCTCCGCTCCTGTCAGCACGGCCAGCCTCGCCGCAGGGACCGTGAAGCCGCGATAAAGTAGGCCTAGCGTTGTGGACAATGAATTTCCGAGTTCGTTGTCAGAGGGTTCGCCTTGCGTTTGGGAACGAACTTGGAAGTTCGTTTTACAGAGTTCGCCGAACCTCTCTCGTTCGGCTTCATTGTGAAAGAAGATGATGACCTGCCAGCCAAGCTTTTGCCATTCGGCCACCTGCATCTCGAATTGCTTTCGCCGGGCCTCATGCAGCACGAAGTCGGAGGCATCGAACACGCCGAGTGGGTTCTCGTGGATCGCTGCGTCAAAATTCTCCGGGCCATCGGCAGGAGCGGCACTCGTCAGAAGTTGCGCGTTGACCTTCACGCTTGCCGATTCATCGCCGACGAGCAAGACAAGGTCATCCGGACGCAGGTAATCGCGGACCTGGCCCGAATCAGCGGCGCTATCGGTCAGCTGCAGGATCAAGCTCGCACGTTCCAGTCGTTTCACGGAAGACTGGTTGTGCAGATCAAAAGCGCGGATGGACTCGATTTCTTCATCGAACCATTCGATGCGCAGCGGCTCCTCTGCCTGCCAGGAGTAAAAGTCCACAAGTCCTCCGCGCCGCGCAAATTGGCCGCGTTCTGTAACGACGGGCACGCGGTCGTAACCAGCTTCGCTGAGCTGCTCGATGAACCTTTCGATGTCCAGCTTTTGCCCGACTTCGATCGGGCGCCGCTGCTTTTCCAGCTCGCGCGCAGCAGGGGCCGTCTCGTTGAGGCTATCCTGGCAGAGCAGCAGCGCCCCAGTATCGGTTACCGACCAACGCTCTAGCACAGCGACTCGTTCTGCTAGCAGATCTGGGTCAGGTAGAACTTCTTCACCAAAACTCTGTGAATGGCGGGGAAAATAGAGCGCTGAGGTTTGCCAGACGATGAGCTCGGCTTGGATGCGATCCTGTGTGCGTGGATCGGGGCAAAGTACCCACAGACGACGTCGCATTTGCTGCGCACGCGCTGCCATCAGCGCTACAGCAAAGCCATGCGCCTCAGCCGTCACATGATCCAGGTAAACCGTGGTCTCTTTTCCCAGCGCCCGCAGTTTATCCGTGAACTCAGGCACCTGCATCACGGAGCGCACCAGAGCGTGGCATTCCACCTGTGCTTCTTCCGGGCGGGAAGGGGTGACAGTTTTCTGGGTGGGTGCGGCTGGCTTTTTGCGCAGGCGCACCGCTTTCGGGGGCGGGACCTTGTCTGAACTCAAAACGGAACCGTGGAAACGCACGGCGAGCCCATGAGGACGCGTTGAAGCCTAGATGCAAGAGAAGACCTCAGGCCGATGGGCTTATCAATCGGCCTGTGGCAGGCATTGCTCAAAGAGGGCGTAGAATTCGTTTTCTTCTGCCGTCTCGCCATCGGCTTCCAGGATGCTTTTGATGACGGCACAGGCTTCTTGTTGAGCCTTGCGCGTGTCAAAGGCTGCCGCACGCTCCGTGAGGTAGTCGATCATCGAATCGTCGCTCTCGGCGGCCTCACGAGCACGGGCAAAAGAGAGTTCAATGAAGTGCTGCTTCGGTAGCGTGGACTTCCAGCCTTTTTTCACAAAGGCTTGTCTGAGAAGGTCTTCCTCAGCTAGCGAGATATGTGCATCGGCATAAATCGAAAGAGCTAGGAGATCAAAGAGGGCTTCGCGCTGGGTTTGTGTCATTTGATTGGAGATATCTGAACGGACATTTTGGCAGTTGTCGATGCTGAAAACGTGTTTGGATGTGTGGGAATTAGTGCAAGGAATGCTTTTGGGCATGGCTGTATCTGTTCTTGAGGCCTAGCCGCAGCCGTTTAACGAAACCGCTCATGTCACGTCCACTTCATCTGCCTGAACTTCTCTCTCCTGCTGGCAACTGGGAGTGTGCGCGTGCGGCTGTGGCGAATGGGGCTGATGCCATTTTCTTCGGTATGCCACGCTTCAATGCGCGAATGCGTGCGGATAACTTCACGGAGGAGGATCTGCCTGCCTTGATGCAGTTCCTGCACAAGCATGGCGTGAAGGGTTACTGCGCGCTGAATGTGCTCATTTTTACGGGTGAACTAGAGGACGCCGTGCGTCAGTTACAATGGCTGGAGCGGGCTGGGGTGGATGCGGTCATCGTGCAGGATCTGGGACTGGCGCGGCTGGTGAAGGCCTTGACGCCTCGGCTGCGCCTCCATGCTAGTACGCAAATGACGATCACCTCGCCTGAAGGCTTGGAGCTCGCCAGCACGCTCGGTGTCGATCAGGCGGTACTGGCTCGGGAGCTGAGTCTGCGGGAGCTGGAGCGGTTCAAAGCCAACGATTCCCCGCACTTGCCCCTGGAGGTCTTCGTCCATGGCGCTCTATGTGTGGCCTACAGCGGTCAGTGCCTGACTAGCGAATCGCTCGGGCGGCGCAGTGCGAATCGGGGTGAGTGCGCGCAGGCCTGCCGGATGCCGTATGAAATGATCGTGGATGGCGAATGGCGGGAGTTGGGCGACAAACGCTACCTGCTGAGTCCACAAGACTTGGCTGCGGTGCATGAAATTCCGCGCCTCATTGAGCTAGGCATTCGCAGCTTTAAGATCGAAGGTCGGCTGAAAACAGCGGAGTATGTCGCAGCCGTCACTCGGGTGTATCGCAAGGCGATCGACGCCGCTCTGGCCGATCTGGATGTGCAGCAGATCATCACGGATGAGGATTGGTATGAGCTGGAGATGACCTTTTCCCGTGGGCTTTTTTCAGGCTGGATGCATGGCGTGAATCACCAGAAATTGGTCGGTGCCATGTATGGCAAAAAGCGCGGCTACTTCGTCGGCACGGTCAGTGCGGTGGATCGCGATAGCGTGCAGCTGGATGCTGTGCCGGAGCATCTGAAGAATGGCGATGGCGTGGTTTTTGAGAATCTCACCAACACGAATGACGAGCAGGGTGGACGCATCTATGGCATTCGGGGACGTTGGATCGACTTTCAGCGTGGACGTCTCAAGGCGGAGCAGATTCGTCCTGGCATGAGGGTCTTCAAGACGGGGGATCAGGTGCTGGAAAACAAGCTGCGCCAGACCTTCCAGGGAGAGATTCAGCTACGGCGGAAACAACCGCTCAATCTCCGCGTCACGGGCAGGGCAGGGCAGCCGCTGGTGCTGGAGGTGAAAGGCATGTCTTTGCAGGTGGTCTCCACCATCCCACTGGAGATCGCAGCGAAGCGCCCGCTGACGCTGGAAAGCCTTAGGGATCAGCTTGGCCGTCTGGGGGGCACGGCTTTTGAACTCGGTGGTTTGGAAGTGGCACTAGAGGGAGAGGTCATCTTGCCCGTGAGTGAGCTGAATCGGCTGCGCCGTGCTCTGGTGGATCTGCTTGCACAAAACGCTGAGCGGACATCTGAATCGAGTGCATCTCAGCCTGCGACATCGGCCATCACACTGAGCTCGCTGCTATCGCCGTTGCTTACTGCGCAACAGGAAACCATCGCTTCCGACGCGGCTGCGCCTACGCTGCTGGCCCTGTGCCGCAGTCTGGAGCAGATCCAGGCAGCGATCGAGTGTGGCGTGACACAGCTCTATGTGGACTTTGAAGATATACGCCAATATGCCGAGGCGGTGCGCCAGGTGCGCAGCGATGGGCGTGCGCAGATTTGGCTCGCGACACCGCGCATCCAGAAGTCGGGCGAGGCGGGCTTCTTTAAGCTGATTGAGCGCGCAGAGCCACATGGTGTGCTGATCCGCAACCTTGGGGCCATCGCTTACTTTCGAGACGTCGGCCTGCCAGTGACGGGCGACTTTTCTCTCAATGTCGCGAATCCCCTGACGGCGGAATTTTTGAAGCAAACAGGCCTACAAAGACTGACGATCAGCTACGATTTGAACATCGAGCAAGTCCTGGACTTGTTGGCCGCAGCACCGCCCACATGGTTTGAGATCACGCTGCATCAGCACATGCCGATGTTTCACATGGAGCACTGCGCTTTTGCGGCTTTTTTGAGTCAAGGCACGGACTTCACGAACTGCGGTCGCCCCTGTGAGCATCACAAGGTGCGCCTGAGGGATCGCGTGGGCATGGAGCATCCACTGAAGGCGGACGTGGGTTGCCGAAATACGCTGTTCAATGCTGTGCCGCAGACGGGTGCGCAGTTTTTTCCAGGGCTCGTGCAGGCGGGGCTGCGCCACTACCGTGTGGAGTTGCTGGAGCAAGATCGAGTCGAGTCCCAAAAGATTCTGCAAACCTATCAAGCTCTGCTGAGAGGTAGTCGGCGTGGCGAAGATATTTGGCGTGACTTGAAGGCGCAGAGTCAGCTCGGCGTCACTCGTGGCACGATGGCGGAGCTGGCCTAGCGAGAGGTGTCGGCGGGCTCGAGCTGGGTGCTTTCTGCACTCCACCACCAGCTGGCTAGCAGCAGGCCGAGCAGCCATAACAGCCAAAGGGCCGTCCATGGGTCTGGGCGCAGGGTTTGATCGCTCTGATTTATTCTCAGTCGGTTCAGGTCATTTTGCGTGCTAGCCTCACGGAGATCCGCCTCGCGTAGATCGGCAAAGGTGGCCGCCGCTTGAAGCAGGCGTTGATCGCCCTGCCAGACCTCGAAAAAGCCGGGCTCGGAAGGCGCACGTAGCAGATGAGCTTGGGTGACGGGCAGGCTCATTTTGATCGCAGATGGGCGGGTGCGAAGCTCCAGCGCTGGCGCATTCGGACCGCGCTCATGGGCTAGGTTTAGCCGCTGGTGGGTGTCGTAGTTGGCCGCTTCTGGGGCAATTTTTTCCTGCCGCACCTGGCTCAGGAAACGGTGCAGCAAAATGGCCATCGCGGGCAGCTTCAGGGCATTGCTGCGGCTCAGGTCAAAGTGGCAAAATAGCTGCTGTGCTCCCCTTGCTGTTCTTCGTAAGGTGATCATGGGGCGCTTGCCCTGCCAGAGCAAGATGCGGTCGCGCTCGTCCTGTGGGATGATCATGCCCTCTGTTGCGAGCAGGGATTGCCAGTTTAGGCCTTCGAGTAGCGGATGAGCTTCCGCGACGATTTCTCCGCTGAGCCAGGCAGGGTGATCACCTTTCGGGGGTGAGGCGAAAACGATGGCATGTTGGCTGTCTTCCAGCGCCACACTCGGTGGCCAGACAAAGGCTCGCAGATCCGCACTACCTACCCATGAACTGGCCTGAAAGCGCGGCAGCCGTTGGATCCATTCGCGCAGTTCGGCAGTGCCATCAGGCATCAGTGGGGCAGGAGTATGCAGGCTCAGTGGCTTCGGTTTGGGGCGCACCAGTGACAGGCTATCATCGAGTGTGAAGGTGTCGGCTTTTAGCCGCAGCAGCAGTTCATCTTGCGGAGGAAAGGGACCTTTCAGCGCATGGGTCGCACCAGGGGCTAGAGTGATGCTTTGCCACACGGAAGTTCCTGTTCCCGCCTCGACTTGCCACTCGCGCGTTTGCGCCGTGCGGCTGGGATTGTGCAGCAGGGCGCGCCACTGTGGCTGCCCGTCGCGCTCCTCCACGCTGGCACCGGCCCAGCCGACGTTGGCTACCTCCTGACCTACGGCCACGCACATCGCCAACCAGGGTAACGGCTGAGGTGCGGTGTGATCGGTCACCAGTACCAGATTACCCTCTGCCGTCACTAGCTCGCGGCCTGCCCGCAGGGCTGGGGAAAAATCATGGGCGCTGAGATCGGGTTGCCACCGGCTCATGGCGGCGATCAGGTCGGTAGCAGAGTCGCCGTGGTAAAGGGCGGGCTGGCTGGGGTCTGACGCCAGCAGGGCCAGCTCTGAGCGCACCTGGGGCAACAGCAGGTTCAGCACGTCAGCCACAGCTTGTTCGGCTTGGGGCCGAAAGGCCGTCATGGATGCCGAGCTATCGAGAACGATGGCAATACGCTGCACAGCATCGGAATGCGCCCAACGTGGTGCGGCCAGAAGCCACGTCAGAACAAGCACGCTGAGCAGTTGCATCAGCAGGGGCAGGGAGGTGCGCAGTCGTTCAAACCGATGCCCGACCTTCGACTCACGTCGCCAAGGTTGCAGTAGGAACAGTGTGGTGATCACCTGCCGCTGGCTGCGCCGCTGAAGGAAATGCATGGCCACCACGAGAGGCAGTGCGGCGAGGCACCACAGAGCTGCGGGATGGGCGAAGGTCATGCAGGTCTATCCCGTAAACCGGCTTTACCAGCATGCAACCGTGCTGGAGTTCCGGGCACAGCTGTGGTTTGCCGCTATAGACTTGGTTTTTCGTGGCTTTCTGGTTTGCCTAGCGGCGGCCTGTGGCACCTTGCTGTTATGCCAGATTTGCTTACCCTTGCTCGCGAAGTCGCAGCGCGCGCCTATGCGCCTTACTCAGGCTTTCAGGTCGGCTGTGCGCTACTGACTGCGAAAGGTGGTCTTTTCACTGGCTGCAATGTGGAAAACGCCAGCTACGGACTGACCATCTGTGCCGAGCGTGCTGCTATCTGCCAAGCCGTAGCCGCTGAAGGCCCCAACATGAAACTCTCCCAGATCGCAGTCCTTTCTCTTCAGGGCGAGTTTCCGCCCTGTGGCGCTTGCCGTCAGGTGATGACTGAGTTTTCTCTGCCTGGCGGTGTGACGGAGGTGACTTGGGTGCAAAAAGGTGCGGTGCTGACGCTGCCGATCTCTGCGCTGCTGCCCCACGCGTTTTCTTTGCCATGATGTTCAATCTCATCCCAAGGGTGAGGTAACTTTTGCTCTTGTTCACTTGGTATTTTCAGAGTGCAACCACGACTTGCCGATGGTGGAGATGCTGCATTCATGACCTGACGGGATCGAGGTCATCCCGACTTTCCGACAGAGCCGCGTGCCGGTCACGATCCTTTTGCAGCTGCTTCTTCCCAGAGGCGGCGATAGTGGTCCAAGCGTTCTTTGATACGCCCTTCCAGACCGTGGTGGGTCGGCTCGTAGTATTGCCGTCCGCCCTCCAGGCAGCGCTGAGGCACAAAGCCGCCTTCGTAGTCGTGCGGGTTCAGGTAGCCTTCGCCGTGCCCCAGGCTTTTCGCCCCAGCGTAGTGCTTGTCCCGCAGGTGCTTCGGCACAGGCAGGGTGCGGCCCTCTCTGACATCAGACAAAGCGGCCCCGATGGCCTTGGTGGCGCTATTGCTCTTCGGGGCAGTGGCTAGGTAGAGCACAGCATGCGAGAGGATGAGCTGTGACTCTGGCATGCCAATGAACTCCACAGCCTGCTGTGCTGCCACGGCGACACGTAGGGCATTGCTGTCCGCGAGGCCTACGTCCTCGCTGGCCGCGATGACGATACGCCGGGCGATGAAGCGGATGTCTTCACCCGCGTGGAGCATTTTCGCCAGCCAGTAGATCGCGGCATCGGGATCGCTGGCGCGCATGGATTTGATGAAGGCGCTGGCCGTGTCGTAGTGCGCGTCACCATCACCATCATAGACAACGGTTTTTTGCTGCACGCTTTCTTCCGCTGCGGCCAAGCCGATGACGATGTGCCCCTGCGGTTCGGCTGGTGTCGAGAGCACAGCCAGTTCAAGTGCGTTTAGGCACTTGCGCGCGTCGCCATCGCAGATCGTCGCCAGGTGTAGGCTCGCCTCTGGGGTGATGATGGCCTTGCTGCCGCCTAGGCCGCGTTCTTCATCGGCCAGCGCTCGTTCGATCAGGCTCTGAAGCTCGGGAATGCCCAGTGGCTCCAGCGTGAAGACTTGCGAGCGACTGACGAGCGGGCTGTTGACGTAAAAGAAGGGATTGTGTGTGGTCGCGCCGATGAAGCGTAGTGTGCCGCGCTCTAGGTGCGGCAGTAGCACGTCCTGTTGGGCTTTGTTGAAACGATGGATTTCATCAACAAAAAGGATCGTCGACTGGCCATTGAGCTGGCGTAGCCGTGCTGCCGCCTCAGCCTCTCGGCGAATGTCAGCCACGCTGCTTTCCACCCCGCTCAGCGTCACAAAGCGAGCTTTCGTTTCATGGCCGATGATGCTGGCTAGGGTGGTTTTGCCTACGCCCGGCGGGCCGTAGAGCAGAATGGAAGAAAAGCGATCCGCTTGGATGGCCCGCCGCAGCAGTCGGCCCTCGCCCAAGATGTGAGCTTGCCCTGTGTATTCTGCTAGCGTTCGTGGCCGCATCCTCGCGGCCAAGGGCGCGCCAGGGTCTACAGCTGTCCCGGAGAGAGGGGCAGGAGAGTCAGCGGCAAAGAGGTCTTCAGGCATGGCAGCAGCTCCTCAGAGTGTCGAAGAAAATAGCCCCGTCACCTGCGGAGTTGCAGCGAACGCGCCTTTGTGAATCTGCGGAATCACCCCTAACGCTGCGCTTTTTTCCGTGACCCTTTCGTTAGGGATTGCTCTGTGGGTGCGTTTCGCACCATGTTGGTTTTCTTTTTTCCGCTCATGAAGTTCTTCGTTTCTGCCTTCCTCGCCCTGGCCCTGTTTGGGTCGGCTCTCGCTGCTGATGCTGTCCAACTGACGCGGGTCTATGAAAAACTCAGCACCCCTTGGCCGATCGCGGTATTGATCCCGCCGGATGGCAGCCAGCGGCAGTTCTTGGCGCTGCAGCGCGGTCAGGTGCTGCTTTTGCCCAAGGATGAGCAGGCGGGTGAGGCAAAGACCTTTCTGGACCTGAGCACGCGTGGCATGGAGGCGGCGAATGGTAAGTTCGAGGAAGGGCTGAACGGTATGGCTTTTCACCCGAAGTTTGCGGAGAACGGGCTCTTTTATCTCTGCTACACGATGCAGAAGCCGAAGCGACTGGTGGTCAGTGAGATGAAGTCCAGCGGTGATAAGGCGGATGTGACGACGGAGCGCGTGCTGCTGGAGATCCCGCTGATCAACTGGAACCACCACGGCGGCAACTTGGTCTTCGGTCCGGATGGCTACCTTTACATCGGCGTGGGCGATACTTCGAAGCGCAACGATGAGAAGCGCATGGCCCAGCTCAATGCGGTGATGGTCGGCAAGGTGCTGCGCATTGACGTGAACAGCCGTGAGTATCACAACGCGTATGGCATCCCGGCGGATAACCCTTTCGCGGACGGAGTGGACGCGCTGCCGCAGATCTACGCCTATGGCATTCGCAATCCCTGGGGCATGAGCTTTGATGCCAAAGGCCGCCTCTGGCTGGCGGATGTGGGTCAGGATCTGTGGGAGGAGATCAACTGGATCGAAAAAGGCGGCAATTACGGCTGGAGTTATCGCGAAGGCGCACGGCCCTTCCCGCTGCGCACAGATGCTCCACCGGAGGGTGCGAAGCTGATCGACCCAATCTTTGAATACCATCATGGCGAAGGTCTGAGCATCACCGGCGGTGTCGTTTACAGCGGCAAAGCCCTGCCTGAACTGGTAGGCAGTTATGTGTATGGCGACTTTGTCCTGGGTAAAATCTGGAGCCTGAAAGTGGATGATAGCGGCAAGGTGGCAGGCAACACACTGCTCTACACCAGCCCGCAGACACCAGCCGGCAACCCGAAGAAAAAGCCGACAGTGCTGGTAAAGCCCACGGCCTTTTGTGCCAATGCCTCGGGTGAGATGCTGGTGCTGGACTGGAATGGCGCGATCTACCGGATGGGGAAATGAAGTCGCCACAGGTGCCTTCGGAACAGCCTAGGGTGCTCTACATCCGTGGTGGGGCGGTGGGTGACTTCATTCTGACACTGCCTGTCATCCGCCATCTGCGTCAGGCGATGCCCAAGGCGTATATCGAAGTGATGGCCCAGCGGAGTCTGGTGGATTTGACGATAAAGGCTCAGCTGGCCGATGCTGTGCGTCCGCTCGGCGATGTGCGGATGGCGCGTTTCTTTGCCAAAGATGGCCAGATCGATCCAGAGCTAGCTGCTGCAATCGGTCGCTGCACGCTGGTGATTAGCCATCTCTACGACCCGGATGGTATCCTGCGGGAAAATATGCAGCGCATCGGTGTCCGCACCTTTCTCCAGGCCCCGCATCAGGTTTTGGTAGGGCAAGGTCATGCCTGCCAGCAACTGGCGCGTCCGCTGGAGCAATTGGCGCTTTTCCTAGAGGATAGCGAGTGGCGTGCGCCGCTTTTCGTTCCCCATTCGCTTCCGGAAGCGATCAAGCGCGTGGCCATTCATCCGGGCAGTGGCTCGCTGACGAAAAATTGGCCACTTCAGCACTGGCTGGCCGTGGCGCACGCCATCCAGGCTCATCATCCTGAGATGGAGCTGGTCTTTCTCAGTGGCGAGGCGGAGGAAGAACGCGGCACCTTGCCTGCTAACCTGCCTTTTCCCCGCTGGCATGGCCTGCCTCTCACAGAGCTGGCGGATCGCTTGCGCCGCTGCACGCTTTACCTCGGCCATGACAGTGGCATCGGGCACCTAGCAGCTGCCTGTGGGCTACCCTGCTTACTGCTTTTTGGCCCGACAGACCCCGCCAGCTGGGCTCCGCCACAGGCTGCGGTGCGTGTGCTGCGTGCGCCGGGCGGAGATCTGAAGACGCTGCCGATGGAGGCGGTCAGGGACACGGCGCTGGCTCTGCTAGAGGCAGGTTTTTGCCCAAACTGAGATGAAAGCGCGGCTTGTGACGGAACGGTGACGTGCTAGAAAGCTTGGCTTATGGTTCCCCACACTGGCAAATTTCGCACCATTCTCATTCTCGGCGCTCCCGGCAGCGGCAAGGGCACGCAGGGCAAGGTCCTGGGCACGATCCCGCGTTTCCATCACTTGGCTTGTGGGGATGTTTTCCGCTCTCTGGATACGCGCACCCTACTGGGGCAGAAGTTT
>JBIKYV010000147.1:0-9174 GCA_044355075.1 Prosthecobacter sp.
AATCCACTCTTTGCGAGTGACTTCGGCTTCCGCGTGCTCAAGATCGACACGTCCAACATGAAGGACGTGTATTACGCCCCGGATGAGGTGAAGCAGGGGCAGCTCGAAATGCTGACGGATAACATCAAGGAGGACCGCACGCCGGAAGACCTGCTCTTCCAAGTGCTGGTGGATTGGGGCGTGGATCTGGCCCTGCCGATCACCGAGGAGACGATTGCCAAGAAGAAAGTCTTCTTTGTGGATGGCAATGCCCTAGCGGCCTGCTTTGACCCGAACATCACCGAGGAACTGGTAAAGGAACTGGCGAAGAAGAAACCCCTTCGCGCCGTCTTCCGCGACAGCAGCTACGGCAGCGACAGCGTCAAGATCAACGTGGAGCAGATCTTCAAGCTCCTGAGCCCAGGGACGGAGCTGCGCTCCTTGTAAGGATGAAGGATGAATTATGAATTATGAATTATGAAAAAGAAGGCAGCAGCTAAGAAGGTGAAACAGACTGCGAAGGCGGAGTCTGCTTCATCCTTTAGCCTTCATCCTTCATCCTTTAGCCTTCATCCTTCATCCTTGTTTTCCCGCGTGGCTGCCATTCTGGATGAAGCACGTGGGAATGTGGTGCGGGCGGTGAACACGCAGATGGTGCTGGCCTACTGGCACATCGGGCGGGAGATCGTGCTGGAACTGCAAGGAGGAGAAGAGCGGGCTGCGTATGGAAAGCAGGTGCTGCGGGAGCTGTCCCAGCGGCTGACGGAGCGATATGGGCGGGGCTTCTCGGTGACGAATTTGAAGTATTTCAGGAACTTCTTTCAAGTTTACTCCAATCGTCTTCCCGAGATTCGCCACATGGGAAGTGGCGAATCTGCGGAATCCCCGATTCGCCACATCGAATGTGGCGAATTGGAAGATGGGCAAATTCAACACATCGGATGTGGTGTTTTGGCAGAAGTCATTGAGCAGGTGGACGCAGAGCGGGGCTTTTCGAGCCGTCTGGGGTGGTCACACTATCGTGCCTTGATGACGGTGGAGCACCGGATGGAGCGCCTGTTTTACGAGATCGAGGCGGACAAAGCGGGCTGGGACGTGGAGACGCTGGAACGCCAGATCCACACCTTCCTGTTTGCGAGACTGCTCAAGAGCCGGGACAAGGCGGGCGTGCTGGCGCTGGCGACGAAGGGTCAGGAGGTCATCAAGCCGATGGATGCCATCAAGAGCCCTTACGTGCTGGATTTCCTGGACCTGCCAGAGTCCGAGGCCCTGCATGAGTCCAAGCTGGAGGGAGCGATCATCAGCAACCTGCAAGCCTTCCTGCTGGAGCTGGGCAAGGGTTTTGCCTTCGTGGCGCGGCAAAAGCGCATCGACTTCGATGGCGAGTTCTTTTACATCGACCTGGTTTTCTACCACGTCATTCTCAAGTGTTACGTGCTCATTGACCTAAAGCTGGGCAAGCTGACGCACCAGGACGTGGGCCAGATGGACAGCTACGTGCGCATGTATGACGAGCTGTGCCGCGTGGAGGGTGACAACCCCACCATCGGCCTCATCCTCTGTGCCGACAAAAGCGGAGCGATGGCGAAGTATTCCGTGCTCAAGGAAAGCCAGCAGCTTTTCGCCAGCCGCTACAGCCTGCACCTGCCTACCGAGGAGGAGCTGAGCCATGAAGTCGCTCGCGAACGGCGGCAGGCTGAGAGTTCGCTAAGATCCACAAGGAGCCGTCCGCCAGTGCAGAATAAAAAAGATACAAAAGAATAAATGCAGAATAAAAAAGAATAAACCGCCCGCTAAAGCCTTGAAAATCAAGGATGCGCTTATTTTTAAACCGCTCAGAAATGTGAAATTAAAGTTCAAACAGCAGGCTTTCCAGACGGATTCCGTCCTCGCCATCCGTGACTGCTTTGCCGGACAACCGCCGAGCAAGGGGAACAAATACGCCATTGATCCCGGCCGTGGGGATGCCCAAGGCCAGGCGACAATGGAGGACGTGGTGGGCACCGGTTTTGCCAATGCACCCTTTGCCATCTCGCCGCTGAAGATCCTGGAGAACATCCAGGAAGTGCAGCGCCGTCAGGACCTGCCCATCTCGCCAAAGCTGGAGAAGACCTCCGTCTGCGACGTCAATCTGGACATCGAGATGGAGACGGGCACGGGCAAGACCTACTGCTACATCAAGACGATGTTTGAGCTGAACAAGGCCTACGGCTGGAGCAAGTTCATCATCGTGGTGCCCAGCATCGCCATCCGTGAAGGGGTGGCGAAGTCCTTCGACGTGATGGCGGAGCACTTTCTGGAAGACTACGGCAAGCGCATCCGCAGCTTCATCTACAACAGCAAGCAGCTCCACAACCTGGAGAGCTTCTCCTCCGATGCTGGGATCAATGTGATGATCATCAACGTGCAGGCCTTCAATGCCCGTGGGGAGGATGCCCGCCGCATCTACCTGGAGCTGGATGATTTCCAAAGCCGCAAGCCCATCGACGTCATCGCCAAGAACCGGCCCATCCTCATTCTGGATGAGCCGCAGAAGATGGAAGGCAAGGCGACGGTGGAGAAGCTGGCGGACTTCAACCCGCTGATGATCCTGCGCTACTCCGCCACCCACAAGACGGAGCACAACAAGGTCTATCGCCTCGATGCCCTGGACGCCTACAACCAGAAGCTGGTGAAGAAGATCGCCGTGCGCGGCATCAGCGTGAAAGGATTGGCCGGGACGAATGCCTACCTCTACCTCAAGGGTATCGACATCAGCCCCAGCAAGGCCCCAGAGGCCCGCATCGAGCTGGAGATCAAGCAGAAGACCGGTATCAAGCGTGAAGTCCGCAAAGTCACCAAAGGAACCAACCTGCAAGACACCTCGGGTGGACTAGATCAGTATGACGGCTTCGTCGTGTCTGACATCGACGCACGGGATGGCGTGGTGACCTTCACCAACGGTACCATCATTCAGCAAGGCAAGGCCGCCGGAGATGTGAACGAGTCCTCCCTGCGCCGGGTGCAGATCCGCGAGGCCATCAAAGCCCACTTTGAGAAGGAGAAGGTGCTCTTTGCCAAAGGAATCAAGGTGCTTTCCCTCTTCTTCATCGACGAGGTCGCGAAATACCGCAGCTACACCGATGCCGGTGAGCAGGCCGGGGAGTATGCCCGCATCTTCGAGGAGGAATACGACGCCCAGCTCAATGAGGTGCTGACGCTGGAGGACACGCCCTACAACCGATACCTGAAAGGCATCACCGCCAACCGCACGCACAACGGCTATTTCAGCATCGACAAGAAGACGAAGCGCTTGGTGGACCCTGCCGCCAAGAAGACCGGCGAGAATGCCGGTGAGACGGATGACGTGGACGCCTACGATCTCATCCTGAAAGACAAGGAACGCCTGCTGACCTTTGAAGAACCGGTGCGCTTCCTTTTCTCCCACTCCGCGCTGCGGGAAGGCTGGGACAACTCCAACGTCTTTGTCATCTGCACCCTGAAGCACAGCGACAACACCATCTCCCGCCGCCAGGAAGTCGGCCGTGGAATGCGCCTCTGCCGCGATCAAAGCGGCGACCGCATCGACGACCCCGCCATCGTCCACCAGATCAACGTGCTGACCGTCGTGGCCAACGAGAGCTACAAGGACTTCGTGGCCGGTTTGCAGAAGGACATCAGCGCCTCGCTCTCTGCTCGTCCGCAGAAGGCCAATGAAGAGTATTTCAAAGACAAGGTGCTCAAGACCGAGAAAGGCGACGTAAAGGTGACTCCGCAGATGGCGAAGCTGATCGAGCGTTATTTGGTGAAGAACGACTACACCGACACCCAAGACAAGATCACCCAGGCCTACCTTGTCGCTCAGAAGGAAGGCACCCTTGCCCCGCTGCCGCCTGAACTGGCTCCCTACAAGGAGCAGGTGTTCCAACTGGTGAACACCGTCTTCAGCGCCGGCCAGATCCCTGACATCGAAGACGAACTAAAAGCCCAGCCCAACCCGCTGAACGCCAACTTTGAGAAGAAGGAGTTCCAGGAACTCTGGAACCGCATCAACCACAAGGCGGTCTATGCCGTGGACTTCCAGACGGAGGAACTCATCCAGAAGTGCATCAAGACGCTCGATGCCGAACTCAAAGTCGCGCCACTCCAATACACCGTCACCGCCGGTGAACAGCAAGACGACACCACTTTTGAGCAGCTCAAGAAGGGCGACTCCTTCCAAACCAAGTCCAACACCACCGAAACGCTGGCCACCACGTCAAGCTCTGCGGTGAAGTATGACCTCATCGGCAAACTCTGTGAAGCCACCCAGCTCATACGCCGGACCATCGCCGCCATCCTTCAAGGCATCCTGGCGGCTCGTTTTGCACAGTTCAGGACCAACCCCGAGCAGTTCATCATGGAGGCCGCCCGCCTAATCAACGAGCAGAAGGCCACGATCATCGTCGAGCACCTGAGCTACGACACCACCACCGGCACCTACGACGCCCCCGAGATCTTCACCCAACGCAAAGAAGACCTCAGCAAGGGCTTCAAAGCCAACAAGCATATCTACGACTACGTCTTCACCGACTCCGGCGGCGAGCGCACCTTTGTCGGCGAACTGGATGCGAGCACCGAAGTCATCGTCTATGCCAAGTTGCCGAAAACCTTCTCCATCCCGACACCCGTCGGCAATTACAGCCCCGACTGGGCCATTGCCTTCGAGGCCAACAAGGTGAAGCACATCTACTTCATCGCCGAAACCAAAGGCTCCATGTCCTCGCTCCAGCTCAAAGACATCGAGAGATCCAAGATCGCCTGCGCCAAGAAATTCTTCGCCAAGATCACCAACGACCAAGTGAAGTATGAGATGATCGACAGCTACGGGAAGCTGATGGATCTGGTGAAGTGATTTTAACGCCTTAGGCGTAAGCCTGAACAAAGAGGGAAAGCGTCCAAGACGCTAGTTTTCGATACCAATCTCCATTTAGTTTTGTGTTTCGCCCTTTCTCCGTGCGGGCTGAAATCGGGAGAGCGGGGCAGCGTATGAGAAGCATGACCCTTCGCCTACTCGCCTGCCTGCTGGTTCTTGTTTCATCGTCCATCGCGGGGGAACTGCGGGTGGGAGCGGCGAGGGTGGACATCACGCCGAAGGATGGGACGCCGCTGGGCGGGTATTACAAGTTTCGCGGATCGGCGGGCGTGCTCGATCCGCTTTATGCGAAGACGATGGTCATGGAGAAAGACGGCACGCATGCGGTGATCGTCGTGCTAGATCTCTCGGGTACGGTGCGGCCGATCGTCGAGGCGGCGCGGAAGCTCATCCAGCAGGAGTGCGGTATCGAAGGGGATCATGTGCTGATCTCTGGCACGCACACGCACACCGGGCCGCAGCAGCCGCGTGGCTCGATGATGGACGACATCACGAAGGTGAACTCGCCCGCCGGGGTGAGCTACACGAGTCAATTGCCCGGTTGGATCGCTGAATCGGTGAAGCTGGCGAAGGCGAACCTGCAGCCAGTGAAGGCCCGCGTGGCCATCGGTCGGGCGGAGGGCATCAGCTTCAACCGCCGCATCCTACGCGAGGGCCAGTCGGAGGCGATCTGGCAGCCACAGAAGCTCACACCAATGGATCGTCCCGCCGGCCCTGTCGATCCTGAGGTCGGCGTGCTGGTGTTTGAGGCCTCAGGCAAGCCGGTGGCCTCGTTGCTGAACTTTGCCATGCATCCCACCTCCGTCGGCGGCGGGGTGAAGATCTCGGCGGACTTTCCCGGCGTGTTCACGCGGCTGGTGAGTGAGCGCCACGGGGCGGAGATGATCTCCATCTTTGCCAACGGCACCTGCGGCAACATCAACCACACGGATTACCTGACGGGTAAACGCCGCAGCACGCTGGAGCTGGGCACGGCACTGGCAGATGCGGTGGATGCTGCGTGGCCGCAATTGCAGTCAACACAGGCTTTTGTTCCGCGCATAAGGTCGGAGTTGGTTAGGTTAAAGCGCCGAAGCTTCACCGAGGCTCAGATCGCCAAGGCCAAGGATATGGCGGCGACCATGATGACAAAGAGCTTTGGCACGGTGCCGATGGCGGAAACGGTGTGCATCCTGGAGACGCTAAACAAGCTGGAGCAGCCCCTGTTGGCCGAGGTGCAGGTCATCGCTTTCAGTGACGAGGTGGCGGTCGTGGCGCTGCCAGGGGAGATTTTTGTCGAGCTGGGTTTGGCGCTAAAGAAGGCCTCGCCCTTCAAGCATACCTTCATCGCGGAGCTTTCCAACGGCAGCATTGGCTACATCCCGAACCAGGAAGCCTATCCGCAGGGCAATTATGAGATCGTCAGCGCCCGTTGTGAGGCTGGCAGTGGCGAGCAGCTCATCGAAACTGCACTCAAGCTACTCGGTGAGATCCAAAAGGGCCATTGAGTCACTCTCAAGGCTCACTTGGTATTGTGAGTGTGAAGCTGTCTGAGGCTTGGCCATTCACACCTTGCTAGGCTGATTCATCTTCAGTTTGTCTTGAGCCTCAGTGGCGTTAGCACTTTGGCAAAATGACCACGTCAGCCGAGGAGGCAAAGACGCAGGTTTCGGTGGCGGAGGGTTGACGAATGTGACGGGGGTTGGTTTCGCAGATCTTCAGGCACTGGCCATCGGGCATCTGGAGCTCATACTGAACGATGGCTCCGAGGTAAGTGGTGTCAATGATGCGCCCAGGGAAGGCGTTGGGCGATTCGATGATTTGAGCAAAACTAAATGCCTCAGGCCGGATGCAGAGGGTGACGCTGCTGCCGAGAGTGAGATGATCGTCTTTTTGGCTAGGCCGCGCACGCACTCGGCCAAAGGAGGTTTCGATGTCCCAGGTTTGATCTTCAGGCGATGGTCCGGTGACGGTGCCCTGGATGAGATTGGCTTGACCGATGAATTGGGCCACCATCTGGCTGGTGGGGTTGCGATAGACTTCCTCTGGCGTGCCGACTTGGGCGAGCTGGCCGACGTGCATGACGGCGAGGCGATCGGCCATGCTGAGGGCTTCATCTCGATCATGGGTGACGTAGATGCCGGTTAGGCCAAATTCTTTGCAGAGGCAGCGGATTTCGGCGCGCATCTCTTGGCGCAGCTTGGCATCGAGGTTGGAGAGTGGCTCATCCAGCAGTAGGCAGCGCGGGCGGATGACGAGGGCGCGGGCCAGGGCGACGCGCTGCTGCTGCCCGCCGGAGAGCTGGGAGATACGCCGTGCGCCGAGGCCGCCGAGTTGCACGAGCTCTAGTGCCTGTTCGACCCGTTGCTTGATTTCTTCGAGGGGCCTGCGCCTTTCTTCGAGGCCAAAGGCGACGTTTTGCGCCACGTTCATGTGAGGCCAGAGGGCGTAGCTCTGGAACATCATGCCGGTGCCGCGCTTGTGCGCAGGTAGGCGGGTGACGTCTTCATCATCGAAGAAAATGCGGCCACGGTCGGGCTGGTAAAAGCCGGCGAGGTGTCGTAGCAGGGTCGTTTTGCCGCAGCCACTGGGGCCGAGGAGGAAGAAGAGCTCGCCTTGGCGGATCTCCAGGCTGATGTCCTGGAGCACAGGTTGGGTGCCGAAGTTTTTGCTGAGGTTTTGGATCGAGATGCTGACCATGACGGGCTACCTCCGGCGTTGGCTGGCTTTGGCGCGGCGTGGTTTTTCATGCGCTCTGCCCAGCTCAGAGACGATGCCGTCGAGCACAGCGAGGGCGAAGGAGATTTTTTTGAAGAAAGAGGGATTGTGCGGCACTAGAATGAAGCGGGGATGATGACTCCAAAGCGCACGTAGCTTGCCATCGAGTTCCACGGCTTGCTCCATGGTTTCATTGCGCACGGGATTGCCACCCTCGATTCCCATGCCACCGACGGCAGCGCTTTCAAAAAAGATGACGGCGTCATAGCGGGCGAGTTCTGCTTTGAGGCTCGTGCCCAAGGCGCGAAAGAAGCCACGTGGCTCATCCGGCCAGTAGGCGGCTCCATCCACGGTGCCCCGGTCGCAGAGTAGGACTCGTTCAGGATACAGCGCGGCCTGAACATCTTCGAGGTTTCGCTGCACGTGGTAAATGGCGCGCTGGGCGGCGTGCACGGCGGTCGGTTGACTGACACGGGGGAAACCGCCGGTGAAGACCATGGTAGCGGCTTCGGGCACCAGGACGACGCGCTCACCGATCTCACGACGGAAAAGGTCTGCGGCGGTGGTTTTGCCGCCTCCAGGGCCGCCGGTAAGGACGATTCGGCAATGGCCGTGGTTCGGGTGTTTCATCATGGCTCAGACTGAGGCAATGGGAGGCAAGGCGTCAAGGCTGGCTGCAGGTTCTCTGTTGCAGGCTACAAAAAAGCGCGGGCGCCCAGATTGGACGCCCGCGCAGAGGGGTGAGCCTATTTTCGCTTTGGCTTACTTGGCTTCAGCTTCCGCTGTCACGACTTCGGCCTCAGGGGCCTCAGCTTTTGGGGCAGTGGTTTTAGGCACGTAGGCGTCTACCCATTCGATGAAGGCCATCGGGGCAGAGTCGCTACGGCGTTGGCCGAGCTTGGTGATGCGGGTGTATCCACCCTTGCGGTCCTTGGAGGCGGTGGCGATTTCTTCGAAGAGCTTCTTTACCAGGTCTTTCTGATGAAGGGTGGCCACAGCCAAGCGGCGGGCGTGCAGATCACCACGCTTGCCGAGAGTGACCATTTTCTCTGCCAGCGGACGCACGGCCTTGGCTTTGGCCAAGGTGGTACGGATGCGGCGGTGTTCGATCAGGGAGCAGACGAGGTTAGCCAGCAGGGCCTTGCGGTGGGAGGCATCACGCTGGAGTTTGGGGACTTTTCTTCCGTGGTTCATGTTCTTGGGTCTCTAGGTCAGTATTCTTAAAGGTCTGGGATTACTCGTCGTCGTCACCGGCGTCGAGGTTGTCGTCGATGAGCTTGGCGAAATCCATCGCGTCAGCTTCTTCATTGTCCTCGAGCAGGCTACTGCGGGAGAGGAGGGAGACACCGCCTGGGTTGGCTTCAAGCAGCGCAGCGTCGAACTTCATGCCGAGAGATAGACCCAGCTCGGCGAGCTTTTCTTTGATCTCGGTGAGGGATTTTTTGCCGAAGTTGCGGTAGCGCAGCATTTCGGCTTCCGTTTTCATGGCTAGCTGTCCAACGCTGGTGATGTTGGCGTTGTTCAGGCAGTTTGCGGCGCGGACGGAGAGTTCGATCTCGTTGACGCTCATGTTCAGCAGCTTGCGCAGCTCGGCGTTTTCTTCG
>JBIKYV010000148.1:0-9164 GCA_044355075.1 Prosthecobacter sp.
GCGCACGGGTCACCGTGACGGTGACGCTGCTGGTCGCATTCGGCACGCTAGAGGTGTAGCTCGTCGTATTCGCGGCGAAGGTTTCGTTGATTGTCGCCGTGGTGAGGGCGAGCGCGGAAAGGTTAGCGTTGTTGCTGAGCGTGCTAACATCAACCTTCTGCGGGGTCACCTGGAGATTCGGCGTTCCTTCATCATCGCGGGCTACCACATACACATCATAGGCAGTGCCTGCGCTCAGACTGCTAACGGTGAAGGTGTGGCTGAAAGGCGTGGTGGCGACGGCCTGACTGCCACTCGCTAGAGCTGCCGCGCCGGAGCCGTTCTGCCCGGCTACCACCTGGGCGGAGGTCGGGGCCGTGGCGGCATCGTCGACAACCACATAAAAGATCGTGCCGCCTTCATCAATGCTGGCGGAAAGGCTAAAGCCGGAGGTTGTGAGGCTGGCAACGGCAGGGGCGACATCAAAGACAGGCGCGATGACATCCCCCGCGCCGATAATCACACTGGACTGGCCTGCCAAAGATCCCTCACCAATCCCCCATGGGACGTCCTCCCTACCGATCCAGTTCCCCGGCGTGTGGATGCGGATCAGCCAAGCCGACTTTTCAGCCGCAGTGATGGGGCCATTGTAACGCAGATTGTCCAAATCGACGGCGCCCGTGCCGGTTACCACATGCGTCACATTAAAGCTGCCCAGGCCAAAGGCATTGGTCGTTGAGCGATTGGTGTCGTCGCTGTTGGCAAATACCACCGAATTCGGCGGTGTGTGGCTGCCGGTAGGGCTGATGCCCGGGGTGCCAACTCCCGAATTGATGACCGTTCCCCAACCGTTGACACTGGTGGTCCAGGTGGAGTTTCCTGGCGAGTTGTCGGCATTAAAGGAGTAGATTGGGCCCGTCTCTGCCTGGCCCACCGCATTCAGCCTCTGGATCTTGGACAACAGCAGACTCGCCGTGTCATCATTCGTCTGGTAGATCACCAGTTGGTCGCCAACGAAGGAAAGCCCTCCTGATGAGGTGCTGTTTATTATGGTCACTGTTCCATCACTCGCCGTGGCATTGGATGCCGGAACGGTGAATGTGACGATGGTTCCGGCGGCTAGCACAGATGCAGGAGAGGTCCACTTAAACTGCCATTCCGTGTTGCCTTGATTGGTTGCTGACAAATTCCCATCTGCCAACCACTGGGCGTCTGTGAAAAACACAACGCTGTTGGCAGGGATAGGTGCCAAAGCCAAGACTTTGAATCCATCCGTGTCATCCTGCTGAAAGTCCACTACCACGAGGTCGGAGGCGCGAAGCGTTGGCCCAGCCACAGCACGTTGAGTAAAGCCCAAGCTGAGGCAAAGCAAAAGCAGCCAAATCAAGCCGGGGGCGTGATGCAGGCAGCGTGCGCTGGAAGCGGACATTATGGAGGCCAGAAATCTTCTGGCAAAAGGCAAGGTTTTGATCATGGCGAATGATGTGGGCTTTGGTTTTGAAAAATCGGTTTGGAGTTCAGAGCAATCCAACACCCGCAGACGGCACTGCCCCGTCCCTCCAGTCACGTTCCCCCTCACGTCACGCCTGCCTCCTTTGCCGCTCACTCTAGCGACGATTCCAGGGATGCTGCTGCCATTCACAGGCACGCTAAGGAAGCGGCTACCAGCTGGCGTGTTGAGGCTATTTGGTAATAATAAATGCGACATCATGAGCGACCGTGATGTCGATAGAGGCTAAAAATATTTTGATCTTACTATTCATTCAAAATAATTAACTTCATTTTTGAGCAGTTATTTTATTCTAATTAATAATAAATAATCAAATCAATCCTGACTGATTGTGCATAATCTATGATTTTTTAATAAATTTTAGGTATTTATTTTTTAAACGATTAATCACAAAGTCTAAACCCAATCCATCAATCAACGTTCTTATGTGAAAATATAAATAAACTTCTATATTTTATTTTAATTATTTTGAATAACGTAGGTGATCTCATCGATTTGATGAAAGGTATGGTATCATACCTGTGCAATTCCGTTTCCAGCAGGTCATCAAAAATCAAATTTCTAGATGTCTTTTCTAGAATACCTGAAAGAGAACAACTTGCTGCCACTAAGTTCGCTTTCGAAATTATCGTGGTAAACCGCCCCTTTTCAGGTCACAGACTTCCAAAATAAGCTTCGAAGACCTGTGTCAAGTCTTCGCCGAAGGTGATCCAGTGCTTAGCCAGTGCAGGCTGCTGAAGACCGGCGATGAAGTTGCAGTTGAATTCCAAAATCGCAGCGTCGATGCCGAAACGTGCCAGGAAGCCTTCCCCCAGTGATCCTGGATTGCGAAAGCTGGGCAGGGTGGAGCCTTCCACAAACCAAGTATGCGCGCGCAGGCAGGTCTCGAACAAGCGCATGCGCTCAAGGTGCCTCTCACCCTCGGGGCCATCGGGACGGCTGAGGTGTAACTTGCCGCTGCCGTCGTTATGAAAATCAAGCGCCAAGGATGGCCGACGCCCAGCCTGGATCTCGGCCTGTAGCCAGCGCTCTAGGGCCAGATTTTCGGGGGCATGGTGCGGATCAGCAGGCTGATCCCATTTTCGGTTCAGGTCCCAGCCACCTAGGTTAAAGCGGGTGCCACCACGTGCGACGCCGTCTTTGTTGGCCATAGGCAGGATGCAGATTTGATAAAGCGCCAGCCACCGCTGGGATTCAACATCCCCCCGCAACAATCGGCGGACAAGGCCTTCAATGACCCAATTTCCAGCAGGTTCCCACGGATGCGCCCGCGCGCGGAGGAAGACGCGATGCTTGGCATCCTGGTGGCCAACGCGAATGATCTCCAGACTTCGCCCCTGCACGGTCTGTCCAATGGGTTCAATACGAACACTCGGGTGCGGGCGGATTTGCTCCAAAAATCGGTCCAGGTCAGACAGGCGGTAGGGCTCGGCTCGGGCGACAAAAAGCGCTTCGGCTGGCATTTCCAGTGTGACCTGGACCCGGCCCGGCTCCGGCGAATGCGTGGGCACGGGCGTCCAGTGTTTGCCATCTTGAGAGATGACGAGCTGCAACATCTCTTTAGCGACAGAGCCTGGTTTCGAATTCCATACGTTGTCTAGATTTTTGAATTCCAAGGTCAGCTTGCGGCCACGCGGAGCTTGGAGCCGGAAGTGCACATGACCTGCCGCACGGTTCAGCGACTGGCGCTGCTGATCGTAGATCAAATGAATCAGGATTGTGCCATCAGGGGCCATCTCATACCAGAGCGGCGAGGCGTTTTCGAAGCTGGTGTCGATGAAATCGACCGGTAACTCGGGAACTTCATCGACAGCGATGACCCAGGTGGCGAAGGCGAGGAGGATGGCGAGAACCGATTTCATGGAGGATAGAGTTACAGGCTTAGCGCCTGCGATTGTTCATCCTTGCTGCTGGTTTTGTCATCGCGGCCCTGCCTTTCAAAGGCATGCCTTGAGCACGCGTGCAGAAGCGCATGCTAGAGGTCATTCCAGCGCCTTGAGCTGAAGGTGGCGGTATTCCATGACTCCACGGTCGCCTTCCAGCCCAATCGGGCCTGTGGTGGGCAGGGGCAGAGCGGCCTCCAGGACCTCGCCATTGCAGGTGCAGTGGGCCACGCCGTCCTTCACGATCACCTCGATCAGGTTCCAGTCCTGAGCCTTATAGCTCTTCAGTGCCTTGTAAGGACCCGCCACCAGATAGTCGCGGCACTGCAGCTGGGGCTTGCGGATGAAGATGCCGCTGTCCGCATTCACGCTGGCACGAAATTCCAGCTTTAGGACGAAGTTCTTGGGAAACTCCTCCACGGTGTAAAGTTGGCCAGTGAGCTTGTCCATTTCCGTGGGGAAAGTCACGGCAATGACGCCATCCTTCACGAGGTAGCGCCCAGCGGCTTCGGTCTTGCCATCATGTTTTTCCAGGATAGCGCCTGGACTAGAGTTGTCCTTCTTCGTCTTTTCACGAAAGCACCAACCGGTGAGGTCCCTACCATTGAACAGGCTTTTGAAGCCCGGTTCTGGCTGCCAATCATCGGCATGCAGCAGGGTCGTTGAAAGCAGGGCGGCGGTGAGGATCGTTTTCATGAAGGGAAGAGATAGGGGGCAGGAAACGCCCACTGAACCAAGAATGTTCCGAGCTTTGTCCACTCGGGAAGTGTTTGCGTCCATCTGCCCTGCCAGAACGAACCTCATTCAGACGTTTCAGCCCATCGGCACGACTGCCGATGCGAAACTGACCCCACCCTTATCCCCATGAAAAAAACCATGCGTCTCCTCACCGCAGTCTTTGCCGGTCTCTTTGCCAACGCCCAGGCGGGCGAAGGCGAAAAGGTCGATTACCCGGCCCCTGAAATCTCTGGCATCAACCAGGATGGAGCCACCGTGAACTTTACCGATGTCTACAAGAAAGGCCCCACGGTAGTCTTCTTTTACCCCAAGGCTGATACCCCAGGCTGCACGAAGCAGGCCTGCTCCCTCCGCGATGCCTTTGCGGATCTGAGCAAACAAGGCGTGCAGGTACTTGGCGTGTCTTTTGACAAACCTGAGGCGCAGAAGGGCTTCCGAGACAAATTCACCCTGCCTTATGACCTGATCGCCGACCCCGAAGGCAAAATTGTCGATGCTTTCAAAGTGGATCGCATGGCCAAAGGACTGCTCAATCTCGCCACGCGTCAGTGCTTCCTGATCAAGGATGGCAAAGTCATCTGGCAGGATCGTAAAGCTTCGACTGACCAACAAGCCGCTGACATTCAGCGTGTTTTGGCGAGCCTGAAGTAATCAGGCCGACAAGAAAAAGCGGGGCTGGCGATGAGCCAGCCCCGCTTTTTGCGTGTAAAAGAGGAAGATTAAGCCTCAGGCAGCCATTTTTTTCATACCTGAACTCACCAGCAACTGCGCCAGTTCAGGTGAATAACGCACGATTTCATGCGCTAACATTTCCAGCCGTGTCTCAGACCGCCAGGAGCCTCGCAGGCTGCGGTCAGCATCATCAAGCGCATGAGTCATGGTGACGTTGAACACCATGGTATCGTTTTGAACTTCGAGTTGCGTGGGCATTGGGAGCTAGGAGGATAAGGCTGTCGGCTCGGTGGTCTTCACCTCGCCATCTTGAACCATGAACTTCCTCCGGGTCAGCATCCCCTCCTTCATCTTCTGCTCGATCGCCTGGGCGAGAAGCAGGCGAGCTGCCTCCGATGGGCTGCAGCCATACATCCCATCGGCGGTCAGGTCCTCCAGATATATTTTGATCTGGGGAGTGACTGCGATGGTCATGGTGACCGAATCGAAGCTGTTGGATGGGCGTGCCATTGGATTAAAACCCGGAATTAATGGCATAATAACCAGCTCAAACCCGAGTCGCAAGAATGAACTCGATTATTTTGAGGTTAAAATAGGGTAAAAACGCTCCAAGAGATTAAGTTTACTTAAATAATTTCGTAAAAATCTCATTTTTGAGATGTCCCGACCTGTCTAAATCGGGTGCAAATCCCAACCCACCGCCCTATCGACTCGCGCGCGTTTTTTCAGTCGTTTGATGGAGTCCCGGTTCTGCACACGTTCCCTAAAGCCCATGAAAACCAGGTCTTTTCTTTCACTCCTTTCTGTCCTCCTTTCTCCTGCATTCCTGCCTGCCGAAGATGGCTGGCAGGAGTGGTTTAAAGATGGGTTGGGCGCAGATGCCCAGATCGTCAGCGGGCAAGCTAGCTACAAGGTCGAAAATGGCGTCCTCATCGGCACCACGACCGAAGGCAGCCCGAACACCTTCCTGGTCAAAGGTCCATTCAAGGACTTCGAGCTCCAATTCGAGGTGCAGGTGGACAATGAGCTGAACTCGGGGGTGCAGGTGCGCAGCCACCTGGCCAAGGAGGGCGATCCCGCTCCCGAGGGTAGCAAAAACGGCAAACCACTGCCCGTGGGGCGCCTCTACGGGCCACAATGCGAAATCGCTGTGAATGGCACGGCCGGTGACTTTTATGATGAAGCACGCCGCGGCACTTGGTGGAGCCTTTTGACGAAGACGGAAGCCGTGCGCACAGATGAAGCCAAGGCCGCCTTCAAGAAAGGCGAGTGGAACCATTACCGCATCGTGGTGAAGGGTGACCACTACCAGAGCTTCGTGAACGGCGTAAAAACCGCCGACTTCCACCAGCCTGGCGACCCCGAAGGCTACATCGGCTTCCAGGTGCATGGCATCAAGAAGGGCACTGGTCCTTTCACGGTGCGCTGGCGTGCCGTGAAGCTGAAGACGCTTTGAGGCTTCGCTGATCGCGATTTTTCCAGCAACGGCTGCCTGCGCTGCGGGCAGCCTTTTTTATTTCCGCCACGCTTTCCAGCATGAGACAAAGCCCTTCGCAAAGTCCTGCGGGCGGGCACTGATCCAGGCGTCGATGATCTCGGGGGCGAACCATTCGCCACAAGAGATCTCCTCGGGTAGGGGAAGCATGGGGCCATTGTGATGGGCTAGATGGAGCTCGACGAATTCGTGATCGGTATGAGTGCCCGCAGGTAATTGCGCGGCGAGTTCGGTGCTATCGATGTCGATGCCGATCTCCTCCCTTGTTTCTCGAATGGCACAGGCGGCATAGCTTTCCCCGACATCGAGATGCCCTGCGGCACTGCTGTCCCATTTCAGCGGCGACACATCCTTCAGGTGGGAGCGCTTTTGCAGATAGACCTCGCCTCTTGCATTGATGACAAAGACATGAACCGCGCGATGCAGTAGGCCGCGCGCATGGACCTCACCGCGAGGCAGCTGCTGGATGACCTCGTTGCGCTCATTGACCACATCAAACATCTCGCTGGACTTCTGCCCAGCATCGGTGCCGCTGCGGTTTTCATACCAGCGGCTCAGGTTCACCCATTCCTCTAGGCTCAGTTCCTCTGCACGCAGCGTGGCAGGTTTGCCCAGATGATGGACCAGCGCCTGCCAGCCTCCAGGAGGCTCGGGCAGCAGATTTTTCATCTGCTTCCGCCGCTGGCTGAAGCCGAGGCGCACTAGTTTTTCAAACATACGGCGGTCGCATACAGGCAGCGTGCGTGGATCTCGCGGCGTCAGACGCACGACGGCGCTATCCACCTTGGGCTTCGGTTTGAAAACGTCCGGCGGCACGATGCGCAGCATCTCCACATCCCAATCACGCTGCACCATCAGGCTCAGTGCGCCGTAACCATCCTGGCCGACTTTGGCCGCGAGGCGATCACAGACCTCCTTTTGCAGCATAAAAACGGCACGCGTCACCGGTGTGGGTGGAGTGAGCAGGTGCTTCAAGATCTCCCCACCCACCGAGTAGGGCAGGTTGCCGATGACGCGCACATCGCCGTGAAGGTACCAGCCACGTGTGCTGACGCGAGTGGCGTCCTCGTGCAAAACAGTGACGTGTGCATGGCCTGCGAAGCGCTTTTGCAGTTCAGGGGCGAGGGCATGATCCTTTTCAATCAGCACGAGCTGCTGAGGACGCCCCACGAGGTGCTGTGTCATCGCCCCCAGACCAGGCCCAGGTTCGACGACAAAGGGCGCGCCATCTGGCTCGATCTGATCCGCGATCCAACGAGCAAGGTTATCATCGACAAGGAAATTCTGCCCCATGCTGCGGCGCGGAGCCACCTCCTGACCACTGATGATGCGGGTGCTGCGTTTGCCGGTGCCTTGAGATCTCATGCCCTGAGATGCACGGGACAAGCCACGCACGCAAATGGCGAAATCCGCAGGGTAGCGGCTTACCCCAGCCGCGCGCCCACTTCCAGCGGATGCCCCCGGAGAAAATCTGCCGCTGGCAGACGCTTTCCGCCCTCGGCCTGAACCTCGTCCAACCGCAGCAGACCAGCCCCGGAACTGATGACCAATCCAGCTCTAGCATCGGCGGAAATCACAGTACCCGGCTGCGGGCAAGCCTCACCCTCCAGCAGCGCCGCTCGGTGGACTTTCAGCAAGGCGGGCTTTTCTCCAGGCAGCCAACAGCTCGTGCCGGGCCAGGGTTGGTAGGCACGGATCATGCGCTCCAGCTCCACTGCCGGGCGAGACCAATCCAGGCGACCATCCTCGCGCCGCAATTTGCCACAATGGCTGGCTAGCCTATTGTCCTGCGGCGTTCTAGGCGGAAGGCCACTGGCGATAAGGTCCAGCGCCTTTTCCAGACTGGCAGGCGCGGCCAGGGCTAGCTTGTCATGCAGGCTGCCACCCGTGTCGGTGGGCAGGATGGATATCGAGTCCATGAGAAGGATGTCCCCCGTGTCTAGGCCCTCATCCATGAACATGATGGTCACGCCGGTCTCGGCATCTCCTTCACGAATGGAGGCTTGGATGGGCGATGCCCCACGATGCCTTGGCAGCAGCGACGCGTGGATGTTTAAGCAGGCCAGCCGAGGCACCTCCAGCACGCTTTTTGGCAAAATCTGCCCGTAGGCTACTACGACGGCGACATCTGCCTGAAAGGCGCGCAGCTCCTCCACGATATGCCGGATCTTCGGCGGCTGAAGGACAGTGAGGCCTGCCGTGAGCGCACGCACCTTGACCTCAGGCGGCGTCATCACCAGCTTGCGGCCTGCAGGCTTGTCTGGCTGGGTTACGACACCCACCACTTGATGCTTGGACGATGCTAGTAGCCACTCCAGTGAGGGCAGGCCGATGTCACCCGTGCCGATAAAGAGAATGCGCATGGTAGCGATGAGCGGAGAGAAGGACAGCGGGCGACTGAGCCGGGCATCCTTAGATTTTCATTTTTTCTAACTCACGCCAAGCATCCAGTGTCATGACGCCGCCGATGATATCATACAGCACTTTAGCGGGCGGTTGGCTGGCATCAATGTTCACGATGCGCTCATCCTGATAGTAGTCCAAAATCGGTTTTGTCTCGGCCTCGTACGTCGCGAAACGCTGCTGGATCACAGCCTCGTTGGCGTCATCAAAGCGGTTATCCTTGAGCGCGCGTTTACGCAGACGTCTCGCCAACTCGGTGCGGTCGGGGCAGCTCAGGTGGAAGACCTTCAATACTTCGATATCTTCCTCCATAAGTCGGGCCTGCTCCACGTTGCGAGGAATGCCATCCAGCACCAGAAAGTCGATCTCTGGCTTGAACTGATGGCTATCTACCCGCTGCTTGATGTTTGCGCGCCAGAGCTGCACCGTCACATCGTCGGGCACGAGTTCGCCCCGGCTGGAATATTCGACAAACTTCTGCCCC
>JBIKYV010000038.1:0-28656 GCA_044355075.1 Prosthecobacter sp.
GCCCCATGAACCGCACCTCCGCAAAGCGCAGGAAGATGAGCCCCAGAATCGGCTCCGAGTAGTCCGACTGCTTCAGCCCGGCCCCCGCCCAGAGCTGATTCGCCGCCGACCAGAGGCGCTTCTCCAAGGTATCGGTGGCGAGGTCTTTTTCAGTCGGGGCGATCCATTGCATGCAGGTATCAACGTGGAAGGTGAGCAACTCGCGGCAGCAAGGCGAGTCATTAGGAGGGTTTCCCTATCCAAGCAGGGAGAGGTGCGTATGGCAAGTGGAGCACTGCCTAGATTTTCGTAGCAATCTAGGCGTTGGCCTGTCGGAAGCGCAAAACTCCGCCGAATTTGAAGACCTGCCCAGCGCCAAGCTGGCACCGGAGGTGAAAGTTTGCTAAAAGCTGCGGCCATCATGTCCACCCGACCGAATCGAGAAATCCATCTGCGCCATGCTGAAGGCGCGCCTGAGGCTATCATTAGCGCGGTAAAAACGGAGCGCGAACTGCAAAGGCTCATCGATGGGGAAGGGGAGGTGGATAAAAGCCAGATCGGCGAGGTGGTGAAGAAGCTGCAAGTCGTCATCGCTGACTACCTGGAAGGCGGGCGTGATATCAACATTCGCTTGAGTCAGTTGGAGATCATTAGCGCTGTCGAGGCAGCCATTCAGGAGGCCTCAGGCAAGCCAAGTCCATGGCCTGATGGCGCTGACGCACGCACTTTTTTTGTTCATGGGCTGTACGACGAGCTGATCCAGCAGCCGAGCAACATCTTTGAAACCAAGCTCTTCCCCGATGGCAGCAGCCGCTACGTGCCCATCGGTCGTGCGGTGTGGAAAGCCTGCCTTGAGCGGCTCAGGGACCGCCTGGCCGCCAAGGTTTGTTAGCTGATTGCCTACGGTCTTAATCTTCGGTGGACATGAGCCACTTGGATTATCAGAAGGTCAACTGCACGCCGGCCATGAGGGTGCGCGGTGCGCCGGGCTGAATGATGTTCGGGTTGATGGAGGAAGCGTAGAATGTCTGATCAAACAAGTTTTCGACATCGATGGTGAAGCGCATGTTCTTGGTGGGCTGCCAGTAGCCGAGGGCTTTCACGGTGGTGTAGTCAGGGAGGTCAAAGCCGCCGCCATCGCGACCATTGCGCTCGCCCATGTAGATGACGCCACCGCCGATGCCGAGCTTGCCCGCGCGTCCGAGATCGAATTCTTTGACGAGCAGGAGGTTGGCCATGAGGCGTGGGATGTTCAGGAGGGTGCTGCCTTCCTCGATGGCGTCACTTTTGACGATTTGTGCGTGCTGATAGGTAATGCTGGCGGAGATGCGCAGGCTGTCGGTGAGGAGGCCGCTCATGTCGAACTCGACGCCGCGGCTGGCTGCTTCTCCGCCACCGAGCATGAAGAGGCCGAGTGGGTCCGCAGGATCGAAGCGCAAGACATTTTCCTTGTAGATGTCAAACCACGCCAGGGTGGCTCCGAAGCGTCCGCTTTTGCTTTGATACTTCACGCCGATGTCGAAGGCACGACCCACTTCGGGCTCAAAGGCGTTGAGCTCGCTGTCCGTTCCGACATTGGGCCTAAAGCTGTGGCTGTAAGTGGTGAAAAAGCTGAGGGTCTCCGTTGGCAGCCAAGTAAGGCCGATACGGGGTGTCCATGCATGCTGCTCCTGCTCTGAGACAAAGTTATTCCGCTCGTCATCCATGCGCTGATTGAAGCGATCATAACGCAGGCCTAGGAGGAGACGCCAGTCTCCCCAGGAGAGTTGGTCCTGGAGGAAGAAGGCAAGGCCACGCTGGTTCTCGGTACGGTCAAAAAGCGGTGCGAGCGCGGGCTTTGCCTGACCATAGACGGGGTTAAAAATGTTGAGATGCTGGGCGTAGTTTCCTGAGAGCAAGATCTGATCGATCTCAAACCAGTAGCTCTCCATGCCAAAAAGAACCTGATGCTGGACGCCGAACGTTTCAAATTTGCCAGCGAGCTCAGCCTGCACATTCCAGTCTTCGGACTGATAGTCGCGGTAACGATAACGGCGGCGCATCTGGGTGCCGCCTGCGGTGATGTCGCGTGTCTCTGAGGCGAATCCTTGGAGGCTGTTTGTCTTGTTGGATACGCCGAGGCGGAAGAACCAGTCATCCGCGAACTCATGCGTGAGACGAATCTGGTTTGTGTAGTTTTTGGACTCGATGGGAGCATCGTTTGGCTCACCAAAAAATCGGTTAATGGGTACGGCACCAAGTTCGAAGTTGGGATTGGCGGCGGTGCCACGATTGATGGCGAAGACACCACGGTCGAAGTCAACTTCCTGCTCCAAGAACTCACCGGTGTATTCGAGGGTTGTGGCATCGCTGATTTTCCAGGTGAAGGCCGGTGCAAAAAATAGACGTGAACTGCCGACATGGTCACGGAAGGAGTTGGCGTCTTCCTGGGCAAAGTTGAAACGGTAGGCGAAGTTTTCTGAAAGGGGGCCAGTGCTGTCGATGGTCTGCCGGAAGAAGTCGAAACTGCCGATGAGTGCCTGGTATTCGTTCCGCCATTCCCAGAGTGGTTTTTTGGTGACGACGTTGATGGTGCCGCCGGGGTCGCCTGAGCCGTAAAGCGCGGCGGTTGGACCTTTCAGGAACTCGATGGTCTCGACATTCGCAGTGTCACGCGGTGAATTGAAGCCGCGATTCGAGGCGAAGCCGTTCAGCAGGTAGGCCAGGCCGGCGTTGTTGGAGTCGCCAGTGAAGCCACGCACGGCGTAGTTTTCCCACAGGCCACCGAAGGCGTTTTGATAGGAGATGCCACTGACGTAATCAAAGGCATCTTGCATGCGTACGGCGGTGACATCCTGAAGAAGCTGTTTGTTGACGATGCGGATGGACTGCGGGATCTCACGCAGCGGTATGTCCAGGCGTGTGCCGCCGAAGTTTTCAGCCACGTAAAGTGAAGGCTGGTCCTTGTTAGCCGTCACCACAATCTCTTCAAGCGTGGTGGGCTTGGTTTCGACATTGCTGGCGACTGTTGGCGTGGCTTCAGGAGCGGTCTGGGCAAAGCCAGAGGAAAGGCTCAGCCATAGAGCGAGAGCGGAAAGGGTAGATCTGTGTGGTGAGGACATGATGACGCTAGACTGAATTCTTAAACGCAATCTATTTGCTAGTGCAAACTATTTGTCTTAATTGAAGCAGTGAACTCTTTTTTGCAGATCGCTGAACATGAGGCCCGCCTGATCTGGCGAAGGCTTTCGTCGTGGCTGTTGCTCGGCTTATTTGCTCTATTACTCATCGTGGCTTCCTTCCTCAGTCACCAACGACAGAGTGCTGAGCGCAGGCAGCAGGCGCATTTTCAAGAACTCGTGAGAAAGCAGTGGCTGGAGCAGCCAGACCGGCATCCGCATCGTGTGGCGCACTATGGCAGCTTCGCTTTCAAACCGAGATCCCTGCTGGCTTCATTTGACCCAGGGGTGGAGGCTCAGGTGGGCCGCATTCAATACCTGGAGGCACATCGGCAGAATGCGATGAATTTTGCCGAGGCAGGTGGGCTTACAGCGGCGGGTAGACTGGGGGAACTTTCGCCCGCTTTTGTCGCCGGATCTCTGCTAGGATTGATCATCGCCGTGATCGGCCACGGCATCATGGCTGAAGAGATTGAGCTGGGGCGTCTGCGTGTTTTGTTGGCGCAGGGGGCAGAACGAAAAACGCTGTGGTGGGGAAAGATCATCGGACTGACAGTGGCAATGCTGCCCTTTGCGATCCTGGTGCCGGCTGCACAAGGCGCCGCCATCTTGCTAAGTCCGGCGGAAGCAGGATCAGCAGAGGCTTTATTCACCATGAACGGCCCACTTTTCCGAGGCTTCCTGCTGATGCTGGGAATGCTGCTGCATGGTCTGATCTGGGTGCTGCTGACCGTGTTTGTGAGTGCGATGGTGAGGACCCGCGCCCAGGCTGCCACCGCCGTGCTTTGTCTCTGGCTAGGTACCACGTTCGTGCTTCCACGTGCCGCCTCGGGACTGGCTGCCACGACGCATCCACTGCCCACACGCAGCCAGTTCAATGCGCACCTGGGAGCTGAATTGGAGAAACTCGGAGACTCACACAATCCTGACGATCCGAACTATACACGCTTCCGTGATGAAACCCTCAAGCAGTATGGTGCTGCATCCGTGGAAGAACTTCCTGTCAATTACAAGGGACTGCTCATGGCGAAGGGGGAGGAGCAGACGAGCCAAGTCTTCCAGGCAGAAATGAGCAAGCTCGAAGACATCATGAACAAGCAAGAAGCCATCCTGGCCGCATGGGCCTGGTTATCTCCACTGCTGTCCTGGCAGGACATCTCCATGCGCCTGTGTGGCACGGATTTGACTTCAGCGCGTCGTTTTGCGCAGCAGGCGGAACAGTGGCGCTATGGGTTCATCCAAAATCTGAATGCACTCCAGCGCGACCACATTGGCTATGCGCAAAATAGCACGCAGAGGCTGGATAAGTCACATTGGCATGAATTTGAAGATTTCCAGCCGGTGGCACCGAATCTGCATGAAGTTCTTTCGAGTTCATCTCAAGCTTGGTTGAGGCTTGGCTTTGGCTGTATCGCCATGGCTCTAGTTGGCACTTTGGTTGTGGAAAGGCGGCTGCGAGTATGAGCGGTACAGATTTCATGAAGCTGACGGTCTGGGAGCTGCGCCGCAGCCTTCGCCTGACGAGTACGCGGATCACCCTGATGGCGCTGCTCGTGGCTGGACTTCTCTCCATCGAGTTAGGCCAGCGTTTCTGGCAATCCCAGCAGCAAGAGATCACCGACCTGACGTCTCAGTATGACGCACAGATGCGGAGGCTCTCCCATCGTTATGCCAATGGTGGCGAGGCAGGCTACTGGGCCTATTACTCCGCTCTGCCGACTTGGCAGCAGCCGCATCCGTTGGCAACCCTGACCTGGGGCGTGCGAGATGTCACTCCCATGGTGACCTGGGTTCGATTGCTGGGCCTGGAACCGCAGCTTTATGATGCACCGCTGGGTAATCCCAAACTGCAAGCTCTCGGTGGCTTTGACCTCGCCTTTGTGCTCGCCCTGCTGGCTCCCTGTGCGCTCATTTTGCTCGCGCATGATGCCCTCAGCCGCGATGCCTCGCGGGGGACTTTGCCCCTGATGGCCGTGCAGGCGGGAGGACTCATGCCGGTGCTGGCAGCCAGAGTTTTGTCGGCATTGCTCCTCGTTTTAGGAGCATGTGCACTCCTCGGGCTCGCCGCTGTGCTGTGGCCTGGCAGCGCCATCGGATTGGACTTGGATGCCATGGAATGGTTCGGGAGTGTGGCGCTGCACCTGCTGTTTTGGGCGGTCGTCGTCGCTGCTGTCGCCAGCTATTGCCGCACCCCTGCAGCGAGTCTGGCAGCCTCATTCGGCGTTTGGGTCTGGATCGTTATTCTGCTGCCAGCACTCATCAATTTAATCATCAGTGCCTGGTTTCCAGTGCCTCAAGGACTAGAACTCACCGTCCGCCAGAGACAGGCGATGCACAGCACCTGGGATGAACCACGACAGGCGAATTTTGATCGGTTTCTGAAGTCGCAGCCCGACTGGCCTCATCCACGACTTGTCTCCGAGGACTTCAGTTGGACTTGGTATTACGCCATGCATGATCTGGCAGACCAGTCTGTGTCTGATTTGGCAGAAAGCTATGTGTCACGTCTGCGTGAGCGGCGGCTGTGGACGGAGCACCTCTCCTGGCTCAGTCCGCCTGTGCGCCTGCAACTGCGCCTCAGCGCCGCAGCCCGCACAGATCTGGAAAGCCATCTCCTGCACATGACGCGAGTCCGAGCGTTTCACGAAAAAATGAAACAGTACTTTTTCCCACTGATCACTGCCGAAAAGACTCTGCTGCCTGCGGACATCGTGACGTTTCCGAAATTCACAGACACTGCACCGCCCACACCCCAAGCTCCAGCTTCCACTCCGCTGCTCATTCTGCCTCTGGCCCTGCTCCTCGTGATCCGCCCACAGCGCCTGCTGGCTTCGTGACCCCATATCCTGTTGCAATGATTGAACTCGAAAATGTCTCCAAAACCTTCGCCGGACGCCCCGTTCTGGAAAAGCTCAACATGCGAATCTCTGCTGGGCGAATTTTCGGCGTCCTGGGTGGCAATGGCGCAGGTAAGACCACGACCCTGAACATCATCCTCGGCTTCTTAAAACCTGACTCAGGTCAGGTGCGCGTGGATGGTCTTGATCCCCAGATTGCAGCCGCCGAAGTTCGCAAGCGCATCGCCTACATTCCTGAAAGCGTCGCCTTGTATCCAGAACTGAGCGGTGAGGAAAATCTGAGCTACTTTGCAGGACTCTCCGGCTGTAAACTATCCACCCAGGAAAAACAGCACTTGCTCGACCGTGTTGGATTGTCCAAAAATGACACCTGTCGTCGCCTAGGTCAGTATTCCAAAGGCATGAGGCAGCGAGTCGCGCTGGCACTCGCGCTGGCGCGAAAAGCCCGCGTCTTGTTGCTGGATGAACCCACGACGGGGCTCGACCCAGTGGCAGTCACGCACCTAGCCACGCTCTTGCGCGAGCTAAGTCAGGAGGGAGCAGCCATCCTCTTAACCACCCATGATCTCTGGCATTTATCGCTCGATACTGATGAAGTGGGTATTCTACGGAATGGTCGACTAGCCTTCCAGTTTCAAGGTGCGCAACTCAGCCCGATGCAATTAGCGCAGGCCTATCTGGGTTCATGATTTCAAAAACTTGGCCTAGTTTATGGTCGTCTCTCACAAACCGGCGAAGGTCGATGAAGGCAATGAGGTTTTTCATTTCAATGCACCCCTTTGCCTAGAGCTTGCTTTTGCGGCACAAGCGCAAACTTGGTGATGTCATAGCCTTGATGTTTTAGGCTCTGCAAGGCGAAGTCGTAATCCTTGGGATCCATCTGGGGTGTGCGAGACAGAATCCAGCCAAGCTTGCGGTTAGGATAGCCAATGACAGCCCACTGGTAATCTTTGTCCAAGGCGGTCACGAGATATGGAACGCGGAAGGGCCAGAGAAACTGTACACGCCATTCTGCGTTCGTGGATGGATTCACCACCCATGCTACACCTTTCCATTCCTCCAAGGGAGCCTCCAAGTTACCCCGACGGAAGAGGTAAGAGTTATCGATCCGCCCATCTGGCCGCAGGACGTAGCGATCCAGAGTGCCGACTTTGCCTTTTTCTAAGGAGTAGGGGATGTGGGCGACGACGTACCAATCTCCCATGAATCTCTGGAGATCCAGGTGGGGCACAGTTTGCAAAGGCGGATTCTTCACGGTGGAACATGAGCCCAGCAGAAGCATCAAACCTAAGGCAGCAAATAGACGTTTCCTGAGCATGTTTAGATTACGTAGCGCAGCTGCGAGCAGCCGCATTAGAGACCGCGTAATGTCCTAAGTGCAGTGCAATGCTATCGAATGAGATCAGATGGTTCTCGAATGTGTCTAACTCACTTTGGCTAATGTGCGATGTAGCCTTTTGCCTCTCCATTCACGGTATCGAGCATGCTGTGCAATGGGAGATGTGTGTATCACCGCATACCTTTGCGGTCAGAGATTTGGCTGGTAAAACCAAGGCCACACCTTCAGAGACAGTCATCTGGCCACGGATAGCTTCCAGGTTTCACCCAGAGACAAGGGCCATCTGGAGGTCGTAGCGTTCCCATGCCCACATGCGCTTCTGGAATCACGGTTAGGCGAGTCCAGCCCATGCGGCGGATGAAGGCCATCGCGGTGGCCCCACCCTCCAGGGCGATGTGCAGCCCTTGGCTTGGTTGGGTTAGAGGCATAGCTTTGTCGATGAGTCGGTCGATGAGCCTAGCGGCATCATGCTGTCGGGGTCCGCCAATGGCTAGCATGAGTCGGTGAGTTTCCTGCCAGATCGTAGGTGAGATGGCTTCGCTCAATGTTTTGACCGTGAAGCCCATACTTTGCATTTGTGCGGCACCTCCGGTCTCCCAAGCAGCGAGACTGCCGCTAAGCAGCAAAATGCGTTCGGGTTTGACTTGGCCAAGCTTGGGTAAAGCTGAGTCACAGGGTAGGTGGCGTTTCAGTTGGGCCGCAAAAAAATCAGCCGCTCCGGCTGCTAACGTCGAGTCTGGCAACAAAAGGTCCAGGTCTCCGGCTACACTCGCATCGCATGTGCGAAGCTTTGTGCTTTGGCCTAACAGTTGACGCACTTCTGATGAGCGACGCGGATAATCGGGGTCTTGGGCAAAGACCGTTTCGTGCAGTGGCACACCCTGGATGAAGTAATGCCCATGCTCGATGATTCGCGCTTTGGAGGGATTGGCGGGAATGAATAGGCAGTCGTTTAGACCGGTCACATTCATCAGGGTCTCGATCTCAGCGCGCACATGACCACGCAGGACAGAGTCTGTCTTTTTGTAGATCCAACTGGGTCGGGCGGCTTGGACCTTCTGAGCCACACCTAGCATGATCTGGATGGCCTCGGCTTCTGTGCGCCAGCGTGTGTCGGTGTCCACGGCGATGACATCCGCTGTCGAGTCTGGTTGAAAGCGAGTGTGAACCTCCGCGCTGAGTCCACAGGTCGCTGCGATGCCGGCGAGCTCAGCCGCGCCGGAGAAGTCATCAGCCAGGATAACGATCATGATCGAGATTCGCCGATACGTCCTGTGGTCTAAGCAGAGCCCTGGCTAAGCTTTGCCGCGAGCCGCACCGCCTCAAAGAGACTGCTATGTGTGGCCTTGCCCTGCCAGGCGATATCACAGGCCGTGCCATGATCGACGCTGGTGCGGATGATGGGCAGCCCAAGCGTTGTATTCACTGCAGTGTCGAAGGCTAGCGCCTTGAGTGGAATGTGGCCTTGGTCGTGATACATACAAATCATCGCATCTGTGCTACGCCGTTTGTTGGGCAAAAAGGCGGTATCAGGGGGTAGTGGGCCTTCTAGGGTGATGCCCTTGGCCCTTGCGGCCTCGATGGCCGGTTGGATGATACGCTCTTCCTCACGGTTGCCGAATAGGCCATGCTCTCCGGCGTGTGGATTCAGCCCTAACACGGCGAGTTTCGGCTTCGTGCCGCGAATGCGCTGCATGGCTTCAGCGGTAAGTTCGATGACGTCCAAAATACGCTCCACGGTTAGTAGCTCTGGCACCTCATGATAGCCGACATGCACCGTCACAAAGCTTGCCCGCACTTCATCGCTATATTGAAACATACAGGCGCGCTTGGCACCGGTTTTGTCGGCAAAGATCTCTGTGTGGCCAGGGTAGTGAATGCCAGCTGCTCGCAGGGCTTCCTTGTTTAACGGAGCTGTGGCCACGGCAGCGACTTGGTGTGCCATGGCAGCTTCGATGCTCTTCTCCACGTAGCGATAACCCGCAGCACCTGTTTTGGCGCTGACTACGCCAGGCTCGAAGCCTGCTGCGTCAAAGCCGAACACATCCAGCACGCAGGGTTCGGCGATTTGGCCACAGGCTTCCGCCCATTCGATCTCGCTGAGAATTCGGCGGGGTGGTTCCAGGCCGGTCTGTCTCGCACAGCGTGCTAGGATTCGTGCATCGCCAAAGATGACCGGGATGGCAAACTCTCTCACCGATGTATCCGCGAGCAATTTTAGGCAGACTTCAGGGCCAACCCCTGCAGGGTCCCCCATTGTGACGGCGATCAAAGGCAGAGTCATGAGTGAAAGTGTGTAGGTTTGGCGGGCTTCAGCAGATTCGTCAATGAGACGCCTGCCTCTAGTGTTGTTGAGATGAGACTAGTCATATCTTGGTGGCAAATATTTGATATTCTTACTTTGCCTAAACGATTGCTTGCGCCTTCACTCCGCTTTTTGATAGTCGGTCTACATGATCGCCCGCACTTACTCAGCCACTCTCGCCGGTGTCGATGCGCTGGAGGTTGAGATCGAATCCCACGACGGCGGTGGTACTCCAAAAATGTTTATTGTCGGACTGCCCGATACCTCCGTGAAAGAAAGCCGGGAGCGAGTGACGGCGGCGATTTCCTCCAGCGGTTTTGCGATGAATGAGGGGACCACAACTGTGAATCTGGCGCCGGCCGATCTGAAAAAGGAAGGCCCTGGCTTTGATCTGCCTATTGCAATCTCGCTGATCGCCCATCGAGTGAAGATTCCCATCCCCGCCTTAGCTGAGACAGCAATGATTGGCGAGTTGGCGCTGAACGGAGAGCTCAGGCCTGTGCGCGGTCTGCTGGCGGTGGCCCTGGAGGCACGGAGAAAAGGGCGTAAGCGGCTTATTGTGCCACGTCGTGCCGCTGCAGAGGCCAGTGTGGTCGGTGGCATCGAGATCATTGGCGCGCAGACCCTGCGGGAGGTGGTGGATTTCTTGAAAGGCGACCTCGATCTGGCCATCGAGCCTTGTCGAGCGGCAGAGTTCTTTGCCGCGTCCGCTCACTACGACATCGACTTTGCCGATGTGAAAGGCCAGAGTCAGGCCCGGCGTGCGATCGAGGTTGCTGTGGCCGGCGGTCATAATTTGCTGATGGTCGGCCCGCCTGGCACGGGGAAAAGCATGATCGCCAAACGCATCCCGACCATCATGCCGAAGATGAGCGAGGCCGAGGCGATTGAGACCACGAAGATTCACAGCGCCAGTGGTCTGCTGAGTGAGTCCTGTGCATTTGTCGCCACGCGTCCCTTTCGCTCGCCGCACCACACGATCAGCGATGCGGGCCTGCTCGGCGGTGGCTCCAATCCAGGCCCAGGGGAGATCTCACTCGCACACCATGGCGTGCTCTTTTTGGACGAACTGCCTGAGTTCCGCCGCAGCACTCTAGAGGTCATGCGCCAACCGTTGGAGGATGGTCGTGTCACTATCTCGCGTGCAGCTGGTACCGTGACTTTCCCCGCCGCTGCCCTCCTTGTCGCAGCCATGAATCCCTGTCAGTGCGGGTTTTACGGTGATTCAAAGCGTGCTTGCCGCTGCTCTACCGCCTTGATTCAGCGCTATCGGCAGCGCATCAGTGGACCGCTTTTGGATCGCATTGACCTGCACGTGGAGGTGCCGCTAGTGGATTACAAGGCTTTGGCTGAAGCCGAACCTGGTGAAAGTTCGGATGTGATTCGTAGCCGTGTGGAAGTTGCACGCCAGATCCAAGCCGAGCGCTTCAAAGGTCAGAAAGCAGTGCATACCAATAGTGCTATGACGCCGAGGCTAATCAAAAAGCACTGTGCGCTGGATGCCGAGTGTGCGGGGCTGCTAGAGCATGCAATGACAGAGATGAACTTCAGCGCCCGTGCGCATGACCGCATCTTAAAAGTCGCCCGTACGCTGGCCGACCTGAAAGGACTAGAGTGCATTGAGGCCAATAGCGTGTTGGAGGCCATCGGCTACCGCACGCTGGACCGCAACCTGTGGACCTAGCATGAAACTCCGGTAAAAAGGCGAACATGTACATGGCATTGCGGCGTTTGCGCCTATGGTAGAAGTTTCTGTCCCCTATACATGAGTCACCCCGAGAAAGCCCGTCGCGTTATTCGCCTGGAAATTGAGGAATTAGAACGCCTGCATGGCAGGATCGGAGATGCCTTTTCCCAAGCGGTCGAGCTATTGCTGGCCTGCCAAGCGAGGGCAGGAAAAATCGTGGTTTGTGGCGTTGGCAAGAGTGGCAACATCGGCCGCAAGATCGCGGCCACGCTAAACAGCACCGGTGCGCCTGCGGTGTGCCTGGATGTCGGTGATGCCCTGCACGGAGACCTGGGCGTTGTTCATGCGGGTGACCTTGCCCTGATGCTGAGCCAGAGCGGCGAGACGGCAGAACTTTTGGATCTTTTGCCCCACATGAAGCGGTTAGGCCTGCCCATCATTGCCCTCACCGGTGGGTTGGGTTCTACCCTGGCTAACCATGCCGATTGTGTGCTGGACACTCAGGTTAGCCAAGAGGCCTGCCCACTGAACCTCGCGCCCACGTCTAGCACCACCGTCATGCTCGTGCTTGGCGATGCACTGGCCATGGTGCTGCTGGAGGCGCGTGGTTTTCAGGCAGAGGACTTCGCGCGATTGCACCCTGGGGGTTCCCTTGGACGTGCTTTGCTAACCCGCGTTTCCGATGTGATGCGTACAGGCAGCCAACTGGCTCTCGTGACACCCGAAAGTAGCGTCAGCTCCGCCTTGCGCGCCATGACCGCTGCGCGCTCAGGAGCCGCAATCGTCACTGCTGGAGATGGTACCCTCGCGGGTGTCTTTACCCATGGCGACTTCGTGCGCGCCTTTCAGCGCAGTCAGGACATCGCTACCAGTCCTGTGGCCGACTTTATGACAAAGCATCCTGTCACCATCCAGGCGGACCGTCTCGCTGCTGAGGTGTTGGCCACTTTGGAACAAAAGCGCATCGATGACCTTGTCGTCCTAGATGATCAGCACCGCCCTGTGGGCATGATCGACACGCAGGACCTCACGCGGCTGCGACTGATCTAGCTGGGGCTTGAGAAACGGCCACGCCTCGCTTAGCAGCAAGAGCTATGGAAAAATCCTCCACCCCCCCTTGGGAGGCGCAAAAAAAGACCAACCCACGTGGCTTACTGCGCAAGCTTGTCTTTTGGGGACTTGGCCTTGGTTTGCTTGGACTTGTCTTGGCTGGCCTACGGCCTAAGCCAATCCCTGTTGAGACAGCGACCGTCGCCCGCGGCCCCTTGACCGTGTATGTTGTGGAGGAGGGTAAGACCCGCATCCGCAATCGTTACATCGTAGCCTCGCCCGCAGCAGGAAGCATGAAGCGTATCTCCCTCAAGCCCGGAGACATCGTTAAGGCTGAAGAAACCCTGCTGACTGTCATTGAACCTGCCATGGCTCCATTGTTGGATAGCCGCTCGCAAGCCCAGGCCGAGGCGCGCGTGCACGCAGCCGATGCCGCCCGCCAGCGTTCTGAGCAAAGCTTAGCAATGGCCCGCACGGCAGCGAAGTTTGCCCAAGCAAATTGGCAGCGTGTGCAAAAGACTGCGGAGGCTGGCAGCATTTCCATCAGTGATCGCGATATGATCGAGCGCGAAGCCGAAATGCGAGACCGTGAGGTGAGAGCGGGAGAGTTCGCTCTGAAAGTGGCCGATCATGAACTCGCTCAGGCTCAAGCCGCGCTACAGACCCTGACAGAACCTGTCAGCAAAGCCGACCTAGTGGAGGTGCGTGCTCCAGTGAGTGGCCGTGTGCTTAAGGTTCAGCAAGAAAGTGCCATGACCATTGCCGCAGGCACGCCGCTGCTAGAAATCGGTGATCCCACTGATCTGGAGATCGAGGCCGAAATTCTCTCGCGCGACGCTGTCGGCATCCGTGAAGGCGCAGAGGTGCTCGTCGAACAATGGGGCGGTGAAGAATGTTTGAAGGCACGCGTGCGCCGCGTCGAGCCTGCTGCCTTCACCAAAGTATCCGCTCTAGGTGTCGAAGAGCAGCGTGTCATTGTGCTCTGTGATTTGGAGAAAACACCCGCTAGTGTCGTGCTAGGCGACCGCTTTCGCGTTGAGGTTCGCATTGCCGTCTGGCAAAACCCTGATGTCATGCTCGTGCCAGGCGGTGCCCTTTTTCGTGAGGGTGGCGATTGGCTCACCTATCTCTACAACGACGGTAAAGCCCGCAAAGCAAAAGTTCAGATCGGACGCAGTGATGGCAAGCTAAGTCAAGTCCTCTCTGGTCTCCAGATGGGTGATGAAGTCTTGATGCACCCACCCGACACCGTCAAAGATGGCATCGAAGTCACTCGCCGTGTCATGCAGTGAGTGAATTCATTCTTGTTAAGACGAACTTAAAAAAGGCTGGGTGTCTTGGCTTTCGAGATCAATCATCCTCCTAGACTGAAAGTTTGGGCTACTGGATCTTAAAACTCATCCATCAGCGCATGGGACCGCAGAGCTTGTGCAGGATGACTTTCTGCCCGTTGACGTCCAGACGGATGAATGTGTTACAGAACGCGTGCGTCCGGACAGCTTCCTTATGCACTCGCCTCATTGGGGGGCGCTTGTGTCTGATGTCTTGATGCGGATTCGTCCAGAGCTTGACCAAGAGCCTGGTGAAAGGCATGGGTCGCGCCACTCCGATCATGGCCACTTTCCGCACCGTCAAAGGCTTCCGCGACTTCTTCCCCGAAGACTGCGCGCTCCGTAATTATATCTTCGATACTTGGCGACAGATTGCCCGCCGCTATGGCTTTATGGAGTATGAGGGGCCACTGGTGGAATCGACGGATCTCTACAAGAAGAAGAGTGGCGATGAAATCACAGCGCAACTCTTCTGCTTCGAGGATAAGGGTGGGCGTGATATTTCGCTGCGGCCCGAGGTGACTCCCTCACTCGCGCGCATGGCTACAGCACGCCAACGCGACTACAAGAAGCCCATGAAGTGGTTTCAAATCGGCCCGTGCTTTCGCTACGAAGAACCCCAAGAAGGCAGGTCTCGTGAATTCATTCAGTTCAATGCGGACATTCTGGGAGATGCCAATCAGGGCAGCGATGCAGAGTTGGTCGCACTAGCAGTGGACGTGATGTTGGCCTTTGGCATTCAGGCCGAGGATTTTGTCATTCGACTGAGCAATCGCCAGGTTTGGACGCATTACCTTGAAGACAGGAAGGTACCCGAGGAACACTGGACAGCTTTCTTGGCCATCATTGATAAGATTGAACGGGCCAAACCTGAGGACACGGCTGAGAAGTTGGCTAAAATCCAACTCACGCTTAAGGATGTGCGTGCCTTTATGGCAAGTGTGGACGGTGATCACCCGATCTTTGCGACACTACGCGCTGATCTCGAAGCGCGTGGTCTTTGGCATTATGTGCGCATTGATGCGACCATCGTTCGTGGTTTGGCCTATTACACCGGCATGGTGTTTGAGGTGTTCGATCTCAAGCATGGTCTGCGGGCTGTGGCTGGTGGTGGTCGATATGATAAACTATGTGCCCTGATGAGCGATGGCAGCGTCGATATGCCAAGTGCAGGCTTTGCCATGGGCGATGTCGTGTTGGGCATCCTCCTATCGAAGACTCCAGGGGCCCAGTTTGGCATTACCGATTACCTGAATGCTCAGATGGGGGTGGAAGCCTATATAGTTGTCGCTGATGAGGCCCAACGTGCTCCGGCCCTAGCTGCGGTTCAGGCTCTGCGGGCCGCTGGAGTCAGGGTGGATTTCAGCCTAAATGCACAAAAGGTAGGCAAGCAATTTCAGGCTGCTGAGTACCTGAGAGCTCGCTTTGCCCTAGTCTATGGAGCCGAGTATCCGCAGGTGCAGATGAAAAATCTGGTTAGCCGTGAACAAAAGCTTGTGCCTGCCGATCATTTAGTCACTGCCGTCACCGAAGCCCTGAAGCTACCGGTGACGGGGCCTTTGATCGCCTGATGTTTCTTCCTTAGCAGCGTGAGCGGCGAATGCGTTATGCCTCCTTGCGCTTCAGCTGAGGAAACAGCACGACGTCGCGAATGCTTTCGGCTCCGGTCAGCATCATGATCAGACGGTCGATGCCAATACCGATGCCACCAGCTGGTGGCATACCATGCTCCAGCGCCAGGAGAAACTCTTCGTCGATCTTTTGCGTCTCCTCACCGGCTTGATGCTCCAAGCGCTCACGTTGCACTACCGGATCGTTTAGCTCGGAGTAGCCAGGGCTAATTTCTTGACCATTGATGATGAGTTCATAGACATCCACCACGCTGCTATCGGTCGTGTTTTGCTTGGCCAGTGGCACGAGTTCCTTCGGCACATGCGTGACAAAAGTGGGGTTGAAGCTCTTTTCTTCCACCAGCTTTTCGAATGCCTTTTGATCCAGCTCGTGATGCTCATCTCCAGCGTGAATTTCATGCACGCCTAGACTTTGCGCACGCTCGACTTTGGCTTCCTTACTCAAGGTAAACCAATCCTCGCCTGCCGCTGCTTTCACTAGCTCGCGATAGGGCGCGCGCTTCCAGGGGCGAGTTAGGTCGATCGTTTTGGTGACATTGCCTTCTTCATCCTTGTGCTGGATGACTAACCCGCCGCAGAACTTCTCAGCCAAGTGGCAGATCATGCCTTCGACGAGATCTGCCATCTGTTCAAAGTCCGCATAAGCCCAGTAAGCCTCTAGCATGGTGAACTCGGGGTTGTGGCGGCGGCTTAGGCCTTCATTGCGGAAGTTTCGGTTCAGCTCAAACACGCGGTTGAAGCCACCGACGAGCAGACGTTTTAGGTAAAGCTCAGGCGCGATCCTCAGATACATCTTTTGATCCAGCGCATTGAAGTGCGTCTCAAAAGGTCGTGCAGCCGCACCCCCAGGCACGTCTTGCATCATCGGAGTTTCCACTTCTAAGAATGCGCGTTCATGCAAATAGCGCCGAATCTCGGCGACCATTTGGCTGCGAATCACAAAGAGCTCACGGCTGCGATCATTGGAAATGAGATCAAGATAGCGCTGGCGATACTTGATTTCCTTGTCGGTCACTCCGTGCCATTTGTCCGGCAATGGGCGCAGAGCTTTGGATAGCGGCGTCAATTCCTTCAGATGAATGGAACGCTCACCTTTTTTGGTGACAAAGGTCTGTCCGGCCACGCCTACAAAATCGCCGATGTCCATCAGGTCATTGAAGAGAGCGTAACCTTCATCGCCCACGTCACTTTTGCTCAGGTAGCACTGAATGCGGCCTGATATGTCACCCACATCGAAGAATGTCGCTTTGCCCATGACGCGTCGCGAAAGGACTCGGCCAGCCACGCGCACGTCGATTCCCTCCGTAAACTCTGCCTTCAATGAGCCTGGATCATGAGATACCTCAAACTTTCCGCCATAAGCTGCAATGCCGCGTTTCTGCAGCTCATCCAGTTTATGGCGGCGGACTTGCAGAAGCTCGGATTCAGAGAGTTCAGGGGCGGGGGTTTGATTTTGCATGGCAGGGAGCCCAGATTGGTGGGGTGGTGTTTTTAGCCGGAAGCCACGCTTTTGCCACTGAAACGTGGTCGGATCGTAGGGGTGCCTGTCAGTTATCTCGGGTAAACGGGATCAATCCGCCGTAAAGAATAGACCGTTTGGCATACAGTTCAGTGGGAAAAGATGAATCCGCCCGTGCGTGTCATCCGCATATCCCCGGATATCCTTATGCTGAACGTCAACGACCTCCTTGCCAAAGACCTCCTGCCGGATGCGGTGATTCGCTTTGGCATTCGTCAGCGACTCGCTGCCACTTTGAAGCGCCATCGTGCGCCCGATGGGGAATCCCGTCATGCAGCGCTCATGCGGCACATTGCAGGTCTCAAGGCATCGCCCATCGCCATTGCGACGGATGAGGCTAATGAACAGCATTACGAGGTGCCGACGCGCTTTTACCAGCTCTGTCTGGGCAAACATCTGAAATACAGCAGCGGTTATTGGCCGGAGATGAATACCGGTTTTGACGAATCCGAGGCCATTATGCTCCGCATGACCTGCGAGCGCGCTGAACTCGCGGATGGACAACACATCTTGGAACTCGGCTGTGGCTGGGGCTCTCTCTCGCTCTGGATGGCGGAGCATTATCCCAACGCCAAAATCACCAGCGTATCGAACTCACGCACGCAAAAGCTGCACATTGAGGCGGAGGCTGAGCGTCGTGGTCTCAAGAACCTCACAGTTCTGACGACGAACATGATCCACTTTCAGGGGGTTGGCGATGGCATCTTCGATCGCTGTGTCTCTGTCGAGATGTTCGAACACATGAAAAACTACCAGGAGCTACTGCGCCGCATCTGCACGTGGTTAAAGCCGGGCGGCAAACTCTTCGTTCACATCTTCACTCATCACGACACAGCCTACCACTTCGAAGTGCAGGGTGAAAATGACTGGATGGCTAAGTATTTCTTCACGGGCGGGCAAATGCCGAGTGATGATTTGCTGCTCTACTTTCAGGATGATCTTCGCATCGAGCAGCACTGGCGCGTCAGTGGCATGCATTATAGCCGAACTTCAGAGGCATGGCTCTCGCGCATGGATGAACATAAGGCCGAGATCTTGCCGCTATTTCGTGAAACCTATGGTGAAGACCAGGCGGTAAAATGGTGGGCCTACTGGCGCATCTTTTACATGGCGTGTGCGGAGCTCTGGGGCTACGCGAACGGGGAAGAATGGATTGTTTCCCACTATCGATTTGTGAAACCGCATTGACTGAATCGGCATGAAACGCCTGCTCATCTGCATCCTGGTATGCACCTGTCTGAGCGCTGCATTAGCGCAGGATGTCGCGACACTGATTCGTCAGGGCAATGAGTGTGATGACCGACATCAGCCTGACCAAGCGCTGCGCTTTTATTTACCTGCGGAAAATCTAGATCCTAAAAATGCGGCACTGCTAGTGCGTATCACACGGCAATACATACGTCGCATGAACGGCCTCGGCTCGAATGCGCAAAAGCTTGAGTCGGCTCGCACTGCTCTCGCCTATGCCGAGCGTGCTAAAGGGCTTGATCCATTCAACAGTGATGCGCACCTCAGCATCGCGATTTGCCTTGGGCGATTGGCTCAACTCCAAGGAGCTCGTGAGAAAGTTGAAGCAGCTAGGCGCATCAAGGAATCTGCGGAAAAGGCAGCTTCCCTCGATCCCAATAGCGATTATGCCTGGCATATTCTAGGACGCTGGCATCAAGGCATGGCTGGGGCGAATAGCCTGCTTTTGGGTTTGGCAAAGATCATCTATGGTGACATCCCTGCGGCTTCAAATGAGCAGGCGTTAAGCTATTTTCAGAAAGCTATTGCACTGCGTCCAGATCGACTCATTCACACGATTGAGCTTGGTCGAACCTACGCTCAGATGGGCCGCCGTGAAGAGGCCCGTCAATGGCTGGAGAAGGGGTTGGCCATGCCTAACCGAGATTTTGATGATGTAGAGACAAAGCTTCGGGCGCGAGTTGCATTGAAAAAGTTGTGATATATTAGCCGTCCGATTTTACCTAAAGCTTGTCTGATGCTTGTAGGGAAAATTTGCGTTAGTTTTTAATGATGATGAAAACAAGCGCTGTCCTATTTTTGTTGTTCCCAGCCCTGCATTTGCTCGCTGCTACGCAGATCACGTGGAAGCGGCATCAACTCGACGCTAACTTCTATTCCGAGGGCGCCGCGATTGGTGATATCAACGGCGATGGCAAACCCGACGTGGTCTCCGGCCCGTTTTGGTGGGAAGGTCCAGCCTTTGATAAAAAGCACGCCTACTACGAGCCAAAGATTTTTAGCATCAATGGATACTCGGATAACTTCTTCGCTTATGTCTACGATTTCGATGAGGATAAGCGCAACGACATCCTCATCCTCGGCTTCCCGGGCAAGGAAGCTCGTCTCTACCTGAATCCCGGCACGCACGACGACAAACCCTGGTCTATGCACATCATCGCCGATGGGGTGGACAACGAATCGCCCGTCTTCACCGACATCACCGGCGACGGCAAACCGGAGATTGTGTGTAGCACGGGAGGCCGGTTCGGCTGGTTCGCCCCGAACTGGGAAAAACCCACGGAGAAGTGGCCATTCGTCTATGCTACCGATGACATGAAAGTCGCGAAGTTCACTCACGGCCTTGGCGTCGGTGATGTAAATGGCGATGGCCGAATGGATCTGCTGGAGGCACGGCGTTGGTGGGAGAACACCGGTAGCTTTACCATAAGCGGCGTGAAGAGGGCTCATTTCATCCAGCACAACTTCGCCGCCGGTGTCGGCGGTGGCGCGCAGATGTTCGCGTATGACTTCGACGGCAACGGGACCAACGATGTCTTCACCTCATTGGCCGCGCATCGCTATGGCGTCGCCGTCTTCCTGCAAACCAAGAACAAAGAACCAGGAACTGCGAACTGGCAGCGCATCATGCTCGCCAGCGAGCAGCCGCAGGACAATGATTATGGCATCGTCTTCTCCCAGCCGCACGCCGCGCACCTAGCCGACATCGACGGAGATGGCATCAAAGACATCGTCACTGGTAAACGCTACTGGGCGCACAACGGCCACGATCCCGACGAGCGTGGCCACCGCGTCATCTATTGGTATCAAACCAAGCGCGATGGCAAAGGCGGCGTCGATTTCGTCCCGCACCTCGTCGATGCTGAAAGTGGTGTTGGCACGGATGTGCAAGTCGGTGATGTGAACGGCGACTTGCTGCCCGACATCGTCGTCGGCAACAAAGCGGGCGTTTACATCCTCACGCAGCAGCGAAGCGAAACCACCGCCGACCTTATGCCTAAAAAGCTCTACGGCCCCGCTCTCAAGCCGCAGGCTGAATACGCTAAAGGCCAGTCGGCGCAGGACGCGCTGAAGTCCATCCAGCTCCCCACCGGTTTTAAAGCCGAACTCATCGCTGCAGAGCCGGATGTCGTGCAGCCCATCGCGCTCACGTTCGACGAACGTGGGCGTATCTGGGTCGTGGAAGGCAATAGCTATCCGCAGCCCCGCGAGGTCGGCCAAGGCCAGGACCGCATCAAAATCCTGGAAGACAAGGATGGCGATGGCATCTTCGAGACGAAAAAGATCTTCTGTGAAGGCCTGAATCTTGTCAGCGGCATCGAGCTTGGCTTCGGGGGCGTGTGGGTCGGTGCCGCGCCGTATTTGATGTTCATTCCCGATCTCGATCACGATGACCGCGCGGACGCCTTGAATGGGACACATGCGTCCCATGTGACTTATAAGACCTATGCGTCCTATTCGCAGGTGCCTGGCCTCAACTTCACCGCTTATGCTCTCCTCGACGGCTGGGGCAGCCAAGACACGCACGAAACACTCAACAGTTTCATCTGGGGACCCGACGGCTGGCTCTACGGCTGCCACGGTGTCTTCACGCACAGCCGCGTCGGCAAACCAGGCACGCCTGATGATCAGCGAGAGCCCATCAATGCCGGCGTCTGGCGCTATCATCCCGTGCGGCATGAGTTTGAGGTCTTCGCGCATGGCACCAGCAATCCTTGGGGACTCGATTACGATCAGCATGGTGAGTGGTTCGTCACCGCCTGTGTCATTCCGCATCTGTATCACATCGTGCCAGGCGCTCGGTATCAACGGCAGGCCGGGCAGCACTTCAACGCCTACACTTACGATGACATCAAGACCATCGCTGACCACGCGCACTACGCGGGCAGTCTGAGGCCTAACATTAACTTTGATCAAACCACTGGCGCGGGCTTCGCCAATGCTGACACTAACGCCCTCGGTGGTGGTCACGCGCACTGTGGCCTTGCCATTTACCAGAGCAACCTCTTCCCGCTGACCTATCGCAACCAGCTCCTCTTCGGCAACCTCCACGGCCATCGACTTGTTTCGAATTACACTGACCCCATAGGCAGCAGCTACATTGGCAAGCACGCCGCCGACTTCTTGCGTTCCAATGACATGCACTTCATCCCTGTGACACAAAAAGTCGGCCCGGACGGTGCCCTTTATGTGAGTGACTGGTCAGATCAGCAAATCTGCCATCGCGGCAGTGGAGCCGTGGAGCATTGGGATCGCAGCAATGGGCGGATTTACCGCATTTCATACGGGAGCGCGGACAGTAGTGTCGGCGCTCCTTTCCCAGCCGCCCCCTTCGATCTCGCCAAGGAAAGTGATGAAACCCTCGCCAAACTCACCGTGCAGACCGAGAACGAGTGGTTCTCTAGAATGGCTCGGCGGGTGCTAATGGAAAAAAGACATGCTGGGCACGATTTGCGTCATGCCATTGCTTCTTTAAATGCCAGCCAGCCTCGTTCTAGCGGTGAGAAGGTGCGCCATCTATGGGCGAATGCCGTGGTCATTCCTCCGAAAAACCTCCACAGCCAGGTCTTCGAACCTGATCAAGATCAGAAGCTCGCCGCCCAATCTGTTAGGCTTGCAACTACGGGAAGTGATTTCGCCGACACTGACCTTGGTGTTTTGAGTGAAGCAGCCCAGAAGCATCCTTCACCCATCGTCCGCCGCGAACTCGCCTCTGCGCTGCAACGTCTCCCCATCGACCAACGCAAAAATCTCGCTAGCGCGCTCCTTAAGCATGGCGAGGACAAGGACGATCCGATGATCCCGCTGCTCATTTGGTATGGCATCGAGCCGGTCGTGGCGGCGGATGCGGCGGTGGGGTTGCAGCTCGCGGCGGTGTCGAAGATGCCGAAGGTCACGGAGTTCATCTATCGCCGTTTGGCTGGCGAGGAAGCGGGGATTCAAGGGCTACTCAAGCTCGCAGCGGAATCTAAGGACGTGGCACTGCGACAGAATTTGCTCACGGCCATCGTGCAGGCTGCTCGTGGAGGCAGCAAGGTGTCGCAGCCGGCGAACTGGGCCGCGATGCGGGAAAAAGTGGCTTCGGCTTTAGCCGAAGTCGCAACCACGTTATTGCTCGAACTCGAAGCCCACATGGGTATCGAGGCGGCTTTGAAGCACTTCCGCGATCGACTCGCCCTCGCGACCGCAAACCCATCGGCGCGTGAAAGCGCCTTGAAGGTGCTGTTGCAGGCCAAGGATGCCGCCACGGCCAAACTCCTGCTCCACATCGTCTCCAACGACTCACCAGCCTCCCTTCGCCGACAGGCCATCCAGGCGCTCGCGTCGCTCAAAGACGCTGAAACGCCGAAAGTCCTTGGTGCAGCCCTTCCCAAGCTCTCCGCAAACGAATTGCCGGATGCGGTCAACACGCTCGCTTCGACCAAGGAAGGCTCAAAAGTGCTCTTGAAAGCCTTGGAGGCCAAAACCGTGCCTGCAACGGCTTTATCGCCGTTTTTGGTCCGACAGCTTACCGCCTTTGACGACGCGGAGATCAAAGCCCTCATCAAATCTGCCTGGGGCGATGTGAATGCGCCGAAGGCCGACCTTGCCGAGCGAACGAAAAAATATCGTGAGCTGCTCAATCCGGTCGCGCTGGCGAAGGGCGATCTCGCGAAGGGGAAGATGCTCTTTATGGCGACTTGCGGTGCTTGTCACAAGCTCTTCGGTGAAGGTCAAAATGTCGGTCCTGACATCACGGGCAGCAATCGTGGTGATTTGAATTACCTGCTCGAAAACGTACTCGATCCGAATGCGGTGATCGGCAAGGCCTATCAGCTCAACCTCTTCACCATGAAGGATGGTCGTGTCATGAGCGGCGTCATCAAGGATGAAAACCCTGCCGCTGTGAAGATCGCCATGATGGGAGGTGTCGAGTTCACGCTGCCGCAGGCGGACATCGCGAAGCGTGAGGTGTCGAAGCTCAGCACGATGCCCGAAGGGCTGTTTGATGCGCTCCAGCTGGAAATGGTGATCGATCTCGTGAAGTATCTCCAAAGCGGCGTGACTGGCGGTGGCTCGAAAGGCCCTGCGATCAGTGTCGAAGGTGCGTTCGAAGGGGAGGCGCTCAGAGTCCTCGCAATCACCGGCGGTAAAACCGGACGTCAAGGTATGGCTGGCTTTGGTAGTGATTGGAGCGGCGGTGCGCAGCTATGGTGGACCGGTGGCAAGCCCGAGCATAAGCTAACGCTTGCTATTCCAGTGAAAGAATCCGGCAAATACACGCTTTTCGCTGCCCTCACGATGGCGCATGACTATGGCGTGGTGAGTGTCATGCTTGATGGTAAGCCGGTAGCCTCAACCTTTGATGGCTTTAATACTCCTAAAGTCATCCATACTGGTGAAAAAGATTGGGGCACGCATGATCTCACTGCCGGCGAGCATCAACTCACCTTCACACTCGCTCCCCCGAATCCTGATGCGACTCCGTCGAACATGGTCGGCCTGGATTATGTGAGGCTTCAGCGTCGCTAGGGTGATCTATCTCATTAGCATTTGGATAAAATCCAGTGCGCGTGAAGAAAAAAGCACAAGACCAAAATCTGCTTAGCGGTGAGGCATGTGAAGCATGCACAGCATTTCGATCATGGACTCCCACACTGGCGGTGAGCCGACGCGCGTGGTTTTGAGCGGGGTAAAAGCCGCGCAGCTCGAAACTTACCGTCGAGCCATCATCTGTGAGCCCCGAGGTCATTCGGTGATGGTCGGTGCATTGCTTGTGGAACCAAAGGATACGACTTGCGTCACCGGTGTGATTTTCTTCAACAATGTAGGCTTACTCGGCATGTGTGGGCATGGTATGATCGGTGTTATCACGACGTTGAAGCGCCTGGGGCGCATCATAGGTGGTGAGCATCGCGTCGAGACACCCGTGGGCATTGTGACGGCGGTTCTGCATGAAGACGGCTGTGTTAGCATTCGCAATGTGCTTTCTTTTCGCAAAGCCAAAGCCGTGAAGGCTGGTGGATTTACAGGTGATATCGCCTGGGGCGGTAACTGGTTTTTTTTGGTGTCAGATCATGGCCTTGATCTCACGGTGGGAAGCATTCCTCATTTGATGCAGGCAAGTCTTGCCATGCGTGAAGCTGTCCGTGAAGCAGGTTATCCTGAGGTGGATCATGTCGAGCTTTTTGCTCCGGCGAAGGATGCGACGAATCACAGTCGCAACTTTGTCATGTGTCCGGGCGGCGAGTATGATCGCTCGCCGTGTGGGACTGGGACGAGTGCTAAGCTCGCCTGTCTCGCGGAGGATGGGATGCTGGCGCCAGGCGAGATTTGGCGACAGGAGAGCATTCTCGGTAGTGTGTTTGAAGGAAGCTATGAGGCTGGTGAAAAAGGCATCATCCCGACCATCAAAGGACAAGCCTTCATCACGGCCGAATCGATCTTATGGCTTGATCCGGCGGACCCCTTTCAATTCGGTATCGCATGAAACCACTTCTTTTTTTAGCATTTAGCCTTTCGGTCTTCGCTACTGATTATGATGCTGCGCTGAGTTTTCCCAAGCGCACAGAGAATAAAGTCTTTCGTGATCGTGTGTTAGCAAACTGGCTGCCTGAGGGAAAATCTTTCTGGTATCATGTGCAGACTGGACCGGGGAAAGCAGAGTTCATCTTGATCGACGCTACGAACGGTAGTCGCAAGACAGCTGTGAGCCTCAAAGAGTTAGGTTTGCCGGAAAAAGAGGCCGTAAAGACGTCAACGATGAAAGTCGAGCTGCGACGTACGCGGCACACTGGTGAATCATCCGGGCTTAAATTGATTAACCAACTGAATGAGGACGTAGAACTATACTGGATTAATCAGGAAGGCGACCATGTGCGTTATGGCGGTGTTCGCGCAGGTACGGAACGCGAGCAGCACACCTTCGATGGTCATATTTGGCTCATCACCAGCCGCATGGGCGCACATCTCGCGGTCGTTGAGGCTAGTTCACAACCGCAAACCTTCATCATTGACGGTAAGGGTATTTCTAAAGCCAAAATGGAGCGAGCGAAGAAGTCACAGGCAGGCTTCCCTTCACCGGATCGTTCCTGCATCATCTTTACCGAGGCTGAGAAAGTGGAGCGCCGGAAAGTAACAATCATTGAATCAACACCCAACGGTGGTGTCCAGCCGACATTGAAAGTCATCGACTACATCAAGCCTGGTGATCCACTGCCGAAGCCGCAATGGGTGATCGAAAAAAGCGATGGAACAAAGCTGCGCGTAGCCCGTGATCTTTATGAGAATCCGTTTACCGAAAATGGCGAGTTGGAAGCCATCTGGGCGCCAGACAGCAGCGAGTTTTATTTCGACTACAACCAGCGAGGGCATCAACTCTACCGTGTGCTCGCAGTCAATGCGAAGACGGCTGAGGTTCGTGTCGTGGTCGAAGAAACCTCCAAGACGTTCATTCACTACTCTGGTAAAAACTGGCGGCATTGGCTGCATGGCCGCGGGGAAGTCATCTGGATGAGTGAGCGCGACGGCTGGTGTCACCTCTACCTATATGATGTGAAAAAAGGCATGCCTAAGTTGCAAATCACCAAGGGAGCCTGGCCGGTTCGCGAGGTCTTGTTTGTCGATGAAGCGAATCAGCAGCTGTGGTTCCTCGCGAGTGGTTTGGGTGAAAAAGAAGATCCCTATCACCTGCATCTTTGCCGGGTGAATTTCGATGGGACAGGTTTTCAGCAGCTAACCCATGGGGATGGCAATCATCACATCGAGTTTTCACCGAACCGAGAGTTTTTCATCGATACGTGGTCTCGGGCGGATTTGGCGCCGGTCATTGAGCTTCGCCGAAGCCTAGATGGCAGTCGGGTTTGCTTGTTAGAAACGGCAGAGATTGATGCTTTGCTCGCCACTGGCTGGACAATGCCCGAACGTTTTGTGGCCAAGGGTCGCGATGGCAAAACAGACATTCATGGAGTGATCATTAAGCCTTCAAACTTCGATCCTGGGAAGAAGTATCCTATCGTGGAGAATATTTATGCCGGGCCTCATGGCGCTTTTGCTCCCAAGGATTTTGGTCGTTTGATTGGACATCACGTGATTGCCGAACTCGGATTTATTGTTGTGCAAATGGATGGCATGGGCACGAACCATCGTGGCAAGGCATTCCATGATGTGTGCTGGAAAAATCTCAAAGACTCTGGCTTTCCAGATCGGAAAATCTGGATTGAGGAAGCGGCTAAAACACGATGGTGGATGGATCTGAACCGCGTGGGTATCTACGGCGGTAGTGCGGGTGGGCAGAATGCGATGCGCGCGTTGCTGGATCATCATGATTTCTACAAAGTCGCAGTAGCTGACTGTGGATGTCATGACAATCGCATGGATAAAATCTGGTGGAATGAGCAGTGGATGGGCTGGCCAGTGGATGAGTCGTATCTGAAAAGCTCGAATAAGGAAGATGCCTCTAAGCTGCGAGGTCAGCTGCTACTGATCGTTGGCGAGCTGGACACAAACGTCGATCCTGCGAGTACGACACAGGTTGTCGCCGCGCTTCAAAAGGCGGGGAAGAGCTTTGATTTTATGCCTATCGCGGGTGTTGGTCATGGAGCCGCAGAAACACCTTATGGCTCTCGTTTGCGCATGGAATTCCTGGTGCAACATCTGAAGCCCTGAAGACAAGATCCCACGCTTTTATTCACTCAGAAAAAGCCTCATGAAGAAGCCGTTTGTGCCCAAAGTCGATCGCCCATGCTCGCAAGAGGCAATCGCTTATCATCTCTAATTTGTCTGCCACCTGGTTAGCCTACAGGACACATATGTCGAGATTCTTACGGACTCAGCGTAATGTTATCGCCCCATGCTCCAGCCAGAGTCTATTACTGCTATACTGCTCACCGAACGATTGCCGCTCACCGCGTTCTTTGCCAATGTGACGCGGGATTTTCATCTGGCGGAGGATGTGTTTCAGGAGGTGTGCGTGAAGGCTGTGGCGCGGGCGGACAGCTTTGAGACTCCGGCGCATCTCATGAACTGGACTCGGCTCACGGGAAAGAATCGCGCCATCGACATCTTGCGGGCGCGTGATGGTCGCTATGTGGGCCTGAGCGATGAAATGCTGGCTCTGCTGGCGGACGAGTGGCCGGAGCAGAGTCGCGTCGATGTCATGCAGGAGGCGCTTAGTCTCTGCGTCGAGCAAATCACGCCGAACAACCGCGAACTGCTACGCCTGCGCTACTTCGAACGCCGCAACTGCACTGATGTAGCCGCGATGATGGGCCGCAAGATCGAAACCGTCTATCAAGCGCTCGCTCGCCTGCACAAAGCCCTCGGTGACTGCATTCGCGCCCGCCTTCAAACCGAATCCGCCTCATGAACGACACCGATTTTCTTCACCTGCTCATGCGTCATCAGGATGGCACGCTCACGCCCGATGAGATCGCCGCGCTCGAAGTCGTGATGCGCGATGATCCCGCGAAACGCCAGCTTTTTGCCGAGACTCAATTGCGCTCGATGGCCCTCCATGATCGCTTCCGTCAGGAGGCTTTCCAAAGTGGCTGTGGCTTCAGCCGCACTCCGGAAAAGAAGCGCTTCACCTGGATCATCCGCCCCATCGCCGCGATGGCGGCTGGACTCGTCATCGGCCTTTTCAGCGCCTCCATCGTCTGGGCCATCTCATCGCCCAAGGCGACCACCGAGCGGCTTTCTTCCTTGGTGGACGGCAGTTTTGAGCAAAGGGCTATCGGGCGCGGTTTTCCGCGTGAAAGCGGTGTGTGGAGCGGAGACGAGGCGGACATCGTGGAGCGCACCGCGAGCGATGGACGGCAGGTTTTGCGATTCGTGAGCCCAGGGGCCGATGAAGCAGATCCGGCTGGCCCGGCCATTTCGTGCGACGTTTTTCAAATCGTGGACCTGCGTCCGCTTCGTGCTGGGTTGGCTCCAGAGGCAGATGCGGTGCTGGAGCTGAGTGCGCGGTTTCTCGATGACAGGCCGGCCAACACGAAACCCTCGGTCACCTTCACCGCGCAAATTTTTCTCTTTAGCGGTGATCCGTCTGACATGCATGCGAAATGGCCCTTCGCCGCGCCGGAGTCGCTCGCCAGCGGTTCTTCGATGCTGACCACGCTCGGAGGCGATGCGGGGCGCTGGCGGCATGGATCGACGCGCGTTTTCATGCCCTCTGAGGCCGATTTCGCCGTCATCCAGCTCGCCGCCAGGCCCAACATCCGCCCTGCGGTGCTCGACTCACTTTATGCGGACGATGTGCGCCTCACGCTGAAGACCCAGCCTGCATTGCCCGTTCGTTTAGCACAGCGTTAGAAGGCAATGGAATGGGGGCAGCCTTGTTCCGATCATTCTTCTGCCGACAATCAGTCCACATCCGCATGAAATCCCTCCTTCTCGCCTTCGTCTTCGTCACGCACCTCCACGCTGCCGAGGGTCAGCGTTTTGACCTCTCGAAGCGGGCCAACGAGATCGATCCGCGTGCGAAGGAGCACCCGGAGATCAAGTTCACCTTCACCGATGACAAGGGCAAACCCGCCGACCTTCAACATGCCGTCGTGGATACCCGTGTGCCTT
>JBIKYV010000004.1:0-72522 GCA_044355075.1 Prosthecobacter sp.
GCAGCCCCACAGTAAGCACTCCAGCAGTGCGGCTGATAGGCAGCATGTCTGCTTGCCCCATGACTTGTCCCGAGCCTAGCATTGTGAGTGCCGCGAAAGTGATCACGATTGTTTTACTGCGTTTCATATTAGGTTTTTTGTTTATTAAAGCACCCTATTGCTGACATTCTCATGATGACGTAATGAGCAGTGAATGTGAAAAAAATGTCAGTGACGAATTTGTCACCTACTCTCCTTACCTCGAAGAGAATGCGGAAGCATGTCCTGCTGGGAGTTGCCCCGTGGCAGCTTCCGTTACATTTTCTTCAGACATTAAAAGCCCCCACCATGCCACGAAGAGCCCAATCAGGAATCAAAGCCTCTCATCTCATCGCGATCATCGCGATGCTGCTCGGAGGCATCGGCGGAGGCTGGTCTCTGTTACATCGCGGCAGCGACCCCATGACGGGACTGACACCTATCAGTCTCGAAGAATATTTGGATGGTTCGAACGCGCTATCAGGAAACACTTACAAAGTGGAGGGCGTCATTGATCACAGGCTTGATGCTTGGAAAAACAGTGATCGACTCTTTTCTGTGCAAATCAGTGACGGCGGCAACTTTGTGCCAGTGATGATCCCATCGGATTTAGAGGCCAATATCCAGCGCGGGCAGCGTTACCTATTTAAAGTGCGTGTCCTAGACAATGGCATTCTTGAAGTCATTCAACTCATCAAGGCCTGAGAATCGATTCCTATGAAAACCTTCTCTTTTGCACTGTTGATTAGCTTTTTCAGCGTTGTGTTTGTTGCGGCACAAGTCTTGCCCGCACCTGCATCAGGCGCGTCCCAGCCGGCACCAGCACCTGCAGCCAATGCGCATCCTTCTAGTGGTGGCGGCCAGTCATCCAACAACAACCCACTGTTGGGCAATGCACTACCCCATGTGGATAGCGGCAATGAAATGGTGACGTGGGATGGCAAGATGTGGCAGGTTAACAATAACCGCCTTGTTCGTTCGAAATTCGAAATCTACCTCGCCACGCCGGAGGCGAATGGTGCCGAAGATCAGGCTTATCGTGACTTGATTGCTCAAATCGTTCTTTTGCTCGCCCCAACCCGAAAAGGTGGGCCCGATGTATCCTCTGCTTTTGCCATGCTACCCGAAGCAGGTGCATTCAAGATCGATGCAGGACTTTGCAACACCATGGCCAACGCGGTCTATGACGTATGGCTCGCCCAGAGAAAAGTGAACAATCTGCGAGCCGCTAACGATGCCATGAACAAACGTCGCAGACAGTTGGAGTGGAACAACGAAGTGGCGATGTCGAGTGCTGAACTCTCTCCACAAGCAGGCAGTGCCACCGCAGCCAAAGGAGGGGCAGCGGCAGGCAATGCGCAAAAGCAGGCTACCGCAGCCAGCATTGGTCGTGTTTCAGGCTACGTGAAGGAGATCGCCGAAATCGAGGCTCGGAAAAAACTGAATGAGACCTCCATGGGTTTATCTGAAGTCACCAGTAAAGTGCAATTTCAGGCACTCATCCTACAGATGTTCCTGCAAAGACGTTTTGAGCATGCCTTGATTGCCTGTCGCCTATATCCCCACATGTTTAAAGATGGAGATAGTGTTCTACAGCTCGACGATAATTCCGATCTCAAGAAAGCTTTCTCTGCAGGCCTCGGGGTTCCTCCTACCGTTAGTTTGATCGACAGTCTTTCTTCAGAGGCGATTCGTGGTGTCGATGAAGCGGTGGTCGCTTTTGAACAGCTCGTGCAACGGCAGGATTATCAAAGCGCGAGCAATCGGCTCATGGAAGCTTTTGCAGTGGGCGAATACCTGCCACGTGTGCGCAGGCTACCTCTGGCGGAAAAACTCAAAGTTTTGGACTATGTCAGAGATGGCAACCAGTTGGTGAATGCACTGGAAATGAAGGACTTTGGCCTCGCAGAGGAGCTCGTCACCAAGTTGCGCAAAAACTCTAAAGATTTTGATTTTTCCAAACCACAGGCTGCTATTGAAACGGCGAGAGCTTTGTCTGACATGCGGCTGACTGCCGCGAAGGCTGCGGCCATGAAGGGAGATCAAGCTTCGTATGCTGCTGAAATGAAAGGAGCTGCGGAAATCTGGCCCACTAACCCCAAACTGCGTAGCCTGTCGGAACTCATGGGACAAACCAGCGACATTCAAGCTCAGGCGCTGTTGGATTTGGATCGACTGTTGAGCCAGAGGGCATTTCGACAGATCTTCAATGAACAAGGTCGCTTCCTCGCCGCTGCGATTAACGACCCCGCACGCCAACAGCAGATCAAGCAAGTGATCACCGATGTGACCGAAGTCACCATGGTGGTGAAGATGGCAGAAGAACAGAGCAAAACTGGCAATACCTTTGGAGCCTGGGAAGCGGTGGAACGCGTTTTTGGCAAGTTCCCCGAAGATCCCGAAGTGACACGCATGAGGTCAGAGCTAAGCGTGAAAGCAAGCGAGTTCGTCAGTGCGATTGAGAAGGCTAAGCAGCATGAGCAACGCAAACAAGCCGGCTCTGCCATCAGCTGGTATTTGAAAGCGCGTCATCTCTATGCGCCCAGTGAATTTGCCAGGAGCGGCATCGAACGGGTGGTGAGTAGCCTACGAGAAATCGATGCCAGCACGACATCCAACGGTCAGACTGCACCCTCGCTCTAAATTGCCATCCCTTCTTAGCTCAAGTGCCGCGTCGCTTGAGAACTGCGACCCAGCGATCGACGGACTTGCCTGGAGCGTCTCCTAGGGCGCGGCTCTTTCGATTGCGCCTGTTGCTGACGACTTCCATGCCAAGCGCTTCAAGAGCACGAAGTGCAAGTCGATGCTCTACATCAAAGTAGCTGGTGATGACGAGCATCCCATCTGGCCTTAGCTTGGCGATGCCTTGATCGAAAATTTTTTTCCAAAGTTCTTGGCCATGCCAAAAGTTTTGGTGACGCAGGAAAACCAAATTGAAATCGTCACCGAGTTCTTTGTGCTGGTCGATCTTCGTGGCGTCCTCAATCAAAAACTCCGCAGGAAGATGAGCGTGCATTTCCCGAGCTTGGCGAATTTCGCGAATGCGTATGTCAGCTCCGATCATTTCGACACTGCCCCCATGTGTCAAATCGGTGCCGACTTGAACTAAAGTCTCTGCTTCGTCACAGCGTCCGCAGGCAAGGTTCAGAATTCGCATGTCGTTCTGTGAAACCCAATGTGGGTTCAAAGAATCCTTCAAGATCGTGCGCAGCTTATCCATGTCCTCAGCAATGGTGGGATGCGTGGTAGGGATCGGCTGACTCATGGCAGTTTTCCGAAGGAACGAAGCTCAGGAATTTGTAACAAAACCAAATTTCTTCAGCTGTTCTTCAATGATTTTCTCACAGAGTTCGAGCTGCTTTTCTCGCTTTTGCCTTTCCCCATCTGCAATGGCCTGCAAGGCATCAATGTCATAAAGGTAAACCCCCTCGATGTCATTCACATGAGGATCTACATCACGAGGAACCGCGATATCAATCAGCAAGAGCGGCTCCCAGCGCCGCTTACGCATGACTTCGCGCACGAGTTCCGGCTTGATGACAAAATGAGGAGCACTCGTGCTGGAGATAATCACATCCACTTCATGAAGGGCGGCCTCCCATTCGTCAAAACGTAAGGCGCTCCCCCCCATCTCCGTCGCCATCTCGACAGCACGCTCATGGCTGCGATTAGAGACGATAATGCTATGCGCTCCGCGAGACAGCAGGCTTTGCGCACAGGTTCGGCTCATCTCTCCTGCGCCGACAAGCATGACCCTGCACTTTTTGAGGTCGTGCACCTTCTCTGCGAGATCCACTGCCACACTGCCCACGCTGGTAGAGCCGCGTTGGATGCTGGTTTCGTTGCGCACTTTTTTTCCAACGGTGAAGGCTTGTTGGAAAAGTTTGTTCAGGCTGCGACTTGTAGTGCCAGCTTCCAATGCCTTCTGATAAGCTGCTTTCACTTGGCCAAAGATCTCCGTCTCCCCTAACACCATGCTGTCCAAACCGCTTACCACACGAAAAAGGTGCCGAGCCGCCTCCGCACTATCTAGCTTGTAGGTCACTAGTGCTTCTGCCTGCTCCTGGGCTAATTCAAAGCGACGAACTAAATAGTCTATAAGCGACTGATGGGCTGTGGGCGGATCCGTTAGGGAATGCGTGGCATAAAGCTCGACACGATTGCAAGTGCTGAGCACCACGCCTTCTTCAAAACCCGGCAGAGAGCGAAGTTCATGCACCGCTTCAGGCACTTTAGCTTCAGGAAAAGCGACTCGCTCACGCACTTCGACCGGTGTCGTGCGGTAGTTTAGGCCGAGGCAGACCAATTGGGGAGTGGCATTTGCGACTTCAGCCATGGGTCGTCACGAGCCAGAGTGAGATGAAAGGGATGATAAACCCAACGGCTGCCAGCCAAGCCGTCTGTCGTGGGGAAAGCACATGACGCCACATGATCAAACCCATCATGGCGTATAACACCCAAACGCCCCAGGCAAAGATCAGTTTGGGATTAGAGATCGGTGTGGTCAGCCGGAAAGAAACAGCCAAGCTTAAACTCAGCAGAATGAGTCCTAGCCAGAGTAGCCTTCGAATTGCAAGCGCTAGCCCTTGGATCGGAGGCAATTGGTAAAAAAGGCCACCGATGCGGTGCTGTTTCAAGAAGCGCTCCTGCAGTAGGTACATCACGCCAGTGATGCAGGCCAATGCAAAGGCCGCATATGCCATCAGCGCCAAGGCAGCATGCAATTCCACCCAGGCATCAATTTTTGCTTGGGTTGGATAATCCGGAAATGCATTCGGCACGCTAAAGGCCAAAAGCTGCATCATGGTAACCAAAGGCGCGGTAAAGAAGCCAAGGAGAGATACGCGGTAAGTTGATCCTACCAAGAAATACAGAAGAACCACACTCCAACCAGTAAACACCAGGACATCCGAGAGACTTTTCATGGGACACTGGCGTACCGCTTCACCTCGAAGAAAAACAGCACCTGTCTGGAGGGCGAACCCCACCAGCATCGGTAGCCATTGGCTCGATGCACGCCATTGACCCGAGAGGAGTGCGCGCACCGCCGGAATCACCGCGACCAAAAAGGCCAGGGTGGATAGGGCTAAAAGCTGACGGTCGGCAGGCATGTTCCGTGGGGGAAGACAGTAACGCGAGGAGTAGAGGCTTGGTCAAGAAGCCAGAGGCCTACCTCAAAATACGCTTGTACTGACCTCACTGCCTTCTTGACCTTTGCAGGCACCTCTTCCACCTGCCAGCATGAGTTCTCCTGACTGGCAAAACTGGCGTCCAACCATGCTTGCGACTCTGATGTTCATTGTGGATGAAGCTACCGAAAAAGTGCTGCTCATTCGCAAAAAACGCGGCCTGGGCGCTGGGAAGATCAATGGGCCTGGCGGCAAAATCGACCCCGGCGAGACCAGTGAAGCCTGTGCGATTCGCGAGACTCAAGAAGAACTCGGCGTCACGGCGCTTAACCCCATGAAACATGGTGAACTTTGGTTTCAGTTCGTGGATGGACTCTCCCTGCATGTGGATGTGTTCCGCGCCACGCATTGGGACGGTAGTCCTATCGAGACGGATGAAGCCGTGCCACTGTGGACAGCTTTATCGGAGCTACCCTTTGAAGAGATGTGGGCAGACGACCGTTACTGGCTCACTGAGGTATTGGTCGAGAAAAAGCATTTTATCGGGAAATTCCTTTTCGATACAGACACAATGCTCAGCCAAGACGTCATCTGGATAGCATCTGGTTCATAAAAAAGCTGTCTGCGGTTGGGCAGACAGCTTTTAAGGTTGAAATGAGTTGGATGACGCCAACAACGAGCCAAAAATGAATCAAGCCACTGGAGCAGCTTCAGCAGCTTCTGGGGCCTTTGGCATGGTGAAACGGAAGCGAATCTTACCACGCTTAGCAGCTGCACGGGCTTTGCGCTTGGTGCGCTCTTTAGGTGTCTCGTGAGCGCGCAGACGGCGAACTTCTTCAAAAATGCCTTCCATCTCGAGCTTTGTCTTCAGGCGCTTGAGGGCGCGGTCGATCGGCTCACCTTTGCGGATTTGGACTTCGGGCATGACGTGTAAAAAGGGTGGTTAAAAGGGGAAGCGAGTTTACGACCCTGAAGCAAGTCGTCAACCAGAAATCATGGCAGAAAGGTCATAGGACGCTTTTTTGATGAATCTGGGGGAAAAAAAGCGCGCGGCAAGACCGCGCGCCTGGAAATCATACCCTATCCCGCTTGGAATTATTTCTCAGCGAGAGCTTTTTCGACAGCTGCCACCAGGCCCACATCATCCGGTGTGGTGCGTGGCTCGAAACGCTGCATCGGCTTGCCATCGCGACCGATCAAAAACTTACCAAAGTTCCACTTCACGTCTCCTGGGAATGCACCTTCTTTGCCAGTCAAAGCGCCATAAAGGGCATGTTGCTCTGGTCCTTTGACATGCAGCTTATCGAATATCGGGAAGGTGACCTGATACTTCGTGGAGCAAAAGGTTTTGATCTCCTCATTGGTTCCAGGCTCCTGAGCTCCAAAATCGTTGCAAGGGAAAGCGAGCACGCTGAACCCCTGATCTTTGTATTTCTCATGGAGCGCCTGAAGTTCTTTGTACTGCTTAGTCAGGCCACAGCGCGAGGCGACATTGACGACAAGCAGCACTTTACCCTGGTAGGCTTTGAGACTGGTGTCTTTGCCATCGATATCTTTAAGGGGAATGTCGAGAATGGGTTTTTCAGCGGCAGAGGCCAAGCTGACACTAAGGATAAGAGCGGCGAGGAGTTTTTTCATAGCGTTAATGTTGGGACAAGTGAGACGCTTAAAGACGCAGGAACTTTCATTCCGACAGCTTCGAATGGCAAGCCTACGGCTGGAGGATGCTAGGAAAAAACTTTCTGCCTCATACCTTGCCGCAGGGGTCTGAGCTTCGTAACCGATAGAGTCTACCACTCGCCTTGCTCCCTTCTATTAATCATCTCAAACTTCCTGATGTCTGGCAGCACCAGGCCGTGAATCTGCTTCGAGAGGGCTGTGATGTAGTGGTCAGTGCGCCCACTGGAGCTGGCAAAACCTATATATTCGAGCTGCTGCATCAGTCGCGCTCGCTGGAAGGGCAAGCCGTGTACACCGTCCCGACACGCGCGCTGGCCAATGACAAGTATGCCGAATGGAAAGAAGCGCGCTGGGATGTAGGCATCGCGACAGGTGATGTTTCTGAGAACGTAGGTGCCCCAGTTTTAGTAGCCACACTGGAAACCCAACTGGAACGCCTCGTGCGTGGCGAAGGGCCTGCCTTACTAGTCATTGATGAATACCAAATGATCGGGGATAGCCAGCGAGGTTCACATTACGAGGCGGCCATCGCTCTAGCTCCGCAAGAGACTCGATTGCTTTTGCTCAGTGGTTCTGTGGCCAATCCTGAAGATGTGGTGGCTTGGATGCGGCGCCTAGGACGCAAGGCCGAGGTCGTCATCACGAAGGAGAGGCCAGTACCGCTGGATGAGACTCCCTGGGAAACTCTGCCGCAGCGGATGGCACGACATTTTGAGAACTTTTGGCCGAAGCTTGCCGCAGCAGTCATGCTGGCTGATCTCGCCCCGTTGTTGATCTTTTCCCCACGACGAAAGGAAGCTGAAAATATCGCTCGCCGCTTGGCCAGCGACTTGCCAGCAGGCGATCCTCTCGAATTAACGCCAGAGCAGCGCGCAGTATGCGGCAAGGACCTAGCAAACCTGCTGGAAAAGCGCATTGCCTACCATCACAGCGGTCTCAGTTATGCGGCGCGTGCAGGTGTCATTGAGCCCTTGGCAAAGGCGGGTCAGCTGCGGGTCATCGCCGCCACTATGGGGCTCGCGGCTGGCATCAATTTCTCGGTCCGCAGCGTGCATGTGGCCGCGACGACCTTTCATGATGGCAAGAGCGAGCACAAATTAGCTCCGGATGAACTGCTGCAGATGTATGGCAGGGCTGGAAGACGCGGCCTGGATGAGCGCGGCTATGTGGTCACGACGCGGCAAAGCCCATCGCTTTTCGATGCTCGACCCGCACGCCTGCATCGCAGCAATCTACTCGCCTGGCCCATCTTTCTGCGAGTCATGAAATACGCTGCACAGATCTCGCAGAATCCTTTTGTGGAAGCGGAGCACTTTGCCCAACGACTGTTTGCCAAAACGGCGCCTCTGCTCGGTCTCGAAGCCGAAGCTCCCGAGGGAGCTCTGCAGCATGCTATGCAAGAGGCCAGGGCTCTGTTCGGACTCGAGGCGACGGAGCGTCAGATGCTAAACTCCCGTGGGGAGTGGCAGCGCAAACCTAGCCATGCACCGGAGTGGCTTGCCCTTGGACATGCATGGGTGGCTAGTCTGGAAAAAATCGCGCCTGCACTAAGCGTGCCGGGACTTGTCTCCCTGTTCGCGCATGGCATCGGAAGGGTCGGAAAGCTGGAAAAAGAGCGCTACGGCATTGAGATTCCACTCGGAACTCGGATCGAAGGCAGCCCTGGCCAAGTTCGCCCCACTAAATCACTGCGGCGAATCCTCAAGCTGCCCAAACAGTTAGATAGCCTGTCGATCGAAGAGCTCGAAGTGCTGCACAATCAGCAAATCGCAGAAGCCCTGCATCAATCCTACGAAAACGCACTGGAAATCGGTAGCCAAGGTCTGCCCACATGGCGACACACTCTCGAAAAGGAGTCGCTCGTGTTTGCGTTCTTCGACCTCTCCGAAATCACTGTTCCCGTGCTGCGCGACATTCATGCAGTGCCACTCTTTCGAACCATCGATCGGATGCAGGTCGTCCGTTACGACACAGCGATTCATGAAGATGCTGGGCCAAGTCCAAATGTCTGCACGACAGATCGCCAGCCACGCACAGGGTCACCCATTCATGCGTGGCGTTCGCTGGGACTGATTGATGAAAAAGGTGCGCCAACGCGACGAGGCGAGATTTTCTCATTCTTTCAGGGTGGGGAAGGGCTGTCCATCGCAGCTGCATTGGAGGACGATGGCTATCCCATCGACGACTTGGTGCGTCATCTCGCCAACTTGCGAGGTGGCACTAAGTTCGATCTACCCATGACTTGCGACAGCGAACGTCTTGGCGCCATTTCCAGAAACACTTTCGGCTTTATCAATCACCATGGTTATCTGGAAAATGGACTGCCGCCTGACTACGGAGATGGCACCTGCGAACTGCTTGATGCCATGCTGCATCCCGAGAGAACCGCTGAGCGGGATCTGCGCCTTACGGAAGTAGCAGAGGGGGATATTTCGCGTGCCTACATCGAGTGGCTGAGCCTACTTCGGCATATCATTCATGCACCACAGCATCCTTGGCGCCGTTGGCAGGCCTTGCAGGAAGAATGCACGCGCGTTCTGAAGCACCATGGTAAAGCCGTGCGCCATCTTTTTTACCTCGATCTACCGCCACTGACAAATAAACAAAGGCATGGAAAAACGAGGCATCATCTGCTCATCCGATAAAGCGCGAACGACGATGTTCCTAAGCCGCGCAAGGTAGCAGTCGCAGCGGCTTCGACCGCTCTGGAGATGGGGATTACTCGGAACGTTTCAAATCCGCTTTGGTTTTCTTCGCGCTTTTGGCCAAAAAGGGCGCAAACTTCGATTCAAAGCGTTTGGAGATGACGCACTGCACGTCTGCGACGCCTCGCTCATAATCTTCCGATAATACTTTACCCTGCTCATGCAGGAAGGCGACGAGATCCATCCGACTGAGCGGGAGGGTCAGATCAAGACGCACCACACGATCAATCAACATGTCATGTAGACGGTGGAAGAGATCATCCATGCCCTGCCCTGTTTGCACAGAGATCATCACAGCGTCTGGGAACTGCCGTTTTAGCTCAAGCAGACGTGCGTCATCCACGAGATCCACTTTATTCAGGGCCAACAAGACGCGCTTGTCCCCTGCCCCGAGTTCACTCAAGACCTGGGTGGTCGTTTGATAAAACTCATGGGCCTGGGAGGCGCTGGCGTCGACCACATGGATGAGGAAGTCAGCCAAGATGGCTTCTTCCAAGGTGGCTCGAAAGCTTTGCACGAGATCGTGCGGCAGATTGCGAATGAAGCCAACGGTATCGGTCAGCAACAGAGCCTGACCATCGGGCAACTCTAGCCGTCGAGTCGTCGTATCGAGCGTGGCAAAGAGTTTATCCTCGGCCAGCACATTGGCCTGCGTCAGGCGATTGAGTAGGCTCGATTTTCCTGCATTGGTATAGCCGACGATAGAGGCATGAGGCAGCGGCACACGGCTGCGCTCTTTGCGCATGGTATCGCGTTGGCGTTTCACTTCTTCGAGCTCTGCTTTCACCCGATCCAGCCGCTTGTAGGCAAGACGGCGATCGACCTCAAGCTGCGTTTCCCCTTCGCCACGCGCTGCACCTGCGCCCCCCATGCCACCACCAGCTCCACCGCCCTGACGATCCAAGTGCGCCCACATTCGAGTCAGTCTGGGAATGGAGTATTCCAAACGAGCAAGCTCGACCTGCAAGCGTGCCTCACGAGTTTGAGCACGCATGTTGAAGATATCCAAAATAACCTCATGACGATCAATCACACACAGACCTGCGTCCCCCTCCCAAGCGCGCTGCTGAGCAGGGGAAAGCTCATTGTCAAAGACGATGCATTCGGCTTCTAGCTCTTTGGCGCGAGCGATAAGCTCAGCAGTCTTGCCTTTGCCAATGAGGTGACGAGGTGTGATCTCACGAGCGAAGACGAGTTCTGTCGCGACAACCTGAATACCGAGAGTTTCCACCAGCTCCTTCAACTCGATCAACAACTCACGCGCTTCGTCCGCCTTACGGCGATCAAAGTAGGCACCAATCAAAAAAGCCTTTTGGACCTGCTGGGGTTTTTCCCGGATATCAAACATGTTCTACTGTTAGCGAGCGACGAACTCTTGCCAACCTCTGAGGTATTGAAACGCTTTCGGGTTCTTCGGCGGGCATGACCGTCATGCCCACTCACTGTTCCTTGTCTCCTTTGGGCATCATTGGAGGTAATTGAATCGGCATATCGCCACCGGCAGCGATCATTTCAGGGTACACCGAATCCCACCAAGACCGATAGGCAGGCAGCAGTTTTGCCACCACAGGGAGGCGCATCTCAGCCAGATCCACTTGGCAGCCAGGGTCACGCTCAATGTCATAAAGCGCCCAATCCTGGCCATGAGTAATGCCCCAGTGGAACAGAGCATTGCGTGTGTAGATGTCTTTGTTCAATCCGTTCATGACTCGCCGCAGGCCATTGCAGCGGTTTTGTTTGTCGTTTCTGCACACTCCCGTGGAATCCGAACAGGGTCGATTGCGAATAAGCAGGTAATTGCTCCAGCGTACGGCCGCCTGACTATCACGATGTTGAGCAGCCGTGCCGCCAGGCCAGCGAGTCACATGTTGAAAGAGCATACGACTCCGAAACCAAGGATCCTCGCCATGCTCCAACAGCTGCTTGAGGCTATGTCCTTCCATTCTCGCCGCAACCTTCGGCTCCAGCTTGATCCCTGCCAATTCGGCAAGCGTCGGCACGACATCCAAATGCGCGGTGAGGGCATCAACTTTCTTAGGCTGCCACTGCCCTAGCCAGCGCCAGAGGGAAATAGCCCTCGTGCCGCCAGGCCAGACGGTACATTTGCAGCCACGCATCTCAGCATTATGAAGATCGATACCGTAGGTGCCTCCATTATCACTCATGAAGATCACGATCGTATCTTTTTCCAAACCCTGCTTTTTCAAGAAATTCAGCAAGCGGCCAACATTCCAATCTAGGTTCGCTACCATACCAGCGTAGCTCGCCTGCTGGGCGTGCAGAGTTTGGCGGTAGGGGGCAATGAAAGGCGCAGGGGCAGCCAGCGGACTATGTGGCGAATAACTAGCAAGGTAGAGAAAGTAGGGCTTGCGAGGCTTGGCCTTCTCCTCGGCTCGACGTTTGCGGATGAAGTGTATCGCTTCATCAAAATAGACATCCTCACGATAGCCCTTTCGCAGCTCGGGCATGCCTCCATTCCGAACCATGGTTGGATCAAAAGGCACGCTACCGCCATTGCGGGAAGTGATGCTTAAATCAAAGCCACGCTGGTGAGCGCTGTAACCCTGCTCATCCCCGAGGTGCCATTTGCCGATAAAGCAGCTTTCATAATCTGCATTCTTCAGAAGTTGTGGGAGTAGGATGGCTGAGCGGTCCAAGTGCTCGCGTGGCGGCAGTGTATGAGTCACGCCTTGACGCAGTGGATCACGACCCGTTAGCAACGCTGCTCGGGTCGGTGAACACGATGGAGAAACGCAAAAGTCCGTCAAACGCACGCTCTCATCATGAAACGCATCCAAATGAGGTGTCTTGAGAATGGGATTTCCATGCCTGCCCAGATCACCGTAGCCCATGTCATCCGCCAAAATCAAAATGATGTCCGGCGGCGCAGCATGAAGCTGAATCAGGCATAGGAAAAACAGTAACAGTCTAACAACCATGGAAGAGAAATGATCAGCGAAACAACGCATGGGAGGACAAACTTTTGCCTCAAACTAAGCATTCATCGCCTCAGTTGCTAAGTTGAGGATGCGCCATTCTCCGGGCGCCAACCCATCGAGCGTGTGCTGACCAAAACGACTGCGATGAAGCGCTTCAACATGCCACCCCTGACTAGCAAACATGCGCCTGACCTGATGATAGCGTCCCTCTTGAAGAGTTAAGCTAGCTTGGTAGGGACTTTTGATCTCCAGCTGAGCGGGAAGGCATGGACGATCTTCACCACGCAGCATGAGCCGACCCGAAGCAAACAAAGCTACCAGCGACTGATCCAGCACTCGATCCACCGTCACCTCATAGACTTTTTCAACGTGCGCACGAGGGGATGTGTAACGCTGAACGATGTTCCCTAAATCGGTAATCAACAGCAATCCGCTCGTCTCCTTATCGAGACGCCCCACACTCGTCACAGGCGGGTTGCGGGCCAACCATCGCGGCGGCAGCCATTGGTAGATCGTATCACCTTCCCCATCGGCATGAGTGCACACATAACCCAATGGCTTGTGAAACAAAGCCAGCAAACCTGAGGGCGCCTCCAATGGCTCGTTATCCAGTAGCACTTGAGTAGGGTTGACCCGCACGTCAGCGCACTTGGCTGCGGTGCCAGCGACCTGCACTCGCCCCGCACTCACTAGCGACTCCGCTTCACGTCGTGAGCAGTAGCCTAATGACGAGAGCAATTGATCAAGACGACGCGTAGTAGGCATGGCAGAATGAGGGACGTGGACGCTTACTTTTCACGTTCATGGATCATGGAATCCTGCGCAGAAGAGTCAGTCACGAGGCAACTCTAGCTCAATGCCGAAAAAATCCACAAACACCGCCCGATACACGGACCTTTTGAACTTTGGAACCCAACTCATCTGAAACTCAGATGGCTTGATCCAGCGCCACTGACCAAATTCTTGATGGGTGGCCGCCAAATTGATGTCTTCATCTCGACCCATGTAACGACAGCGAAAGTAAGCCTGCTCTTGGCCGCCATAGATCCCATACTTCAGGCGGCCTTTAGCGAAGGCGTAGCGATAGCCTCCTCGTTTTTCCAGGACTTTTAACTTTTCACGCGTGACGCCAATTTCCTCAGCTAGCTCTCGAAAAAGCGCCGTTTCGTCATCCTCCCCTTCGTCGATACCGCCTTGGGGGAACTGCCACGCGCCTTTGACATTGAGTCGTTCAGCCACAAAAATGCAGCCATCCTCGCGCTCAAGGATCGCAGCGACATTCGGACGATAAACAATAGGAGTGACGGCAGTGGTAGCGGCCATGAGCCAGCATCAATGTCACATTCAGGCCGGTTGTCACGTCTTGGCGCAATTTGAGTGTGATCTTCTTGGAGAATTGCACCGCCCAAATGAGGACGAATGCCTGGTTCAGGCTCTCGCACAGCAGCCACTTTTTGAGTCAAGAAGCATCTCACTTAACGCTAAGGCTCACGACAAAGCTTGCGAATCCGTCAAATTATTCACCTCACAGGAACAAAGATTGCAGCACTAGGGATAACCAATAGATTCTATGACTTTACAATGCATTTCCTAGCATAGACTTCCTCTCAGACTCTGCCATGGGTGAATCATGCATTGGAAACTTATCACCGTAGGAAAACCCGCTCTCCCTTGGGCTCGTGCCGCTATGGAAGACTATCTTTCACGCCTCAAAAGAAGCATCAAGGTGGAACATCTTGTGATTAAAGAAGGACCTCGAGATGCTGTGGAGCAGGCTTTGCTACAAGCGAGTGGAGATAGTCTGAGGATTGTATTGGATGAACGTGGCAAAGCTCTCCGAAGCTTGGAGCTAGCCGCTTGGGTGAATGATCAACAGTTGCGAGGGACGAAGCGAGCTGCTCTGATTATTGGAGGTGCTGAGGGTCATTCATCACACTTCCGAAACCAAGCTGATCTATGCCTGAGTCTTTCCAGCTTCACCCTCCAACATGAAATCGCCTTGGTGGTGGTGGCAGAGCAACTGTACCGAGCCTACAGCATCTTACGCAAAGAGCCTTATCATCGGGAATGAGAACCTTTGAACGGTCAATTAGGCACATCTTTGTGACTCACTTTTGACCTGTTTCCCCTTGTTGATCGGCTTATCTCTCATGATATTTTAGGTCAGCATCATCTACTTCATCCGCTGTTCATGCCGTCTTCTGCATTTTGCAATATGATCCAACCATGCTCACAAGGCGAGGCTGGAACTAACCACGACGGAAGGAAGGCACAGCATGAACCACAACTAGACAACCAAGATATGGAGCCATGGATGGCCTTGCTGGTCGAAAATGCGCCAATTCCTATGGCGATGTTCGATCAGCAGATGAATTACATGCTAGCGAACCGTGCCTGGATCGATGAGTTCGGCCTGAAAAACATCACTCCTCTCATAGGCCGAAGTCAGTATGAGGTCTTCCCTAACCTGCACCCCGGATGGCGTCAGGTTTATGAGAAAGCGCTCCAGGGGCATATCATTCGCAGTGAACAGAACGCGCAGACAGGCGATGCCGAGAACCATGTTCTTTATCGCTGGGAAGCAAGACCCTGGCAGCGTCCATCCGATGCCAGCACGAAAGGCCTCATGATCACCTGCGAGCGCTTTGTGCAACCAAGAGCACTCGCATCGCAGCCCCATGAGGATACAAGAGCTAGTGCAAAACTCTCCCCTGAGATGCCTCAGGTCCGAAAAACGGAACTCGCCGCACCTCAAGTCTTGCTAGACGATCGGGGTATCATCCTGCAAGCCAACCCTGCGGCAGAAAGGCTATCTCTAGCACATGGACTGACAGAAAGAAAAACTACGTTTTGGCAAGCCTTTGCCAGAGCCGCCGCAGAGGTGACTCTACTGAAGAGTAAACTCCTGGACAGCTTCACGCACTTGAATCAGCCCGAGAGTCCTAAATCGCTGCTTTTGACTCTCACCTCTATTGATGAACCGAATTCACACTTATGGTTAATCATCAAGCATGAAGCTAGCGACTTGTATACTGCCATCGCCTTGCCGACTGAATCAGCCAATCTCGCTAGATTAGCCTCAGAGCATCGACAGCAGCAAAACGATCTCGGGCACAGCCATCCAGAGTGGAAGGCTTTGCAACAAACCGAGCCAGAGATGGACTTACAGCGTCAGCATTTTGAAGCTTACCTTCATGCCCTACCCTGCGGCGTGGTCGTGCTGGATGATATGGGCAGAGTGCTTTTCCAAAATCAGCAACTGGCTCAGTTGCTCGGTAGATCGATGCAGCACGAACAAAGCATGGAAGATTGGTTGGCAGCCGCCTGCCCTGATGCATCGCATTGTGAAAAAGTGACAAGTTTGTGGCGCGAGGATGTCTGGCGGCGTCAGCTTACGCGTTGCTTTGCCTTGAACACCAAAGATGGCTTATTGAAGCAACTCGAATTTCAGCCTATCGGTCTTGCTGGAGGAGGCCTATTGGTCTGCATTCAAGACGCGACCGAAAAATGCCTGCATGAAGAGCTAGTGGGGCACAGCGAAGGAAAGTTCCGTGCGATCTTGCAAGAGTCTCCAGCCGCCATAGCGCTACTCAACAAGGCAGGCTCTGTCGTTGAGGTGAACCCTGCAGCCGAGCGTCTATTTAGCCAGCCCAAGAGCGAACTACAGAGACAGCCTATCCAGAAATGGTTTGACCAACTCAGCGCTGATAGCATTGCCTCAGCGATACAGTCCATACGTGGCAATGGCCTACCCGAGTTGAACGACCTCGTGATCCAACATGCAGCAGCACAGGACGGCATTCCCGTTAGCCTGCTGCTAGCTCCGGTGATGGACCTGGACGGGCAACCCCATCACACGCTTTGCTTCTTTCAGCCGAAGAATCAAAAGCTGACGTCATCTGTAGAAGCGCTAACCACAACAATCAGCATCAAGCCGAGCATCGAGAATTTGCTGCTAAAAACAAACGCTAATGGACGCATCATAGAGTGTACGGCCAGAGGCCTGCAGCTACTAGGTCTTTCTGAGGCAGAGGCCATCGGCCGAGCACTGCACCTTCACTTTCGCCCCAGTGATGCCACCCGCTTTTACGAAGAGTTGCGTAGCATCGCGACTCTGTCAGGAGATCAATCCCAACAGATCACCTGCTATTCGGCTGATGGCCAACGCCAAGACCTGCGTGTAAAAGCCTATGTCCTGGCAGCAGGCAGCTATGACTTCGCCCTCGCTGAGGTGGTCAATCATCCTTACCATATGGAAGATCTGGCCACTGCTAATCCAAACATGCCTGCGGAGGCTACATCGCCTCTCCCGTGCACCGCAGCGAGCAGAAACAAGCTGCCCAAGCTCGATTTGGTGCGAGAACGATTCATTCTCACAGAGACCCATCATCGGATCAAAAACCATCTTCAGGTCGTCTCTAGTTTGCTAAACCTAGAATCAAACACGATCAGCGATACGGCAGCTCGTCTGGCCCTGCAGTCCACTCAAAACCGGATCATGGCGATGGCGGATCTAAACCAGTGTTTGTACGAAGCCCTTCTGGACTCGGGTGAAAGCTTTCTCGCCTTCGCAGGCCGATTATTGCATCGACTGCGTGAATGCTATGATGTGCCAGAGGCACGCGTGCAAGTTGAGTTCGATATCGACTCGGATGCCGTTCAGCATGAATGGCTTATGCCTTTAGCTCTGACTTTGAATGAAACTCTCTCCAATTGTTTTGAGCATGCCTTTCCTGAAGGTCGCTCAGGTCTCGTGCATGCGACTCTCCAACTCAGCATGCAGAAGGGTGAACTCAAGATCATTGATAATGGCATCGGGATACCTGATGATCGCTGTAGACATGGGCATGGCCTGAAGATTCTCGCCGTTTTTGCCGAACAAATGCACGGAAAGTTGTTGCTTAATCATCCCGAAAAAGGAGGCACCGAGGTGATCCTTCAATTCCCGCTGGAGAACTTGGCCTGATCGCTACTCCAGCCCGCAGGCAACGTATGTTCGCTGGGAGATCAAGACTTGTGACAACGTACAAGCTGGCCATAGAAACATACTCACCCCTTTTTACCATGAGACTTCAAGACCAGGTCATCCTCATCACCGGCAGCACCACAGGCATCGGCGAGCACATGGCGCGGCGCTTCATCCAGGAAGGCGCGCAAGTCATCCTGCACGGCAGAGATGCCGCCCGTGGTGAGGCGCTGCGGAAAGAGCTTGGTGAAGACAAGGCTGCGTTTTGCCAGGGCAGCCTCGAAGACGCCACATATCCCGAAAAACTAGCGGCAGATGCCATCTCAGCCTTTGGCAAAGTCGATGGCCTGGTGAACAACGCCGCGCTTACCATCCGTGGCCGTATTGACACGACCGACGCGGCTTTTTTTGACCGTATGATGGCCGTGAACGCCCGTGCGCCGATGCTGCTGATTCGTGCGCTGCTGCCGGAGTTGAAGAAAAATACTGGTGTCGTGCTCAATATCGGCTCCGTGCTGGCTCACTGCGGCCAGGCCAACATGCTCGCCTACTCGATGTCCAAAGGTGCGCTCATGACGATGACTCGCAATCTGGCAGATTCCCTCGGCATGGACCGTGTCCGTGTGAATCAGCTCAACGTCGGCTGGACACTTTCAGAGAACGAATACCAAGTCAAAATCGGCGATGGCCTGGGTGAAGGCTGGCCGGAGCGTCTGCCAGCGTCGGTCGTGCCGATGGGCCGCCTTTTGATGCCTGACGATATCGCCGCAGCTGCGGTGTATTGGGTGAGCCGAGAAAGCTACCCCGTTACCGGCACCGTCGCCGAACTGGAGCAATATCCAATCATCGGCCGCTACGCGAACGCCGAGGGCGACGAGAAGAAATGATTCTCTGAAACGAAGAACACAGAACAAGGAACCAAGAACCACCGTATGAAACTGATCCGCTTTGGAAACTCTGGAGAAGAAAAGCCCGGCCTAATCCTCGACGACGGTCGCCGTATCGACGTGAGCGCTTTTGGCAGCGACTACGATGAAAAATTCTTCGGCGGAGATGGCCTGCAGCGCCTCGCCGCCTGGGCGAAGAGCAACGCAGCTTTAGCTCCGACGGTGGACGCGAGCACACGCCTCGGCCCGTGCATCGCGCGTCCGAGCAAGATCATCTGCATCGGCCTGAACTATGTGGATCATGCGAAAGAGAGCGGCATGCCGATTCCGGCGGAGCCCATCGTTTTTTTCAAAGCCACGAGCGCCATCTGCGGCCCGAATGACAACGTCGTCATCCCCAAGAACTCCAAGAAAACTGACTGGGAGGTTGAGCTAGCCTTCGTGATCGGCAAAAGGGCAAGCTATGTGAGCGAAGAAGAAGCCATGGACCATGTGGCCGGTTACTGCGTGCACAATGACTACAGCGAACGTGAGTGGCAGCTCGAGCGTGGCGGCCAGTGGGTGAAGGGCAAGAGCTGCGATACCTTTGCTCCTATCGGACCCTTTCTGTCCACCAGCGATGAAGTTGCCGATCCGCAGAATTTGAAGCTCTGGCTCAAGTTGAACGGCAAGACGATCCAAAACAGCAGCACCGCGCAGATGATCTTCGGCGTGAAGAAGCTTGTCAGCTACCTCAGCCAATTCATGACCCTGCTGCCTGGCGATCTCATTACCACCGGCACGCCTCCCGGCGTCGGACTCGGCTTCAAGCCTGATCCCATCTTCATGAAGCCCGGCGACGTCATCGAGCTAGGCGTTGAAGGCCTCGGCGAGCAGAAGCAGACGGCCATGGCTTGGACGTGAATTGATGGAGATTCATTTGGATGCGTTTGGGTCGAACAAAGGAAAACCATGTTCAGCCCAAACGAATCTTTCATCATAAGCTGCGAAACTTGGCCGACCGCACTTGCGCTTTAGATCAAGGATTCACGGCCACCTGAGATTCCGCGCGTCGATTGAGAAACTGACGACTCTTGACGATTTCGAGAATCGCGGCGGAGAATTGACCACCATTAGCTTTCAGCGAAGTCTGCATCTGCTGGAGAAGCTTTTTGTCACTCGGCAGAGTCTGGCGGCCAAGGGCATAACCGAGTAGTTTCCGGGTGAACTGGCTTAGGAACTGCGGCTCGTTCTTTTTGAGATAGTCACGCAGGCCAGCGAGGCCTTGAAACTTGGTGCCGTCCATCATTTCGCCGGTGTCGTCGATCTTACCGCCGGTGTCGTCGGTGGGGCGAAAGCGTCCGATGGGATCATAGCTCTCTAAGGCGAAGCCGAGCGGGTCAATGCGCTCGTGGCAGACGGCGCAGGCGGAATCGTTGCGGTGCTGCATGAGGGCCTCCCGCAAGGAAGATGGTTTAGTGGTTTCTTTGAGCTCAGGGACGTTCGGCGGAGGCGGCGGGCTACTAAAGCCGAGCACCACCTGATAAAGATAGTCACCACGCAAAACAGGGCTGGTACGGTGGGGACGAGACGTTTTGGTCAAGATAGCGCCCATGCCGAGAAGCCCGCCGCGATGATGCTGGCTGACTTTGACCTCGCGAAACTCTGCGCCGATGACACCGGGAATGCCATAGTGCTTGGCGAGGCGTTCGTTGAGAAAGGTATAGTCACCGCCGATGACGTCGGAGACACTTCGGTCATCGCGAACGAGGTGCATGAAGAACTCCACGGCCTCGCGCTGCATGTCGTTTCGCAGCTCGGGCGTGAACTGCGGGAACTTTTTCTCATCAACAGTGCTCTTCTCATCGAAGCCATTGAACTTCAGCCATTGCCCAGCGTACTCTTTGGCGAGTGCGCTTGCCTTTGGATCACGCAGCATGCGCTTCGTCTGCTGAGCGAGAACTTCGGCCTTCAGCAGGCTGCCGTCATCGGCGGCTTTGCGGAGCTGCCAGTCAGGCGTGGAAGCCCAGAGGAAATAGGAGAGCCGCGAGGCGAGCTCGTGGGCATTGAGTGGCACTTCGTCGCTCTTCTTATCCGCGATAGGTGGCAGCGTCTCGGCTTTAAAGAGGAAATTCGGTGAGACGAGCACGCGCACGAGCACTTCACGCGCGGCAGATTCGCGATCGAGGTCCTTCTTGAGGCTGGCGTAGTAGAGGCTGTCGAGCTTGCTGTTGTCTTCACCAGTGAGCGGGCGACGCCAGGCAAGGCTGGCGAAGTAGTGCAGGTGGCCGAGCATCAGGCTGTTATATTCTTGCTGCTGCTGGGGGTTGAGCTTGCCGCCGTTGGCGGTGTAGCTCCAATCCTTCTTCAAGTAGTCGAGGTACCTTTTATCCTTTTCGCCGAGGAGTGAGCCAAGCTGGTCATCGCTGAAGTAATAAACGGTGATATTCGGCTTACCGCCACGGTACAAGTTGTTCGCAACTTCCTCTAGCCGACGTTCGAACATGTCCGGGAAGGCAGCTTTCATTTTATTGAAGTCATTCATCATCTCGCCGGACTTCTTCGTGCTGCGTTTCCAAAGAGTGAGCACGCCAGGAATGATCTTGGTGACGTCGGGCGGTGCATCGGTGGTCATCGTCCACTGGATGCTAGCCTCATCGACCTCGGGATTTTGCATATCGAGGCGTGTGTCCACCTTCAGCCAGTGCGCGCCATCTGGCAGCGGCAGCGTGATGATCTTCGGTGCGGCAAAGGCGAGCACGTGCGGCTCAATAGTACGGCCGGGTTGCGGATGCTTGCCATAAAGCGCACGCACTTTTTCCAATTCACCGATGCGGGCCTTGATCGCATCAAGATTCGGCGGTGGTGGGTTCGCACCAATCTGTTGGCGTTTTTCCAAGAGCGTTTTGTCGAGCCAGTTTAGGTAATTGAGCTTTTGTTTGCCAACACTGACCTCAATGTACGTGACGAGCGCGATGTCGCCTTGATTGCCATCGGCAGTGTCACCAAAACAGAGGTGAATGTGCTTTTTGCCACCAACGGGTTTCTGCATTGGGTAGGGCCTGATGCCATCGCTGTCCTGTTGCTGACGCTGCACACCGCTGCCTGGCTTTTTCGGATTATTCCAGCTAAGCAGATCAGCCTCGATGGCATTGATGCGCGCGTGCGCAGTCTTTTCATCGGTGGGCAGCTCACGCCAAGCCACGCGGACGAGGTCGAGGTAACGACTCTTGGGCTCGGTAGAGTTCACCAGATTCCACCAATTGTTTAGGAAGTGAATGCTGAGCTTCATGTCCTTGGCGAGCTGCTCCAGCGGCATTTTGAATGTCTTGTGTTTCCAGCAGGCGAGCATGTAATCACCCTCACGCATGGGATCAAAGTCCTTCGGCAGATACGGAGCGGCCTTCTGCTGATACCACACATAAAGTCCCTGCTGCGCTTGGGCCTTGACCTGCTCGGGTCCTCGCAGGCCGATGCGCTGCGGATGAAAGACGATGCCCGTGCCGGGCATGATCGTGGCGTGCTCGGACAGCTTCCGTGCCGCAGCAAAATACTTGTCAATGGACGCAGGACTCAAAAAAAGCACATCTCCGGTGTTGGTGAAACCTTCACCACCGCCGCCATCTGTTTGAAATTCCTTCGCTAGCGCATAATCGTGGCCCGTGAGGTCGCGAATCGTATTGTCATACTCAGCGTTCGTTAGGCGTCGCATGGTTACCGGCCCAGGATCGCCGGACTTTGCTTCGGCGAGCACATCCAGTCCGTGCTGCACCCATCCCGTAATGGCCTTTTTTTCCTCCGCTGTCAGTGGCTTTGCCTTACGTGGCGGCATGTCACCATTGTCGATGGTGTCTTTGACTTTGCTCCAGATCTCAAATTCGACCGCTAGTTTGGGGTCAGCGGCGTGCTGCTGAAGATCGACATCTCCCTTCATCTTGTCTGCGTTGTGGCATGAGTAGCACTTCGCAGCGAGCATGGGCTCGATGGTTTCCCAGGTAGGAGGACTGGCGGAGAGCGTAGACGCGACGAGAAGTCCGAGCGTGATGGTTTTGTGGGGGGACAAAAGCATTTTTAGCAAAGTTGGGGGGAGAAGGATACGCATCAGGGCAGGCATTTTTCATCCCGGAAGCATGGCTGAAGACGCAAAAATCCCCCGGTGGAACCGGGGGATTTAAAAAAGGACAGGTGATGAGGAACACACGCCCGATTAGGCAGCGACCTTTTCCTCATCTTCAGAGGCTTCAGGACCATGACCGATGGGCTTGGCACCGCTGAGTTGCAGCGGACGGCCCATGAACTCTTTGCCATGTAGTTCTGCTACCGCGCGGCGCGCTTCGTCCATAGAGGCCATGGTGACAAAGGCAAACCCCTTAGAGCGCTGAGTGCGGCTGTTCACCACAACCTCGGCGTTACGAACACTGCCGACGCCATTGAAGAGCTCAAACAGATCACTTTCGCTAGCATCGTAGGAAAGGTTGCCGACATAGAGACGCTCTGTGGTGATGTCTGCTGGGTTGGGAGCGCTGGGCTCACGGCGTTGGCGTGGCTCTCTAGGTGGGCGGGTAGAGCCACTTTTGGCACCTTGTGGCGATGGCGCGGAGGAACGAGCGTGCACTTTCGGTAGAGCCTCAGGCTTGCCGAGAAGGCCGAACGTGATGAGGCTCAGGAACTTCTGAAAACCGGTTTGCTTGACCTGACCTCCACGCGGGGTGGAGACGTGGGGCTGTCCGCCACTGTTGCTTCTGGGGCGACGGCGGCGGCGTGAACTTGGCTTGGCGGGTGAGTCTGACATGGTCTTTGGTGTGCGTTGGGTGTGTTTTGGCTTTCAGCACCGTTCCAGGATGGATGATGACGGCATCTGCCCGACCTGAGTCGGATGGCGATGCCGTGGAACCGCCCTCGCGGCTCCCAAAAAATCCTGTATGGTGCGACAATCCTCCTGGTGACGTGCGATAGCGTGGGCTGGCATTGACAAAACGCCTGCCGGACACCTGCTGCCGGGCGAATGTATCGCCAATCCTTTTGGTGCTCTGGGCGCGGTCAGATTACTGGAGAGGCGCATGGGGCATTGATGGAGGCGGTCGGTGTGCGTGCCGGGCACGTGCCCGGATGGATTGCGAGGAAGACGCTAAGCCTCCGCCTTGTCATGGTCAACTCGGAATTACCATTCCAACTCAATCGCATGATAATCATCTTTTTACATCTCACTAGGCGATAGATCCCACTAGCCGTAGCTCTACGACGATTCGATGGCCTGAGAGTTCAAGTACCTGTCCTAGGTCAGGTTAAAGCTGATTAGCTATGGATTTTTGGGAAGACTCTTGTCATGAGTGTGCTGCGCTGCGTATGTTTTGCGTCCGAGCCCTGCCTTATGCGCAAACGCCTTTTTTTACCCCTCCTGGCCCTGGTTTACGGGGCAGTAACTCCGCTCCTTCTGGCTCAAGATTCCTCCGCGAAAAGCCAGGTCATCGACATGACATCCGGGGAGTGGGACGGCATCGTGAACATCGACGTCTCCGTGCTCTTTCCGGACTACCGAGAGCCCTGGAACGCTGGCCAGCCGAGCGGTGGTAGCGGCACGGGATTCCTCATTGGCAAAAACCGCTTTCTGACGAATGCCCACGTCGTCAGCAATGCGACGAAGATCGTCATCCGCACCACAAATGACCCGCGGCCCCACCCCGCACGGATCGTCCACGTGGCCCACGATTGCGATCTGGCGATCATCGAAGCCGAAGACGGCAGTCCTTTTGAAAAAACCCGTCAGCTGAGCTTTGGTGGCATCCCAAAGCTCAACACCGAAGTCATCGCCGTAGGCTATCCTATCGGTGGCGACCGCATCTCCGTCACGCGGGGCGTGGTCTCGCGCATCGATTTCCGCACCTTCAGCCACAGCGGTGTAGACCAGCATCTGGCCATCCAAGTCGATGCTGCCATCAACCCTGGCAACTCAGGAGGCCCTGTGCTGCAAGCAGGCAAGGTGGTCGGCGTTGCCTTTCAAGGCTACAGCGGCAGCGTGGCACAGAATGTCGGCTATATCATTCCCGTGCCTGTCATTCAGCGCTTCTTGAAGGACGTGGAGGACGGGAAGTATGATCATTATGTCGATCTAGCCGTGACGGATTTCCCCGTGGAAAACATGGCCCAACGCAAAGCTTTGCAACTCGGCGATGACGGCGTAGGCGTGATGATCGCGGACGCCGAACCTGCCGGCAGTGCTGGGGGCACTTTGCAACGCGGCGATGTTCTGTTAGCCATGGATGGCAATCCCGTGCTGAACAACGGCCTGATTCGCTTTGAAGGTGAGCTGATGGACATGAATGAAGTCGTGGAGCGAAAATTCGCCGGTGACACGCTGAAGATCCGCCTGTTGCGCGATGGCAAGACGATGGAAAAAGAAGTAAAGCTGAAGCGCTTCGATCCCTACGTAAGGCTCGGCTCCCAATACAACCAGCGCCCGCGCTACCTCGTCTATGCAGGGCTAGTGTTTCAACCCTTGGATCGTAATCTAGTCGATGCCCACCAAGTGCGTGACCCGGTGGCGAACTACATTTTTGACAACTACCTGAACGACAAAATCTACGTGGAACGGCCTGAGCCTGTGATGCTAACCACCGTGCTAACCGATGAAGTGAATACGCACCTTGCTGTCTATGCCCAGAGCGTTGTCGATGAAATCAACGGCATGAAAATCCGCAGCCTACAAGACGTGGCCGAGGCACTAAAAAAGCAAGACGACAAGAAAGACTTCATCGTCGTCAAACTCATTGAAAAAGGCCGCCCCCTCGTGCTGAAGCGTGATCTCGCCGAGACCGCTCATCCTCGCATCATGCAGACCTACGGTATCCCTGAGGATTCCTACCTGGGCAATGAATGACCGAGCGGCAAGAATCTGAAACGAACCTGATCGATTTTATCTCATGAAGCCCCTTTTCATCCTTGGTTTGGCCGCGATATCCACAGGCCTGCTGGCTCAGGTGCGGCCGCCGGAGCCTGGACAATTGGCTCCCAAAGCATCCACGCCTGCAAACATCCGAACCGATGACAAACCCACCGGCCCCATCAAACGTCGCGTAAAGACTCCAGCCATGAAAGAGGCCGGGGCCGTCATCAACCCCAACTCGCTCCTGAAGGTCAATGTGACCTATCAGACCTACAATCTGCAGATCCCCTGGCAAAAGGAGAGCGCAGGTGGCAGGCGTGGCTTGGGCGTCGTCCTGCCAGGCAACCGCGTGCTCGTCACTGCCCAAATGGTGGCTGATGCGAACTACATCGAGCTTGAGCTGCCCGAAGGTAGCCAAAAGCTGCCCGCGAAAGTTCAGGCTGTGGACTATGAGGCGAACCTAGCCCTGCTGGCACCGAATTCAGCCTCAAAGGAAAAGGAGTTCTTCACCGATCTCAAAGGCGTGGAAGTCGATGGCTCCGCGCGCATTGGTGACTCACTCTCCGTCTGGCAGTCAGGGCGCGTCGGGGATCTCATCGTCACGCCACTGCGCATCAGCAAAGTCATGACACAGGGTTATGTCGTCGATAACGCCGCTTTCCTCGTCTATGAAGCCACCGGTATTATCCGCAGTGAATCGAACAGCTTCACCCTGCCTGTAGTGAAAGGTGGAAAACTCGCCGCCTTGCTGCTGCGGTATGACTCAAAAAATCAAGTCGCCACCCTACTGCCTGCGCCGATCATTCAGCACTTCTTGAAGGATGTCACCGATGGCAAATACGATGGCTTTCCCTCCCTCGGCATCGAATTCCAGGTGACTCAGGATGAGCAATTCCGCGAATACCTGGGCCTAAAACCTGGCGCGCCTGGCGTGTATGTTAGCAAAGTCATGAAAGGCGGCAGTGCCGATCAATCCGGGGTTAAACCTGGCGATATCATGATGGCCATCAATGGCAGTAAAATCGATGCGCGCGGAGACTACCAGGATGACCAATTTGGAGCCGTGAGCGCCAGCCACCTTGTTCGTGGCAAAGGCTTCGTCGGAGAACAAGTTGAGATCCTCGTGTGGCGTGATGGCCAAGAAACGCGGCTGAACGGTCAGCTCACGCGCAAGCAGCCGGAAGACTACCTCGTGCCGCCTTACCTTTTCGACAAAGGACCGAAGTATGTGCTCAGCGGCGGCGTGCTCTTTCAGGAACTGACCTCATCCTATCTGAACTCCTTCGGCCGTGAGCAGCGCGGCGCTTTGTTGCGACTTCAGCGCATAGCCACGAATCCAGAAGAGTTTGAGAAGGATGGCCGGCAAAAGATCGTCTTCATCGGAGCCATCCTGCCCACCGCTAGCACCCAAGGCTATGAACGCATGAGCGGCCAAATCGTGCTAGAAGTGAATGGCCAAAAGATCACCGAAATCGCTGACGTGGCCACTGCCTTGAAAACGCCCAAGGACGGACTGCACGTGCTGAAGCTGAAGGAGTTCCCCTACTTGCTGCACCTGGATGCGCTGCGGGTAGAAAGAGATAACCTTCAGCTGCTGAACGGAGCCTTCCGTGTCGGCGAGCTATCCCGCCTTGACTGATCAGGGAGCAGCGGCAGGCAAACGCGTGAGGTGCAGATGCCTAATGAGCAGCGTCCTGCTTTCTGCATCGCCTGCGGTCATGGAAAGTTCAGCACCCTCGACAGTCTTTTCCAGCGTCAGCTGCCCCATACGGAGCAGACGGAACTGACGTGGATTTTTGCCACCTGTCTCGGGAGAGACCGTCGTGGACAAGCGCTGCCCCGCGAAGTCGAGGATAACCTCTGTTGGCGTGGTCAGGGATGGCAGCAGCGCAAAATGCAACACCACCTGATACGTGCCTGCAGCCAAAGAATCCATGCGCCAAGACATGCGGCCCACAGCGGCTGCGATGGGGCTAGCACTGTCATCTGGCACAGGCGAGATGCTGCGCGCAAAAGCTGGCGTCAGAGAAATGAGCTTGGGGCCTGCTTTGGCCGCCGCCACACTAGGAGCGGCTGAGGCTATCTGCGCGGCGCCAGCGGACAGCTCCCGAGCCGCTGCGACAACATCCACCGTGCCACCTGTAGCGATCCACTGCTGAACACGGGAAATCTCCAGTCGATAGGGATCGGGATTTACATCGCGAGCCTCCTGCTGCTGCAGCTCCGTCAAATACTTCGAAAGCAGCGGCATGTGCAGCGCACGAAGCTGCTGCTGGTAGATGGTGTCTAGCTGCTCCAGACGCGTTGGCTCTGTCCCTGGTCGAGTTTCTTGCGCGTGCATCTCCATGGTTAGGCCCAGGCTCAGCACCAGAATGGAAAGTGCCGAAAGAGAAAAAAGGAAAGCAGAGAGGTGCATCATTTCTTTTCCTCCAACGTCATGGCCCAAGCACCATTCCTCAGGCGCTGTGCTCGATTTTGGCTAAGCTCCAGAGAAGTGTAAAAGCCTTCCTCCAGCCCCGCGCCCGAACGGCGATCACGAGGCTGCACAAATGCCAAGCCCTGCTCGACCAGCACATTTTGATAAAGTCCAACTCCAGGGATAAACACGAGCGCGAGATGACTGCCATCTGGGCCTGGTGAAGGCCGCATCATGACGCGGAAGCCGCGCCCCTGTAGGTAAGCAATGGTGAAATCGCGTGAAGTGCTCGCCAGTGGGTTCAGAGCCACCGCATCCAGCTTCAGGCGTTCGGCCAACGAACGTGCCTGACCCCCATCTCCCGCCAGCGGGATGCCTTCGACCCACATGAGCCGCACGCTTTTTGTCTCATCACCATGCTGAATGATAAAGCGATCTCCCTCCGCTTTCTCAGGCTGGATGAGCTTGGCATTTTCTACATCGATCCAGCCCTGAAGGTTACCACTTTGCTTTGATAAACGGGCGAGCATTTTTTCGGCACCCTTTTCTTTCAGCACTGTCGATAGCTCGGCCGCATGTGGATCAGGCGGCAGCCCCTGCTGCTTCCGCTGCTCTTCATGAGTGCGCAAAACCTCGCTCAAGCTGCGGACCAAGGTTTTCTCCAAAGCCGCGCGCGACTCTTGCAAAGCATCGCTCTGAGGAACATCTGCCGCCTGAATCACGGGAGACTTCGTCGGCAGGAGGCGCAGATGACGAAAAGACACCCGATTCGCTGGATAACCTGCCTGCGGCACGAGACGCAAGGCGACTAGGCGGCGCTCAAAGCGTAGAGGGCCGATTCGCAGATTCTGCCAGACATCGTCTTTTTGGCTGCTCGGCACCACGAAGCGATTCTGATTCATCTCTGCCCCTGGCAGCAGGGAAACCTCTGTAAGCGTGAACTCGACCTGATCCTTCGGCGCAGTGCGCAAGCCTGCTGCAGGCAGCTCATTTACGCTGACCTCGAGATCGAGGACATACTCTCCCGGCAGCACGCTGATTGCCGTCCACTCCGCCATGGCCGAAGAGGAACGCCAGCCTGTAATCTCATCCCCGCGCACCTCGGCAGCCCCGCTCACTTTGACCTGATCCACGCCCAGGACGACCGCACCCTCGGGGAGATAACCCCCGTAATACACGGCTAGGATCTCATCACGGCGCTGTTTCACTTTCTGCGCCGTCTCGTAATCCCCAACCGAGGCCAGTTCAGTCTCCAACTTCGCCAAAGCGCGTTCGTATTGCTCAGCCAAGATCTCGGATTGGCCAATGACCTCCTGGAGGAAACTTTTGCGCATCAACTCCAGCGTCTCCTGCCCTGAGGCAGCCCATGGTGCGGCCAAACTAAACATCACTGATAAAAAAATGCACACGAGCCCGTCTAGGCGGATAGCCTCAGGATCTTGGCAAAAACGTTTCATCATGAGGTCATGCACCCATGTCGTGTTTTGCGCAAGACCTCAGGTACAACAGGGGCATGGCTGCACCCAGTGCCCTGGAGCAATCTCGTGCAGAGTCAGATCCATGCCCACACTCTGCTGCCACTTCGGGTGATTCATCCGGTGGCCAAAGGCGCATCCTGCTGGCGGATTGATGGGTGAAGGCACATCGCCCTGCAGGAGTTGACGCTTGCTGCGATGGGCAGGGTCAGGCACGGGAATCGCATCCAGCAATGCCCGCGTGTAAGCATGACGCGGGTTTCGGTAAAGCTCCTCGGATGGGCCCATTTCGACGATTTTGCCCAAATACATCACCGCTACGCGATCGCTCATGTGCTTCACCACACTCAGCCCATGGGCGATGAATAGGTAGCTCAGGCCCATTTCGCGCTGGAGGTCGAGCAAGAGATTCAGCACCTGACTTTGCACCGACACATCCAAGGCGGAGACCGGCTCATCGCACACAATGAGCTTTGGTTTCAGCGCGATGGCACGCGCGATGCCGATGCGCTGGCGCTGACCGCCACTGAACTCAAAAGGGAATTTTTCGGCGCCACTCGCTGGCAGCCCGACTTTGTCCAGCAGCTCCAACACCCACTTCCGACGCTCTTCCTTGTGACCAAGCTTCTGTACCACGAAAGGCTCTTCCAGAATGTCGCGCACGGTATGACGCGGATTCAAGGACTCAGCCGGATCTTGAAAGATCATCTGCATCTGTCGGCGCAGAGGTCGGATCGCACGCGCCGAAGCCTGGGTGATGTCATGACCATCGAACTGGATGCTACCGCCCGTGGGCTTCAAGAGGCGCACGATCGCTTTGCCAAGGGTCGTTTTGCCACAGCCTGACTCCCCGACGAGTCCGAGTGTCTCTCCCTGCCCTAAAATGAAGCTGACGCCATCCACGGCCTTGCAAGAAGCCACGGCACGATGAAGCACACCGCCACGAACCGGAAAGTGCTGCTGGAGATTCTGGACAGTGAGAAGACTCATGCGACGCAAATGGGGCAGTGCTCGACAAAGTGGCCACGGGAGATTTCGGTAAAAGTAGGGCGCATGGAGAGATGAACCTCCGCATGCTCGCGCCCAGAGCGCTCAGCAAAACGGCAGCCAGGCTTGAACTCGGCGATGCTCGGCACATTGCCAGGAATAGCTTTTAGCAGGCTCTTCGGCGTACTGTCGAGACGCGGAATGCTTTGCAAAAGTCCCTGCGTGTAAGCGTGACGTGGACGAGCAAAGAGACCGAACACGTCCGCCTTTTCCACCACGCGGCCAGCATACATCACGGCGACCTCGTCGCAGACTTCGGCGATGACGCCCAAGTCATGCGTGATGAGAATCACGCTCATGCCCATCTCTTTTTGCAGATCAGCGATGAGTTCAAGGATCTGCGCCTGAACAGTGACATCCAGCGCGGTGGTCGGCTCGTCGGCGATGAGGAGTTTAGGCTTGTTGATCAGCGCCATGGCAATCATCACGCGCTGCCTCATGCCACCACTGAGCTGATGCGGGTATTCGCTCAACCGCTGTTCGGGTGCGGGGATGCGCACCTTTTTCATCATGTCGATGCTGCGGGCCAGCACCTCGGCCTTCGGGCAGGCCTCATGGAGCAAAATGGCTTCCGCCAGCTGTCGGCCCACGGTCTGCACCGGATTCAGTGCGGTCATCGGCTCCTGGAAGATCATGCTGATCTCACGACCACGCACTTTTTGCATTTCTTCCAACGGCAGCGACACCAAGTCGCGCCCTTCAAAGCAGATGCTGCCACCGAGGATCTTTCCATGTGGCTGGGGCAGCAGTCTCGTGATGGAGAAAGCCGTGACACTTTTGCCGCAGCCTGACTCTCCGACAATGCCCAGCGTCTTGCCTCGCGGCACTTCGAGGCTAACGCCATCGACTGCGGTCATGCGCCCGGCATCGGTATCGAATGCGGTGACAAGGTCCCGGATCTCAAGAATAGCGCTGGTGGGGGAAAGTCTCATTTCGCTTTGTAGGCATCGAAGACACGAAGGGTTTCGCCAAAGTCACGACCGGTGCGCATGGCCTCCTTCGTCTCGCGCTTCAGATCTTCATCAATCCAGAACATGTGCGCATCCAGTGGCTCGCGGCTTTTGCGTGCATTGCCGTTTTTAGGCCACTGCACCCAGCGCCAAGTCATGTAGCGGTAGAAGGGCGATTCCCAGGCGGGGATCGTACAAGCACGTTCTTCGATCAGCTTGGCCAGCTTCCAGGAAAGCTCGCGCAGCTCCTCCTCCGTCTTTGCCTTGCGATGCTGGTCGATGATCGGGTCCAGGGTAGGGTCGGCGGTCTGGGTGATGTTGTTCGTGTCCGTCACGACCTCGCGTTTGCCGTCCTTGCCGGTCTTGAAGGCGTTGTCGCTGTGGTAGTCGTCCCAGAAACGCGGATAAGGCGGCTGGGCACCGAAGCCCGCGAAGCCTAATTCGTGGTTTTTCTGGTCCAGTTTTTTATACATCTGCGTCGGGTCGAGACCTTCGATCTTCATCTCCATCCCAGCCTTTTTAGCTTCCTCTTTGAGCCGCAACATGATGGGGGTGATGGTTCCGGAGTTAAAGGTGGTGAGCGTGAAAGACAGGCGCTTGCCTTCTGCATTCACTAGGATGCCATCTGCGCCTGCCGTGGTGAAGCCGGCCTTGGCAAAGTGCTCGCGCGCTTTCACTGGATCGAAGGGACGTGCCTGCAGGTCGGGGTTGGTGAACTTGCCGAAGCCAGAGACCGTGCTGTTCATGCGCATTTTATCCCCACGAAAATCTACATCAATCACCTTCTGGAAGTTCATCGCGTGATGAATGCCGATGCGGATGTCCAGGTCATCGAGCAGGGGCTTGCTTTCGTTGATACGAATGCCCCAGGTGACCTGCGGGTATTGGTTGTAAAACATGTGCCTCTCGATGCAGCCACGGTAGATCTCAGGAATCTCCGCCTTGTCATACCAGTAGCGCGGCAGCCCAGCGATGTAGTAGTCAAACTGGCCCTGGCGAAACATCTCAAACGCCTTGTCCTGGCTGCTGATGATTTTGTATTCCAGGAAATCGCAGTTGAAGACATAGCGGTAGTGCTTCAGCCCGCCAGCCCACCAATCCTGCACACGGCGAAGGGTGACGGAGCGCCCGCGTTTCATCAGCGAAGGATCGATCACGTAGGCGCCAGTGACTGGACAGATGCGCCACTGGTAACGCGCCGGAAAGTCCGGGCCAAGCTCACGGTAAAAGTGCCTCGGGCTGGGTGGCAGCATCGCATACCAAATCGGGTCCGGCTTTGCTTCAGGAATCGTGATCGAAAAGGTGCGATCATCATACTTGGTGATCGCGGCATATTCCTTGGAGTACCAATCATTGTACCAGGGGTCCTTGATGTGCGGACTGGTCATGACGTAGAAAGTCATAAAAAAATCCTCCACTTCTACCGGCACACCATCCGAGTAGGTGACCTTGTCCTGAAGGCAGAAATAGACCGTGCGGCGATCTTCCGAGATGGACCACGCTTTAGCCAGACCTGGAATCCAGACATCTTCGTCAGGATGGCGCGTGATCAGGCCGATTTCGATGTTATCATGATGTTGGTTACGAAAGGTGTTGTTCGCATCCGGGCCGATCTTGCGAAACGTCGGTGGGAAGGTGGGATGCCAATCGTGGAAGGTGCCGCCTTTCTTGGCGCGACGATCGCCGAACTCCGGCACATCCGCCCCATTTTCCCATTTCAGTCCAGCCGGCAGATCAGCGGGCGTCTTCCATTGGAAAAAATCAGGTTTCGACTTCCAGTAAGCCTTCACTTCCTCGGTGTTGTCGTACGGGGGGAAGCGCGTGTCCTCGCTGTCCGAGCACGAGGTGAGCACGATGGTGAGCACGATGGCGAGCACGATGCCAGCCTTCAGCACGGAACCGCACACGATGCCACCGGCCGTGTGCATCGGACGCAACCGAGAACTGAGAACTGAAAACAGGGAGCGCATCAGCGGTAGGTCGTGAATTTTTTAGGATCAAAAGCCTCGCGCACTGCCTCGCCGACAAAGGTGACGAGCACGAGCACCGTGGTCATGGCCACAAAGGCGCTGCTAACGATCCATGGGTAATTGAAGTCCTCCGTGCCTTCATGCAGCAGGCGGCCCCAACTAGGCTCCTCAGGTGGCAGGCCAAAGCCCAAGTAGTCCAGCGCCGCCAGCGAGGTGATGATGGCTGACACCTCAAAGGGCGCCAGCGTCACCAGGATTGCGATGCTGTTGGGCAGGATGTGCCGAAAGATGATGCGTCCGGTACTGGCACCCAGCAGGCGCGCCGAGGCCACATAATCGCGCACTTTCTCCTTCATCGCAGCCGTGCGAATATAAATCGTCGTCCCCATCCAACTGAAGAGGGCGATGATGACCACAAGCAGGAAGAGATTTGGACTGATGATCGAACTCACGATCATCACGATAAATAGAAAGGGCAGGACGGACCAGATCTCGATCAACCTCATGCCAACAAGGTCCAACGCACCACCGAAGTAGCCCAGCAGCCCCCCCACTGTGACACCCATCGTGAAAACGAAGGCCACAAACAACACCGCCGCGATAATCGCCTGCTGCCAGCCGCCATAGAGGATCGCCAACACATCACCACCCATTGAGGTCGTGCCCAAGAAATGGCGATGCGTCCAGGACGGTGGTGAAGGCGGATAGACTACGGTGTAGAGTTGTGCACTCCCCTGCACCTCCAACGCGGCGACTCTGCCTTCCGTGAAATCTGTGTAGACCGTGCGCTTGCCTTCAACATAAGCAGCTTTTTCCACCAGCTCATTGCTGGCATCCCAGCCCTGCATCTCACCTTGTTTTAGTCCATGGCGGAAGACCCATTCCTGACGCTTCTGCTCGGGCTTGTCTTTGAAAACCGTGTAGGCGCGGCCGTCGAAGGGCTTGGATTCACTGGCGCGGTAGGCCACGCCATCATGGAGCTGCACTTCCTCGATGACTGCTGGAGTGTCGAGCTTTGGATCATAGGGCACTAGCGGCATTAGCACCCAGTTCGCTGACTTGGAGTCCTGAAACTGCTTCTGCAGCGTGCGGTAATCCGTTTCTGACTCATCCTTGAGTCCAAAGGTCGTCGCTGGAATCACCCCGGTGACGAAGGGGAAGTAGAACTCACCTTCGTAGTGCACCACCAGCGCGCGCTTACCCACGATCAGATTGTCCAGCGAAGCCACGCCCACGAGACCAAGTAAGATGAGGAAGGAAACATGCCCGCGCTTAATCTCACGAAAACGGCGAAGCTGCTTTAAGGTTAGTGGGCTCCAGTGCCACTGCGTCGGTCCTTTGAACAGTAGCCACGCCCCAACAATCGCGACCAAGGCGATCAATGCCCAGCCCAATGCAGCGCCGCCAAGGAAAGGCACCTTGAACACCGGCACTGTCAGCGATAGCCCACGAAATAACGCGCCAAGCAAAGCGTAGAGGAAAAAAGTAAGGCCGGTGGTGCGGGGAGACATGCGTTATTCAAACCGGATGCGTGGATCCGTCAGCGCCACAAAGAAGTCAGAAAGGATGTTGCCCACCATGAGCAGCACCACCTGGATGACGAGGATGCCCATCACCAGCGGGTAATCGCGGTCGAGCACACTGTAGTAGCCCAGCAGGCCGAAGCCGTTGATTTCAAAGATCAACTCGATCAGCGTCGAGCCCGCCACAAAGATCGAAACCACATGCCCAAGCGTCGTCGCCAGCGGGATCAATGAGTTCCTCAGCGCATGGACTAGAACCGCCCGCTTGAAGCCCGCGCCCTTTGCTACTGCCGTGCGCACATAGTCAGCGGCCAAATTGTCCATTAGGTTATTCTTCACCAGCATCGTCATGAAGGCAAAGCTGCCCACCATGTAGCAAACCAGCGGCAGCAGTGCGTGGTGGATCACATCCCAGGCCTGACCCGCCAAAGTGAAGGAGGCGAAGTCCTCGCTGACAAAACCACCCGTAGGGAACCAGCCCAGCCGCGCGGCCAGATAGACCACAAGGACACTCGCCAACACAAAGCCAGGAATCGCATAGCCCACAAAGATCAGGATCGAGCTGACGTTGTCGATCACTGTCCGGTGCTTGATCGCCTTCAGGATGCCCAATGGGATACACACGAGGTAGCTGATGATGAAAGTCACCAGTCCGTAAAAGATCGAGACCGGCATCCGCTCACGGATCATTTCCCACACCGATTCATTGTAGCGAGTTGAGATGCCCAAATTGCCCTGCAGCAGCCCATCAAACTGAGGCCGAAAGACCTGCACGCGCTCTTTTTCCTTCTCCACCCGTGTTTTCCAGGCCGCGAGACCCTCCGGCTTGTCCTGAGTGGAAAGCTTCCCATCCCGACTGACCTGCGCTTGCGTGATGCGATAAGCGTTATTCGGCTTCCATTGCTCTCTCGGCAGCAGCTCTTGCAGTGTCACCGGCATCTGATCCTTGCCCTTTTCAAACTTGATGAACTGCTTGTCGCCCTCCTTGGGCAGTATGCCCAGCCAAGCTAAGTAGGCAGGGAGGAATGGACGATCAAAGCCGTAGTAGGCGGCCATCTCCTCTTTCTGCTCCTCGCTCAGCGAAGCACCGGCGTCCTTCATGCCCCGCTCACCCTGCTGAGCGGCTGCTTGGCGCAGTGCCGCCTCCAGCGGACCTCCAGGCGTCACCCGCGTGATGAAAAACACCACCATCGTCGCCCCGATCAGCGTCGGGAGGATGAGAAGGAAGCGTCGGATAAAATAGTCACGCATGAGGCAGTGTCAGAGGGAGATGAAACTCTCAAACATACGCGGCCATGACACAAGGATTTGTGCTCTTTTTAGTCAGGCACAAAAAAGGGCTGCCGCTGAATTGCTAACCCTTGAAGGCTTGATAGGTGGATAATTCCGAAACTACCGATCAAGGAGTCGTGATGGAGTCGCTCGTTTCGATATTGTTGGTGGCCGAATAATTGGAGCCCGAGAAGGCGATGCCGGTCACCGTGAAGGTGAAGGTGCCGCGGTTTCTTGTGCGGGTCGAGATTAGCGCCGCCGTACCCTGACGTCCTGTCGTCTTCGACACCATGCCACTCGTCAGTCCGCTCCACTGACCCGTGACGGTCGCATTCGGCACGACGGATCCATTCTGGTTGCGCACCGTGACCGTCGCTGTGGCCTGAGTGCCCTGCTTGCTTGTGCTGAGGCTCATGGCGATGTTCGCGACATAGACAAAATTGTTATTTTGCACCACGACGGTCACCGTATCCGCCACGGATGAGAGGCCATTGTTATCCACCACGACTAGTGAGGCCGTGTACGTGCCGGGTGTCCTGTAGGTGTAAATGGGGTTCGCTGCAGTGGAGGTGGCTCCGTTGCCGAAGTCCCAGCTATAGCTGGCAATGCTTCCATCAGGATCGTAACTGCCATTGCTGGAGAAGCTCACTGCCAGCGGTGCCGGACCGCTGAGAGGTGCGGAAAAGTCCGCCACGGCGATGGGCACCATGCCGTTCACGGGAACAATGCTGCCTGTCAGGTCATACTGCCCAAGACTGCCGTAGTCGTTGTAGGCGGTCAGAGGATCACCCGTACCGATACCATCCACGGCGAGGTAATAAGTGCCCTGGGCGAGGGTGGTGCTGAACGTGGCTCCGAGAGTCGTGGGATTTACAAAGGTGACGAGGCTGCCCAGGCCATCGTAGAGGGCCAGCTGAATATCCACATTCGGCGAAGGCAGGGCAGGCGTCGCGGTAAAGCTCACCGGACCTGCTCCGGTGGTGAAGGCGAAGAGGTCTGCATCCGCTCGGCGCTCAATGAGACCACCCGTGCTGATACTCGTACCGGTCAAAGGCGTCGCCGAGGTGATCAGATCACCATGCTGGTCAGGACGATAGCCCACCACACCCGCGATGATCGCCGTGTCATCCTGCAGCTGATTCGCATAGGGGTACTCCCCCTTGCTCCACTGGGTGACATCTTTGTAATAACCCACACCCATGATCGGTGCCCAATTTGCATGCCCCTCATAATAGCCTACTGAAGCGAGGCCATCGTGTGCCACCTGGCCATCGTGGCTAAGGTTGAAGGTGTGACCCGCCTCATGACTCGCCGCTTCTGCTGTGTACTTAGCATTACCGCTGCCAAGCTGGGCCGTGAAAACAAAGCAAGGTGTATCTGAGTTCCAGGAGAATGAATTCAAATAAGCGACCCCACCGGCACCGGCTCCATACCAGTCATAGCTGCTGCCACCGATGCATACACGCACACCGAACTGTGTGTCAGTGGTCGTGCTTTTCCGCAGTGCCTCTAGCCCAGGGTCCTGTGTAGTCACATCAACGTCAAATGGGGCAAAGTCCTCCGCCATCCGTTGCCAGATCGAGACAATGTTCTCTAGCTCTATGCTGCTAAACGTCGTCGTCACTGTGCCGTCGTTGGAGTAGGGCGGAGTCACGATATTCGCGCCACTGGTGAAATTCGTATTCCAGGAGGTACCCGTCGTCGTGTGACCGTCAAAGTCCAGGTAGATCACCTTGCTAGCGCCCGGCTTACTGTGGAGAAGGAAGGCCTGAGAGATATCAGGCGTCGTCGTGACTGAGGACACCGACTGGGTTGTTGCTGCCGCCATCACATTCTGCAACGGCAGCAACCCTTCGCACACAAAGTGTAATCGGCCCTGCTTATCCATACGCAGCGTGCGGTCCTGCTGGCATAACTCGCGAAGTTCGGTTTCGCTGCGGTCATACCAGCGCGCCACTTCGGGCAAGCGTCTCCCCAACGCACCGACAATCTCCTGGCCACGAGCAACGCGATTGAACGACTGCTGCGGAAAGGGTTCTCCACGCTGGTTATTCTGTGCATAGGCAACGCAGAGGGATGACATCAAAGCCAAGGCAACCACAACAGCACGCGTTACAGATGGGGTGTTCATATTTTGTATATCGAACTAAATATCTAAATTTGAACTTTGTATGTCAATATTGATTCCCCTTGTTTGATCCTGGTTTATTCAAAGCTATCCAAGGCCTTAATGAATCCATGCGCTACTTGATGATGAATGGCAAAAGTTGACGTTGATTTGAATTAGAAATAAATCTGCCAGAAATTAAAAGAGCATCCATGAGTATTGCCTCGGAAGAAGTGGCGTAGGCGCACTGTCCGATTTCGCCTTTTTTTCGTCGCAGAGTTCTTAGGGATGAAGCTTGACGCTGCCTAGCCAAACGGCTCCTATGCAGCCCCCAACGATAAAATCCATGAACGAAGCCTTTCCTGACATCCCAAAAATCCAGTTCGAAGGACCTAAATCCAAGAACCCGCTGGCCTTTAAGCACTACAATGCCGACGAGATCGTGGCTGGAAAGAAGATGAAAGATCATTTGCGCTTCGGTGTGGCCTACTGGCACGCCATGCGCAACAGCCTTGCTGACCCCTTCGGCGTCGGCACCGCTCAGCGTCCTTGGGATGATGGCACCGATAGCATCGCCAATGCCCAGCGCCGCGTGTGGGCTTGCTTTGAGTTCATGGACAAGCTCGGCGTGGATTACTACTGCTTCCACGACCGCGATGTGGCACCTGAGGGCAAGACCTTGGCCGAGAGCAACCAAAACTTGGACGCCGTCGCCGACGAGCTTGAAAAGGCCCAAAAAGCCACCGGCAAAAAACTACTCTGGGGCACGGCGTGCCTCTTCGTGCATCCCCGCTACAACCAGGGTGCCGCTACCAGCCCGAACGCCAATGTTTTCGCCTACGCAGCCGCTCAGGTCAAAAAGGCCATTGAGGTCACTCACCGTCTCGGCGGCGAGGGCTACACCTTCTGGGGAGGTCGCGAAGGCTACGCCAGCCTCTGGAACACCAACATCAAACGCGAAGTCGATCATCTGGCCGCCTTCCTGCACATGGCTGTCGAGTATAAAAAGAAAATCGGCTTCACAGGTCCCTTCTACATCGAGCCCAAACCACGGGAACCCTCCACGCACCAATATGATAGCGACGCCGCTGCCTGCCTGAACTTCCTGCGCGAGCATGGTCTGATGGAGCACTTTAAGCTCAACCTAGAAACCAACCATGCCACCCTGGCTGGTCACAGCATGTGGCACGAAATGGAAGTCGCTGTGGCTGCCGGAGCTCTCGGCTCGGTCGATGCCAACACAGGCGATGAACTCATCGGCTGGGACACCGACCAATTCCCTACCGACATCTACCTTACCACACAGATGATGCTGCCGATCCTGAAGATGGGTGGCTTCACCACTGGCGGCCTGAACTTCGACGCTAAGCCACGCCGCGAATCCTTTGAACCCGTGGATCTGTTCCACGCGCACATCGGCGGCATGGACGCCTTCGCCCGAGGCCTGAAGGTTGCCGCCGCGATTCTGGAAGATGGCCGTTGGGAGGCCTTCCGCAAGCAACGCTACGCCACCTTTGACAGTGGTATTGGCGCCAAGATCGAGTCGGGCACCACCAGCTTCGAAGAACTGGAGGCTTACACCCTGCAAAATGGGGAGCCCTTCATCGCCTCCGGCCGCCAGGAAATGCTGGAGAACCTCATCAACGAATTCATCTGATCCCAACGGCTCAGATCCCCTATTCTCAACCCATCAGGCAGGCCGGAAGCGGCCTGCCTTTTTCATGCATGTGAGGCATGTAAAACGCGGCATTTCTCTCACGATCTCGATTCTCAATCCGCACGCTTCAGCATCTAAAGTCGCACATGCTCTGTAGGCGAAAGTTTTGCCCCAGGCCAAGGCCACAAGACCCGTGCACCAAGAAAGGACACAGCAGCCGCGAGCGCAGCATCAGATCTGGGAAAACGAAGCTGGTACGAGAAGCAGATTGGTGATGCGAGAGACGATCTCCTTGTCCGTGAAGCCGGGAGTGGTTTTCAGTTTAGCCCATTCAGGATCGGCGCGGAAAGTGTTCCAGGCGGCGTCTTTGGCAGCGGTATCGCTAAAGGCCAGTAAATAGGTCAGGTTCGGCATCAGCTGTCCGACGAGAGTTTCGCCGAAAAAGACGGCGTTCAGCCCGCATCGGGCAAAAATGGCCAACTCGCCAATGGTGAACATTTCCAGCTTTTTGCGTGCTGCCTTCTCACTGTGACTTTCATAGATACGCAGCTGGTAAAGGCGACTTCCCTTGGGAGCAGGCTGCAGGGTCGCCATACCGTCGATGCCACGGGTCAGCCAGCTTTCGATGCGCTCCACGACAGGCTCCTCCGCTTTGACGTCGAGGTATGCTGCGCCCGCCTGCTGCACGGCGAGATCGCTGAGTAGGTCGGCACTCTTCGCCAGTGTTTCCAGGTTTGCATGGCGTAGCACCACATAAACGATGGATGCCGATTCCGCTTGTTCGGGGAAAAACACTCCCACTTGGCTGACCCCGACCCGATTCAAGGCAGGGATAGCGGCATCGCGCAGGTAACTTTCCAATAGGGGCTGCTTATCGGCACTCTTCAGCAGGTACTTGCGAATCTCGATGTATTCACGCACGGCGGGTTCGGCGGCGTCAGCGACAGAGCTGCTGATGCCGGTGGCGGCGATGGTGCTTTTCAGGAAAGTGCTGCGGGTCATGGAGCGATGCTGGCAGCTGGCCAAGAAAGGGTCAATGCCCTTTCGCAGTAGCGAGTGCTTGCTCTCTGCCGGGCAAAAGCCGTGGACATGCCTTTTCCACCTGCCATGTCTGAGCGGATGTCTCGCCCGCCGCATCACCTGCTGTCCCTTGTCCTGCCGCTCGTCAGTGGTGGTCTGCTGACCTGCGCCTTTCCGCTGTGGGACCAGGAGTGGGCTGTATGGCTGGGGCTAGTGCCTCTGTTGGCGGTACTGTGGGGAGAAAAGACGCATCTGTCTGGCTTCGCTGTGGGTTTCCTGGCGGGTCTGGCTTTTTTCATCCCAAATCTGACCTGGGTGAGGCACTCATCCCGCGTACTGGCCGGGGCGGTGGATGAGCGCTGGGTGGGCCTGGGAACAGAACTGATGGGAGCCGGAGCGGTGGTTGGACTCGGCAGCTACTGTGCACTCTACTTCGCACTTTGGGGTTGGTTTGTTCGACGCTATGCTAGCCCCGATGCGCAGCGCCTGCTCAGTGGCAGCTGGCAGCAAAGCACCTGGGAGAGCCTGCGCTGCAGCCTACTCGCCGCTGCTGCCTGGGTGGCTTGCGAGTGGCTGCGCAGCACGACCGTCGTAACGGGCTTTGGCTGGAATGGTCTAGGCGTGGGCCTGCATCAGAACCGGGTGCTGATCCAGGCTGCCGATCTAGTGGGTGTGATGGGCCTGTCGTTCCTGCCGGTACTGCTCGCCTGCACAGGCTGGAATACGCTGCGCCGCCAGGTGGCGATCTACCAGGGTAAAGGCACCTGTAGAACACGGCTAGACTTCACTCTAGCCCTAGTGCTGCTCTTCATTGTGGCAGGCTACGGCATGATCCGCCTAAATCAGCGCCCGGTCGATACGCTGACCGTGCGCACGCTGCTGGTGCAACCCAATGTGCCGCAGGTGGAGGCCTGGGAGCACCGTCCGAAACCACACCTCTACGAACGGCTGGCACGACTAACCCGACTGTACGCCGAGGCACGTGAGGGACGACCCTCAGACGTCGATCTGGTCGTCTGGCCCGAAAGCGCGCTGCCAGTGCATCTTTATGGATTGCCTGACCATGAACCCTTCTTTAATCAACTGCTCTCGCTCGGCAGCTTCAGCCTGCTGACCGGCACGGAAATTTACCACGAAGGCGAACCTAATGGCCATGTCTCGGCCGTGCTTTTCCAGGGTAGCTACGCCAACCGACAAGAGCATCACAAAGTGCATTTGGTGCCCTTTGGGGAATATCTGCCGCTAGGCGATTATCCGCCCTTTTCCTGGCTACGCCCTATCATTCCTGGGGATTTCACGCCTGGCACTAGCACCGAACCCATGCGGCTGGATAAACCTCAGGTCGGCTTGATCCCGCTCATCTGCTTCGAAGACACTGTGGGCAGGCTGGCACGGCGTTTTGTTCGACCCGAGCCGCAGATGATCGTGAATCTCACCAACGACGGCTGGTTCCTGAACAGCCGGGCCATGGAGGTCCACACGGCGAATGCCAAGTTCCGCGCCATCGAGCTGCGCCGCCCCATGGTGCGGGGGACTAACACCGGTGTGACTTGCTTCATCGACAGCCAGGGCACGGTCACCCATCGCCTGAATGACCCGCAAACGGGTAGCACGCTGATCGAAGGATGCCTCCCCGGTGAAGTGAATGTACCCACCACCGGCGAGATGACGCTCTACGCCCGCCATGGCGACTGGTTCGCGCTACTCTGCCTAGGCCTGGGCATCTGGATCACCTTGCAGCAGCGCTTTTTCCCACGCCCATGCCCTCCCCCCCGCTAACCTCCTACACGAAGCCGCTCACGCCTGAGCAGGCCAACTGTCTCCGCACCCTTCTCCGCGAACAGGGCTGGGAATTCATGGAAAAGCCCTACTGCCTCTATGCCGCCACGCGGGGAAAGGTGAATGTGCTGGTCTATGAAAAAGGCCCCAAGGTTGTCATCCAGGGCAAAGAAACTGAAGACTTCATCAAGCATGTTCTAGAGCCACAAGTTCTAGGCATCGCTGAACTGGGCTACGAAGAAGTCAATCAACCGGAGATGTTTCAGCCGCACCTCGGGGTCGATGAGAGTGGCAAAGGCGACCTCTTCGGACCCTTGGTCATCGCCGGTGTCTATGTGGATCGCAGCGCCGTGCTGAGCCTGCGTGACCTAGGCGCTGTAGATAGCAAACGCATCAGCAGCGACGACAAGATCATCCGCCTCGCCTCTCAAATCCGTAGCGTGCCAGGGCTGCGCTTCGAGGTCATTCAAATCAATCCCGCACGTTATAACGAACTTTATGAAAAGTTCGGCAACCTCAACCGGCTACTCGCTTGGGGTCATGCCAAAGTCATCGAGCTGCTGCTAGAAAAGGTGCCCGACTGCCCGCGCGCCATCTCCGACCAGTTCGCCAATCCAGCAGTGCTACAACGCGCCCTCCAGACGCGTGGGCGCAACATTGATCTGGTGCAGCGAACGAAAGCGGAAAGTGACCCCGCCGTCGCAGCTGCCTCTATCCTAGCACGGGAAGGCTTTGTACGCTGGCTGGATCAAGCGGCTCAAACTGCCGGACTGCCACTCCCCAAAGGCGTATCCGCCGCCGTGAAGGACAGTGCCCGGCGACTGGTGGAAAAATCAGGAACCGAAGCGCTGCCAAACTATGCAAAAATGCACTTCAAAACCACTGCAGAAGTGCTCGGAATCCCACCCGTTTCAGGCGACTCTGGCGTTGATTGATTTTCAACGGTCCAGGAACGGCTTGCACAAAGCCAGGAAGAAGCGAAAGCTAGCGCCTTCCTCCCCCCGGAAACTATGGCAAGTATCACTAAACGCGAAATCGTGTCCGAGCTCAGCGAGCAAACAGGTGTTATTCAGGCAACTGTCGCTGAACTAGTGGACGCCTTCATTGATCTAGTCGGCAAAAAACTTGCCGAAGGCAACGACGTCACCTTCCGCACTTTCGGAACCTTTGAAGTGCGGGTCTCCAAATCCAAAGTCGGACGCAACCCGAATGTTCCGGGCTCACAAGTCCGCATCCCGGACCGCTGCACGGTGAAATTCAAGCCTGGCCGAGAGCTGAAACAAGCCGTCGCCGCACTGCCTCCCGAAAAGATCACCGCGTCTGCGTAAGCTGACCGGCACGCAGTAGCGCCGCAACCCATCTATCTGGGCAAAGCAGGGTATCCATTCGGGGAAACCCGGAGTGTTACCTTGCTTTGACTCTAGTCATACTGGTGACCTTCCCCCCTCACCTGGCGCTAGTTTCTGTGCCCGCCACTTTGAAGGGATCGGTTTCTTTTGCACCTAAGCATCGCGCTCTTTCTGAGTGCGCTGAGGGTGATCACAGACACTACGACAAGGAGAAGAGGCGAACCCTTGCAGAGCATCCATGAGCGAAGCAGCTAGCGTCGGCGCAGCCAAATGATGCGCGTGGAGCCGTAGTCGCGCGAGCGAAGCAGCTCCCATGCCTCAGAAAAAGTGGCTTGATGGCGGATAGCGAGGCTTTCCAAGACGACACTGGCACCGCGTGGCACGAGTTTTTGAAAAGCCTCATCCGCTGCGAGCTTCGCAGTCAGATCCACATCCCCCGGCTTGTGCGCGTAAGGCGGATCGGCAAAGACAAGATCGAAAGCATTTTCGCCGCTGGCAGCGAGCTGCGCCACGACCTTGAAGACATCACCCTGGCGGATGATGGCCCCTTCGAGCCGAGTCTTGGCGAGGTTCTTTTTCATCACCTCACAGGCTCCGCGATCTTGATCGACCAGCAGAGCACTGTTTGCGCCACGACTTAGGCATTCCAAACCGAGGGCACCGGAACCAGCGAAGAGATCCAGCACACGCGCACCAGACACGAGCTCCCCGAGCATATTGAAGACAGCTTGGCGCACACGATCCTGCGTGGGGCGTGTGACAGATTTTGGAACTTCCAGCGGGAGGCCACCCGCGCTGCCGGAGATAAGACGCATGGGACATGGCTACCGGGCAGTGCCGCGCGGGTCAACGCTGGAGAGCAGTGGGAGGTAGGATCTGGCTAGCGCGGGGCGTTTTTTCCGCCACTGAATGCCATGCCCTCATGGATCGAGTACCTCGCCGTCGCTGTCTGCGCTATCTCTGCCGTATTGGCTGCAGAGGGGAAGCGCATGGACCTGTTTGGCGTGCTAGTGCTGGCGCTGGTCTCTTCCGTCGGTGGCGGCACGATCCGAGACCTCTGTCTGGGAGCTGAGCCTGTCTTCTGGATCAAACAGCCTCAGCATGTGTGGACGGCGCTGGGAGCTGCGCTAGCCACCTTTGTTCTGGTGCGCTTCACTTGCCTACCCGCACGCGTGTTGGACATCGCTGATGCCTTCGGGCTGGCACTGTTCAGCATCATGGGGACAGAAAAGGCTCTAGCCTATGGCGCGCCGGGCATTGTAGCCGTGATGCTCGGCGTGGTGACAGGTGTAGCAGGGGGTATCCTGCGTGATGTGCTGCGGCGGGAGATTCCCTGGGTCTTCCAGAGAGAGGTGAACCTTTATGCCACCGCCGCCAGCATGGGTGCACTGGCCTTTGTACTGCTGCGCACTTGGCTACCCGCCTCAGATAGTCATCGCTACATCGGCATGGCCGTCATCTTGGCACTGCGGCTGGCTTCGATACGCTGGCAGCTACGTCTGCCTGCCTTTCGCACGAAGCACGAGAGCTGATTTTCACTGGGAACGTAGGTTGCCAGCCCTAGAGGCAGCGCTTTAATCCCCATATGAATCGAGAAGTCATCGAAGCCCAAGTCCGTGCAGTGCTGCCCCTGGAGGGTAGCTTCGCGGTGTTCTTGGGGAATGAAGAAAAAACCTTTGTCATCTATGTCGATGAGTCTGTGGGCTCCGCGATCTCGATGTTCATGCGTGAGGTCTCCAAAGAGCGCCCGCTGACGCATGATCTAATGGCCTCCGTGCTCCTGGCCTTTGGAGCCAAAGTGGACCGGGTGATCATCAACCGCGTGCAAGGCAGCGTCTTCTTCGCACGCATCATCGTCTCAGCCGAAAATGAATTGCATGCGCGCAAAGTTATCGAGCTTGATGCTCGACCCAGCGATAGCCTAGCCCTGGCCCTGCAACAGAGCGCGCCAATCTTTGTCGCCAAAGCCGTCTGGGATAGCGTGGAGGACGTGTCCGCGACTCTGGCCGAAATCGAGAAACGCAGTGCCGAGGAGGCCGATAAGGAGCAGGCTGCCCAAGGGGCCGAAGGCGCACTAGGCATCGCCGACGATGAGGTGGAAGAGATCGACCCTGAAGACTTGGACCTCGATGCGCTGCAAGGATTGGATCTAGAGGATCCGGACGAGGAGGATGAGGCCAAAGGCTATGACGATGGCTACAGCAGCATGGACGATGACGACGACGAGGGTGAAGAGTGGAAGAAGGACAAGTGACCTTGCCATGCACGGTTCGGCCACCATGCCCCACCGGACTTCTTGCCAGCCCGCTCATCTGCGCTTCTTTCCCTCATGACCATCACCCTGAACGGCACCCAGCGCGATTTCCCCACCCCGCTGCCTCTCACTGCCCTGCTGGAGACGCTAGGGCTGGCAGGAAAGCCCGTCGTGGTGGAGCACAACCGCGTTGCTCTGTTGCCCAAGGAGATCGCGAACGCCCAGGTGGCCGACGGCGATGTGATCGAGATCGTACAAATCACCGCTGGAGGCTGATACGATGGTGAAAAATGCCATCCTCCTGCTGCTGGCCTCCGCTCTTGTGGCACTGCTGCTGCGTGACCCCAGGCAGGTATCGATGAAGCCTGATGACCTAACGGCACCGACAACCGCTGCGGAGCTGTACCCGATCCTACAGCAGCTCCAGAGTGCTGTAGAAAAACCTGGCCTCGAAGCGGCAGCCGTCGGCTTCTGCCTGTTGGATGAGCAGGGTCAAGTCATGCTGGAGCATGCAGCGCATACTGCCTTCATCCCCGCCTCTTGCTTGAAGACGCTGACCACGGCCACGGCTCTGGAACGATGGGGACCAGAGCACCGGATCGAGACCCATCTGATCTCCACCACTCACGCCGAGTCAGGTCAGATCGCAGGAGATGTCATCCTTCGCGGCGGCGGGGACCCGATGCTGTCCCTGGCAGACCTGCGTGACTGGGCTGAGGCACTGAAGCGACAAGGCATCCACCACATCGGCGGCCGTATCATCGGCGATGGCAGACACTTTCGCGGCAGCATTTACGCCGACTTTTGGGGCTGGGGCGACATCGGCAATGGCTACGGCAGCCCGATCAGTGGACTGAATCTGGAGCACAATCGCTACACCGTCGGCCTGCTTCCCGGCAGGGGGTTGGGTGAGCGCACGCAACTACTAGGCACTGCCCCCGAGGTGCCAGGCGTGCACTGGATCAATGAGACGATCACAGAAAAGCCAGAAAGCGGGGATGGCGTGGTGATTCACACTGGCGAGCAAAGTAGCGTCATTTTCCTGCGCGGCACGGTGCCGATGGGAATGAAACCTTTTCAGGTTCTGGGCGCTGTACCCGACCCGCCGCTCTTTGCGGCCCATCATTTCCGCCAAATACTGATCGCTGCTGGGATCAGTGTAGCTGGCAAAGCGGATGTCGCAGAGCCAGGCATACCGTATCCAGAAAAGAGCATTTTTTTTACCCACCGATCGCCGACGCTGAAAGAGATCGTGACAAGCATCCACACCACCTCTGACAATCACGAAACCGAATGTCTCTACCGCCTGCTAGGCTGCGGTGAAGGCAAGAGCCCAGAGCAAATCATCCGCCAACATTGGCAAGCACGAGGGCTGACCTTTCAGGGCCTACGCCTGGAGGATGGCTGCGGGTTGGCACGTGCGGATTTCATCACTCCCCACGATCTCGCGCGGTTGCAGCATTTAGCCTCTAGGGGTCCTCAGGGGCAGATTTATTTAAAGTCGCTGCTAAAGCACGATGGCTTGTATTGGAAAGGCGGTGCCATGTCCGGCGTGCGCTCCACCACCGGCCACATCACAACTCGCGGAGGCCGAAAGCTATACTTTGCCCTAATGATCAATCATTTCACGGAAAGCCGCGCGGCTCAGGCCCTGCGGGATGAAATTTTACAACGAATGGCCGACGTTTGACCCACCATGTCTCAAAGCCAACCCACCTCTGACGCCGACTGGATGCAGCTTGCTCTTGGGCAAGCGCAACAAGGTATCGGCCTAACAAGCCCTAACCCAACGGTGGGAGCCGTCATCGTCAAAGACGGCCGCCTGATCGGCCAAGGCTGGCACCACAAAGCAGGTGGACCACACGCTGAGGTAGAAGCCATCCGCGATGCCCTAGGAGAGCATACCGCTGACCTACCCGGATCGACGATCTACGTGACCCTGGAGCCATGCTCTACGCATGGCAAGACGGGCGCCTGCACGGAAGCCATCCAAGCGGCGGGGATTAAGCGTGTCGTCTGGGGCGCGCAGGATCCCAATCCCGAGCACCAAGGCCGTGCCCACAAAGTTTTGCAATCGCTAGGCATCGACACGGCCTCCGGCATCCTAGAAGCCGAGTGTCAGGAGCTGATCCGGCCTTTTGCCAAATGGATCACAACCCGCCTTCCTTATGTCATTGCCAAAGCCGGACAGAGCCTAGATGGCAAAATCACTCGCCCTCGGGGAGAAGGCCCCTGGCTGACCAACGAGCAAGCCCGCGCCCACAGTCGCCGTCTGCGCTCACGCGTAGACGCCATCCTCGTCGGAGCCGGCACCGTGCGCGCCGACAACCCCAAACTCACCCTGCGTGAGGCTGCCATGCCTGCCAAAGAGCAACCCTGGCGCGTAGTGCTCACCCGCAGCGGCGTGCTCCCCCCTGAAGCGCATCTTTTCACCGATTCTTTTCATGAACGCACCCTGGTCCTGCAAGGATTGGATCTGCCAGATGCCCTGCGCGAGCTCGGCCAGCGTGGCGTGATCAGCGTGCTAATCGAGGGCGGAGCCCAGCTCCTGGAGCGCGCTTTTGCCCTGCGTCTGGTGGATGAAGTCGTTTGGTATGTGGCCCCCAGACTATGTGGAGCAGCCGGGCTACCCGTGCTAGGGCAGCAACCTTGGTCCGCCTCCGTCGGATTAAAAGATGTTCAGATCGAGCCGCTGGGTGACAATATCTGCCTCACAGGCCGCCCCGATTGGCCTGAAGCTTCTCCCATTCCTCACGCATGAGCCGACCCGCTGTAATCTTCGACCGCGATGGCGTCGTCAACCTGACCCCTGGCCCTGGCTACGTCCTGAGCTGGGAAGACTTTCATTTTTCACCCGGCATCATCCAAGCTTTAGCTCTCTGCCGAACTCGTGGTTATGCCACAATCCTGGCCACAAGCCAGCAGGGTGTGGGAAAAAAGCTGATGTCACAGGCGGATCTCGATGAAATCCACACCCACATGCAAACGCATCTGCAGCCGCATCAGGCTCAGTTCGATGGCATCTACGCCTGCACCTGCCTGAAAACTGACCCTGGCTGCACCTGCCGAAAGCCGAGCGCCGAAATGGTCCTGCGCGCCGCAGCCGAACACCAGCTCGATCTGAGCCGAAGCCTACTCATCGGGGATGCCGACCGCGACATCGAAATGGGCATCCAAGCAGGCGTGCCCGTCACCATTCGAATCGAGAGCGAAAACCCACAACGTGTGACTGCCACGCACACCTTGCCAGACACGATCGGACTTCACAGGCTACTGGAAAAGCTGCTCGAACCCACCGATTTGCTCGTTGACGATGCCTGAACGAATCGTGCACACTCCTGCCATGTCTCGTGCTTCGTCCTCCTGCTTCATCGCACTAGCGCTGCTCGCGCTAGGCTGGGCGCAGGTCTTCGGTCTAACTCGAGGCTATTGGTGCGATTGCTCCGGCGTTGGTCACGTGAGTGCTTTCGATCACTGCCATGGCGACCATGGGGAAAGCTGCCATCACGATGATGCGGCCCTTCATTCAGAAAAGGATCATGATGAAGATGAAGGGGAGACGCATCCACACGCACCGATCAAAGAAGCGCTAGATGCTCAACTGCATATCGCCCTCTGCATTCCCTCAATGGCCGCCAGTTGCCAGGAGATCCTGCCGCTCTTCCAGCTAAATTTGGAATCCGAGTGGCAATTAGCACCTCCCCAGCGGCCACCGCCGCCACTTCAGTCAACCCGACCTTGGCCCGGCGTGCTCAGCCACACGATTGCTCTGCGGATTTGAGATTCGTGATTACTCCCCCGATGCCTCCACGCAGGAGGCATCTCCGGCACGTCTGATCTCAACCTCCGCTTCTCCATGCATCTGCCTCTTTTAGGCCTTCTGGCCCTTGCCACTTGCGCGCAAGCCTTGAACTTCGATTTCAAAGATATCGGTAATCGCGTTCGCTCACACCACCCTTCCCTACGCGCAGCACGACTCGCCATTGAAGAAGCCCGTGCCCGACAGCTCGGCGCAGGTCGCCTACCGAATCCTTCTTTTGAAGCCAGCTTTCAAAACGAAAGCCGCGTCAGCCCACGCACCACGGTCTTGGCACTGGACCAATCTTTTCCCATGACCAAGCGGCTCGCACTGGAGAAAAAACTCTCCGCACAGCTTCTCCAGGCAGCTGAGTTGGAAGTCAGCGATGCAGAGCGCCGAACCATCGCAGAAGCACGTAGCCTCTCCGTCCGATTGCTCGCGATAGATTTCCATCTGGCGCTGCATCGCCAGCAGATGGAATTGGCGCGAAAACTCTCCACCTTTGCGCAAGAGCGTGCAGCCTCGGGTGAAGTCTCTCCGCTCGATGCGGCTCAAGCTCAAGTGCACCTCCAGCGCTTGCTTTTGGAAACCCGAAAGATGGAGACCGAAAAACTCGGCCTCAGCGGAGCACTCAAACCCATGCTCGGCCTAGGCGCTCAAGACATTTTGCGAGTGACAGGCAACCTCACCGCCACTGCTTTGCCTTCTGCAAAAAATTGGCAAAGTCGCCCCGACTACCGACTTGCCCAAACCAAAAGCGAAGCTGCGGAAACCGAGGCTACTCTAGCTAAGGCGAACCGCTGGCAGGACATGCGTGCAGGCTTCTTTGCATCCCGAGAACAACAGGACCTATCACCCCGAAGCACAGAGCGCACAGGCTTTATCGGCTTCCGCATCAGTGTCCCAATCCCTCTGTGGAATCGCAACCAGGGTGAGATCGCCGAAAAGGCTGCAAGCGCGGAACGCGCACGTCTGGAGCAAGAAGCACTCGCCAGCCAGATCAGTAACGAAGCTGACACAGCACATCAGGAAATGGAAGCAAATGCTGCTCTACTTCGGGAAACACGCGATCAGCTTTTGCCCCTCGTGATTGAGCAAACTCAAAAACTCAAAAACGCCTACGAAACCGGCCAAAGCGATCTGCTGACCCTGCTACGGGCCCAAGATCAAAAACTCGAACTCGAATCCGGCACCCTAGACGCAGCACGGGACTTTCATCTCGCTCGCATTCGCTACGAAGCCGCCACTTCACCTTAACTCACAATCAACCCTCACATGACCTACTACCTTCTCAAGCTCTTCTTCTCCGCCGGAGTCATCGTGGCCGTCACCGAAATCGCGAAACGAAACAACGCCGCCGCTAGCATCATCCACTCGCTGCCCATGACTTCACTGCTGGCCTTCGTCTGGCTTTATGCTGAAACGAAAGACTCCGCGCTCATTGGCCGCCATGCGTTTGGCACTTTTTGGTTCGTCATTCCCACATTGCCGATGTTCTTGATCATGCCCTGGCTAATCAAAAAGATGGGAGGTTTTTGGCCTGCACTGAGTGCAGGCGTCGCACTAACCATAGCACTATACTTTCTCACCATGGCCCTGCTGAAAAAAGCAGGTGTCGAACTCTGAACCTCCCATGAGACCTTTATTTGGATTCTTGCTGCTCGCATCCCCACTTCTCGCTAGACCACCAGACATCATCCTGGATGAGGCGTCCGTGAAGTTCATGCATCTCGAATATGCCGAAGCGGAAGAGACTACCTTCGAAGAAACAATTTTTGCTCTCGGCAGCCTTGAGGTGCTGCCTGGAAAACGTGCCATCGTTAGCAGCCGCATTCCCGGCCGTGCTTTCTCTGTATTGGTCATTCCTCATCAAGAAATCGAGGAAGGTGCGGAAGTTGCGTGGATCGAAAGCCGCCAGCCTGGCGATCCACCACCCGTAGTAAAACTGGAAGCACCTATCGCGGGATTCATCTCCAAAGTGAACCTCGTTCAAGGTCAACCTGTCTCAACCGAGGATGCTTTGATTGAAATTCTTGATCTCAGCACGGTCGAAGCTGTGGCCGAAGTGCCCCAGCATTTGGCCGCGAAACTGAAGCCAGGCCAGGAAGCTCATCTCCGACTTCGAGCGCTGCCTGATCAAGTCTTCACGGCAAAACTGGCCCACATCGCCGTCGAAGCTGAAGCTTCTGCCGGCACCCTTGAGGCTGCATTTCACCTACCTAACCCTGACCACGTCTTACGCCCTGGGATGAAGGTAGAATTTCACATCATCGTAAACCGACGCGACCATGTGATATCGATCCCACGCAACGCCATACAGGGTGACCCAGGCCAGCGCTTCGTCTATGTGAAGGATTATGAGCTAAAAAATGCCTTCGTAAAAGCACCAGTCATTCTTGGCGCTCAAAACGATCGCTTTGTCGAAGTCATCCGTGGCCTGCTTCCTGGCGATGAAGTCGTGACCCATGGCGCTTATACCCTCGCCTTTGCCGGCAAAGGCAGTGTCAGCCTCAAAGAAGCCATGGATGCGGCCCATGGTCATTCGCACAACGAAGATGGCTCAGAGATGACCAAGGCACAGCAAGAAGCCGCACACAAAGATCATGAGCATGATCACGAAAACACTTCCAAAGCCTGGAATGCACTTACTCACTTCTTCGCGGCGACAAGTGCATTCTTACTAGCCTTGTTGATTCTCACTGCCTTCAAGCGCCGGGAGGAGTCATCATGCTGAATACGCTGATTCGCTTCTCGCTGCGTCATCGTCCGCTGATTCTCATGCTGGCGCTGGTGACGCTGTGGTTTGGCTATCAAACGCTCACCCAGCTGCCAGTGGAGGTCTTGCCAGACATGACCAAACCCACGGTGACCATCCTTACGGAGGCACCAGGCCTTGCTCCTGAGGAGGTGGAAATACTCGTCACGCAACGGCTCGAAGCCGCCGTGCAAGGCATCGGTGGGTTGGACCGCCTACGCTCGAACTCTGACGTTGGGCTATCGCTCATCTTTGCCGAATTTGCCTGGGGCACCGACATCTACCGAGCCCGGCAGCTCGTGCAGGAGAGAATGCAAAGCGTGCTCTCCACCTTACCCACAGAAGCTAAGCCCGGCCTAACACCAGTTTCATCTCTCATGGGAGAAATCTTGCTCGTGGGCCTGCGCTGCTCAAAAAAGCCAGGTGAGCCTGGCTACATCGCGCCCGTGGATCTGCGAACCATGGCCGACTGGACACTGCGGCGCCGATTGCAGAGCATCAAAGGCATCGCGGAAGTGCTGACCATCGGAGGTGGGGTGAGGCAAATTCAAGTTCAGCCCGATCCTAACCGTCTTGTTTCCTATGGCGTTTCTTTGACAGAGCTGGAGGAGACGGTGAACCGAGCAGCGGGGAATGCCACGAGTGGTTTCCTACAAGCCGGCCCAAAAGAGATTATGGTGCGCAATCTAGGTATGACGACGAACCTAGATGAACTCGCCAAAACCGTGATCAAAACCGTGGGTAACCGCCCCATATTAATCAGTGATGTGGCAGAGGTCTGCCACGGTGTGCAGACAATGCGAGGGGATGCCAGTGTGAATGGCACCATGGGTGTAATCCTCAGTGTCGATAAAGCCCCTGGTTTTGATACCCTCAAACTCACAGAGCAGGTCGAGACTGCGCTGCAGGAGTTGCGCTCCACACTGCCGGAAGGAGTCACGCTCGAAATCCTTTTTCGTCAGGGCGACTTCATTGGGCACGCCATCGGTAATCTCAAAGAGGCCATCCGTGATGGAGCCATCATGGTCACGATCATCCTCTTTTTGTTCCTTTTTAGCCTGCGTACTACGGCCATCACTCTCATGGCTATACCGCTGTCCTTTGCAGTCACGATGCTAGTGTTTAGAGCCTTTGGCGTCAGCGTAAACTCGATGACGCTTGGCGGCCTAGCCGTTGCCATCGGCATGGTGGTGGACGATGCCATTGTCGACGTTGAAAATGTCTTCCGGCGGATGCGGGAGGGTAATGCGGGCAGGCCTGCCCGCAAACCAGGCTCTCATCGCGAGCCAGAGTGCCCACATCTCGATATCATCGCCTCCGCATCTGGTGAGGTTCGGCACTCTATCTTTTATGCCACTGTGCTTATCATCCTCGTCTTCCTGCCCTTGCTGGGCCTGGAAGGCATCGAAGGTCGGCTTTTCACACCCATTGCTATCGCCACGATCACTAGCATGGCAGCGTCATTTGTAGTCTCTATTACGGTGATTCCAGTGTTGTGCTCGCTGCTGCTTCAGACAGGCGGAAAGGCCCATCATGATGGTTGGGTCATTCGAGCCATGAAGTGGCTGGTACAGCGCAGCTTCCTCAAGCTCGCTCTCGGATCACCCATACTCGCCATCCTCATTGCGGGTGTGATGTTGATCGCCTCGCTGATGCTGTATCCGATCATGGGGAAAGCTTTTCTACCCACCTTTCATGAAGGTAGCGCGACCATCTCGCTTGTAAGCGCTCCCGGCACATCGCTGGCGCAATCCAATGAAATAGGTGAGATTGGCGTGCACGCGCTTCAAGAGATCAAGGAAGTCAAAAGTGTAGGTCGTCGCGCAGGACGTGCCGAGCGAGATGATCACGTCATGCCGGTGAGCGTGAACGAATTTGATGTCGAATTTCATGACACAGACAGGCCTCGTGAAATCGTGTTCGCGGAGATTCGCGAACGGCTGTCCACCATACCTGGCACCTTCGTCAATGTCGGCCAACCGATTGGCCATCGTTTAAGCCACATGCTCAGTGGTGTATCTGCCAAGATCGCCGTGAAAATCTTCGGCCCGGATCTCGATGTGCTGCAGAAAAAAGGCGCGCAAGTGCGCGATATCGGCCGTTCCATTGCTGGAATTACAGATTTGAACTTAGAGGCGCAGGTGCCCATCCCACAGATCAAGATCGAAGTGAACCGTGAGCGCGCCCTGGCCTACGATCTACAACCCGGTGATATTCACAGACAAGTCTCCACGCTACTTGGCGGCAAAATCATAGCGGAGCTTCGCGAGGGCCAGCGCACGATGGATCTCGCACTGCGACTGCCAGAATCGTGGCGAAATTCGCCAGACAAAATTGCGAACCTGCTCATCGAAACTCACAACGGCCAGCGCATTCCGTTAAATCTAGTGGCAGATGTCCATGAGAGCAAAGGCCCCAATGTAATCAATCGCGAGAATACCCAGCGCCGCATCGTCATCGCTGCGAACACTTCAGAACAAGACCTGCAAGGCCTCGTGCAGCAGTGGGAAAAACGCGTGCGTGAAAAGGTGAAACTACCTGAAGGCTATTTCCTGCGCTTCGAGGGCGAGTTTCAGGCACAGCAAGCTGCCACGAACCGCATCGCTTTCTCCTTCGCCCTTGTGCTGCTCGCCATCACCGTGCTGCTGTATGGCTACTTTCGCAGCCTATCGCTTGCCTTGCAGGTTATGCTAAATATTCCGCTCGCACTCATGGGCGGCCTCACACTAACTTGGCTACTTGTGGATAACATCAGCATCGCCACGATCGTCGGCTTCATCGCTGTTGGAGGTGTAGCAGCCCGGAACGGCATCATGATGATCAGTCATTACCTACACCTCATGGCACATGAAGGCGAAAAGTTTAGCCGTTCCATGATCCTCCGTGGCACGCTGGAGCGATTGGTGCCTGTGTTGATGACAGCGCTTTCCGCAGGTATCGCCCTCATCCCCCTGCTTCTCGCTGCCGACGAACCCGGCAAGGAAATTCTGCACCCTGTGGCCGTAGTCATCGTCGGTGGACTCCTCAGCAGCACACTGCTCGACCTCATGGTCACTCCTGCTGTCTTCTATCTTCTGGGCCGCAAGGCCGCCGAACAAGCCGTGAACAGTCATGCAGCCGCAGCTCAGTAAACCATAACCTTAATGATCCCATGAAAAACCAACTCCTCTTCCTTGTCACCCTACTTACCAGCATTGCTTTCGGTCATGAAGGCGTCGAGCTCGGCCCCCATGGCGGTCGCATTCTCGAATTCAGCGACAATGAAACCATGCATGGCGAAGTCACCGTTAAAGGTGATAAATTCCACATCATCGTGCTCGATCGAGACATGAAGCCCGTAGCGATCAACCAACAGTCCATCAGCGCTATGACAGGTGACCGCGCCACTCCTGTGAAGCTGGAGATTACCAAAAATGCAAATGGGTTCGTTCTTCCTCTAGTGAAGCCTGGTGAATGGCTGATCCTGCGGTACAAGGACAACACTGATGCGAAGGCAATGACGGCGCGATTTGAATACAACACCGCCATCTGTGAAGCGTGCAATGCAGCCGAGTGGGTCTGCGAGTGCAAACCTAAGCCCGAGAAGAAAAAGTGATGGGGGCGAGGTTGCTGCGCCATCATGCCCTGCCCCTCATTGGGTAGAGTTCATGAACATCAAGTGCCTGCTTAGGGTGCGATTATGACTTTCGCCGCACCTAATGTTTTCGATTTGGATTGACCCATTATGCTGATTTTGAGTAACTTTCAGCATATTTTGCGGTCTCTCAACCCGTAGCAAGCCGCGCCAAATGATGTTTGGAACATTCACTTACCATGCTCCGCACACCCGCATTAACGCTTATTTTGTTGGGAATCTTCACGGCTTTCCCAATCTCTGCTTTAGCCATGGTGGATGCTTACTCATCAGGACCAGGCCTTGGAAATCCAGACCTTCTCGATGATGTGTGGCAATCAACTTTTCACGCTTGGGGAATGGCACCCAACGATGATGAAGATCAAGACGGCTGCACTAATCTCCAAGAATCTACATTAGGAACCAACCCCCGAGATCCTAGCGATTGTCTGAAAGTGGGAAAAATAGACGCCGAGCCCGAAGGTGTCACCCTGAGATTCGGGGCCAAACGAGGTAAGAAGTATCAGGTCTGGGAATCAAATAGCCCGGGTGGACCCGCGCCGGGAGAGGAGGGTAGCAGTTGGATCGCAAAAACGGGAACTTTTAAGATCGCTGCCCAAGATGGACCCGACAGCCTTGCCTTTGCCAAACCCGCTGGCGGAGTAAAGTTTTACCGCTTGGAGGTCACTGATCATGATGATGATCAAGATGGAGTAAGTGATTGGGCAGAAAATCGCATGGGTACTGATGCTCAGCAGGCCTTCAGCACCACCAATGCCTCTGGTGGTGTTGCCAGCGATCTGGAGACCTTGCGCTCCCTGATGACTTTACAAGTCAGCGCAGGAGCTGTGGAAGCTTTTGAAAAAGAAGCCTCTCCAGCAACCATCCAACTGCGGCGCAGCTATGGAACCATGCCACTAACAGTTGAACTACAAGGTTTACCTGGAGCAACTCTACCCACGAAATCCAGCGCTGACCCAAATGACTATCTATTTCAGAACTTAGCAGGCCAGCCAACGGACCAAGTGACGCTTCCCAACGGACAAGGCACGATCACTCCTTTCACGGTAGCGCGCGTCATGCCGATGTCGGATTCTGCCGTCGAAGTGCCTGAAGCCTTAAAAGTAACAGCCGTCTTACCAGGAGCTTCTGTAGGTGAGGCACTGCCGTCGACAACTATTCAAATCAAAGACGCAAATCCTACCGTCGCATCTAATCGAGTGCTTTATGTTGCCTTTTTAGGTCGTGAAGCAGGAATCACGAGCACAGCATCGGGTTATGCCACCGCACTGGTTGAAGGAGACAATACACGAGCAAGCATATCCGTCGTTTTTAACAATCTATCGTCCGACCAAAACACCGCATATGTACGTGTCGGTCCTGATTTGGAAGTTCAGGTATTGCCCTTGGGCCAAGTCAGTGGAGCCAACTGGAACATTCGCGCAGCACAGACGGAACTCACGGATCAAAGAATGTTAGATGCCTTACGAGACGGCAAACTCTATATTGCGATCACCACTGTTAACTACCCTGAAAAGGAGATTTACGGCTACTTCAACTTAGCCAGTGGCACCGAGCTTTTTGATGAAAATAGACCTGAACTGCAAGCACCTAACCTAGGCTCGGCACAGTGGCCAAACCCACAAAACGAAGCCCTCGAGAGAGACATTTGGCGCTTCATGAATCAGGCCACTTTCGGCGGCACGACTGCGCTCTATCAGGAAATAAGAGCTGAAGTTGATGCGACCATCGCTGGAGGCGGCACTTACCTTGACGGCCTATCCAACTGGATGGACAAACAGATGAATTCTAGTCTGACGCCTCCATTGAATTACCGGCAGCTTGTCATGGCATCGGACATGGAAGAGTTTGCGCTTCGGGGCAACAAACCGATTACCTACAACGGTGACCCCCAACAAAACGGAGGCACACTAGGTGTCACTTTCATGAACGGAATGCCCATGGTCAACTATGGCAACCCAGACACCAATAGCCCTGGCAATAACCACCCCAATAACAACGGGGGCGCACCCAACCGACGACGCGAATGGTGGTCCATGATTACGCAAAGCAGAGATCAACTCCGGCAAAGAGTCACACAGGCGTTGAGTGAGATCTGTGTGATTTCTGAGCGTGACGCAGGAGTCATGAACTGGCACTACGGCGCCGCGAACTGGTGGGACATGCTCGCCTCTGGCGCTTTCGGGAAATACCGCACCTTGCTAGAACAAGTCTCGCTCAATCCCATGATGGGCATTTATCTGACCAGCATCGCAAACCGCGCCGAGTATGTATCAGGGGGCATCACCATCTTCCCCGATGAAAACTATGCGCGCGAAATCATGCAGCTGTTCTCCATCGGTCTCGTTTTGAGACATCCCGATGGTTCACTCAAATTGAGCACGGAAGGGCTACCCATAGCTACTTATGACAACAATGATATTACCGAATTAGCACGTGTGTTCACCGGTTTTTCTCATGGGGTTCGCCATGGTGTCGTTCGTGCTGGCATTCAGCAGGGCTATGGTGGAATAGGAACCACTGAGCAGCGGATCTCACCCACTCTTTATTCGAACGGTAGCACCAACAACGTATGGTTTGGACGGCAGGATGGACACCCCTACTGGCAGGCACCCTGGATTTATCCGATGGTCGTCATCGGACGGCAAGGGTCAGTGGTCTATCATGATTTTGGGGCTAAGACACTCCTATCTGGTAAGCATAGCCAACTCGTGCTAAACGCCACGAACATCACAGGCATGACAGATGCCCAAACCCACGCAGCTGCCTCACTGGAGGTCTCTCGTGCTCATGACGGCCTGGCAGGCTCTGCCTCTGCTACTGTATATGGAGACGGCAGCCCTGGCAATCCAGGTCACACCAACACGCCTGTGAACATTTCACGTTGGCTGATTCAGAGATTAGTTACGTCCAACCCATCGGCAGGATATATTTACCGTGTGCAAAAGGCTTATCGGGATAGCAACGGCACTCTAGGGCAGGTCGTGAAAGCCATCCTTCTCGATCACGAAGCTAGAAATCTCACACTAGCAGACAACTCGATCTCGCATGGGAAAGTCAAAGAACCGCTGATACACTTTGCCCACATCCTTCGGTTGTTCCGCGCCTACTCAGGCGCACCAGTCAGTGTCCTCCGAGACATGGAAACTGCCTTCTCTGAAACCGATGCTCCTGTATCCAAATACCCGGCTTCAGAACTCGCCAAATTTGATTCATCTAACGTCAATCCTCCCTCCATGCCAACCGGCTGGCAGCAGGGACCATTCCGTTATCGGCTGGATAGCCTGCGAAGCACATTAGGCCAATCTCCTCTTGATGCGCCCAGCGTGTTCAATTGGTTTTACCCAGACTTCACCTTACCCGGGCGCTTATCTCAGATGGGGCTTTTTGCGCCTGAGATGCAGACAATCAATGAAGGTGCTGAGATCGCGAAGATTAACTTCCTTTACTCATACATGTGGATGAACCTGAGCCACATGGTCACGCAGCCAGGTGTAGGCGTAGCAGACTTTATCATTCGAAATGGCTGGGCAACACCTGCCCTGCGCTTTTCAACCAATGGTGGAAGCACCTTGCTAAATTGGCCGGCTTCAATCGTGCTGAATGAGAGCAATTGGCAGTCTGGAGTCACTGTGACGCTAGTAGGCGTCAACGATCGGCAAATGAGCCCCATTGCTGGCAGTCAAATCCGCTATGCCCTCAGTGGAGCGACGGGTTTCAGTGGAGTTTCGACATTGCCCACAGATCTAAGACTCGTTGATAATGAAGTGCCGAACGAAAGATTGATTATCAATCCAACAGGAGGAGGCACCTGGATTGCTGAAGGAGGGGCATCCGATCGTCTTTCCATTCGACTCAGCGCCCCTCCTGCGGTTGGCGCTGTGGTGACAGTGACTCCTGCATCAACCCTTGGTCAGGTTGCTGTGTCGCCCAACCAACTGAATTTTGATCATACCAACTGGGCGACCTATCAAACGCTAACCTTAGCTGCTATTCAAGACGCTGTGCCTGAATCTAGCGGAACCTCAGATGATGCCATCGCATTTGTCGTTACGAGCCCAGGATCGGCCAATTACCATAACCTACAGGTGCCAACGATTGCAGTGCCTATCCTTGATGATGATGGGGGGGTGGGTGTGCTGATCACGGAAAGCAGCGACAACACGCAGGTGACTGAGAACGGCAACACCGACAGCTACACTGTTCAGCTAACTTCCAATCCCATTGCCAACGTAACCGTGCGAGTGACTTGCGCCAGTCAGATGCAAGTCAACACCACGGGGACCACCTACGCGAGCACTCGTGATCTAGTATTTGTGCCTTCTAGCGCCACCCCCACTAGTTCTCAGACACGTTGGAATGTGCCACAAACGGTTGTGTTGCGTGCTAATAACGACTCGACCATTGAAGGCAATCACACCAGCAGCGTCAGCCATTCCATTTTAACCACGATTGGCGATTACAGCTCTAGCCTTTCTATCCCAAGCATCACCACACAAGTTACAGACGATGATAATCCTATCATCATCAATACGATTGATGGTGAACTCATAGTCATGGAGGGCACAGACCCTTTAGTCACCGACACCTTGGCAGTGCGGCTTCGCACTAACCCCAGCGCATCAGTAAGTATTACTTTAAGTGCTCCCCAGTTACGTTTCAGTCCATCGACCCTGATCTTTGAGCCTACAGGTTCTAGCAGCAATTTATGGAGCACTGAGCAAACCGTCACGGTCTCCGCCTTGGACGACTTCATCCAGGAAGGACTTCATTCGGTTGGCCTAGTCGCTTATTCGCAAAGTGCAGGAAGCAACTACAATGGCAGCACTTCTGGCAATAACATACCCGTCACCCTTTTGGATAATGATGATGCAAGATTAGTCATCACGCAGACTCAGGGATCCACCACAGTCGGTGAAGCCGACCAATCCGATACTTACAGTCTTGCGCTAGGAAGAAAGCCTGCGGCAGGAACAGAGGTGACCGCAACCCTGAGCGGATTCAGTGGCATCACGGTAAGTCCACCAGGGCCATTTGCCTTTAATGAGTCTAACTGGAACACACCGGTCGTCATTACCGTCAAAGGTTCCAATGATTCCTCGTTTGAGCTACCCATAACGCAGACGACGATTACTCACACAGTGACCAGCACAGATCCTGTCTATCATCACTCGAGCAGTCCCACACTAACTGTCACAATGGTCGACAACGAGCCTGCCTTAACCATCAATCAGACCAATCTCTTCACACAAATCTCGGAAGGAGGAACTCCAGGAACGGGCGGTACACCCAATGCATCGGACACCTTCACGATTGCACCTGCACGCACTCCAGCAGCGGGCAATCCAGTCACGATTACATTGACCACGGATGGTCAAACCTCAGTTTCACCTGCAACACTCACCTTTACTAGCACGACAGCTCAAACCGTCACTGTCACTGCCGTGGATGATTCTGAACAAGAAAATGCATCACATTTATCATGGATTAACTTCAGTCTCCGAAGCTCAGATCCCTATTTCAACGGCACTAGCGTGCCCCCTGTATTCGCCTATGTGCAAGACAATGACAAAGCCGGCATCGTCATCATGGAGAGTGGAGGCACCACAACCAGCACGGAAGGCGGCACAACCGCTGATGCTTTCAGCGTCAGCTTAACACGCGCTCCATCGGCGAATGTGAGTCTTATTGTGAATGGCGGATCTCAAAGCAGATTGAGCACCACGGGCACACCGAACGCTTCCAGCGTGACCCTGAACTTCACACCAACCAACTGGGGAACTCAAAGTGTGAATGTACTCGCCTTCAATGACACGCAACCTGAACTCAGGCATTTAGCAGACATCAATCTCACTATCGACGCCAGCAGCGCCGCTGAATATGCAAGTTTGGCTGCTGCATCCGTGCCGAAAATAACTCACATCATTAGCGACGACGATGGCACAAGCGCTAATGCTCGCATTCGCATCACAGAGACCAGCAACAGCACTGGTGTGACTGAATCCGGAGCAACAATCAACGGAGTTGCCTCTAGCAGTGACACCGTAAGCGTGGTGCTTAGCCAGCAGCCAACTGCACCTGTGACTATTGCCTTTACTACTGATGGCCAAGTCACGGTTAGTCCCTCTGTTCTTACGTTTATTCCTGGCGCAACTGGAACAGGAACTTTCAATACCGCGCAGACGCTAACGATCCAGGCGGTGGATGACACATCTTTGGAGCCGCTTCTTCATTGGGGCAGTGTGACTGCGATTGTGACAAGCAATGATGCCTTTTTCTCAGGAGCAACCGTCCCTGTTATTGCTAGCAGCGTCTATGACAATGATGGGCCTTCTGTTACCATCTCTCATACACAGGGATCAACGATCCTAACCGAAGCGGGGCGGGCGGATACTTACACCGTAACGCTTAGCCATGCCCCGACATCAGATGTGGCGGTGAACCTCACTCCAGACGCCCAGATCACAACCAGCCCGGCAAGCCTTATTTTTACCCCTACGGATTGGGCAATACCGCAGGGCGTCACGGTTACAGCTACGAATGATAGTTTAGTCGAAGCTACAACCCACAGTGGCGCCATCTCGCACAGCGTTACGAGCTTAGATCCCGCTTTTAACGGCATTAGTGCAGCTACGCTTACCGCCCAAATTTGGGACAATGACAGTCCAGGACTCGAAGTCTCGCATGCTGGCACCGATGCAAATGACACGGTGGTGACCGAAGGAGGCACAAATGACTCCATCGTTCTTCGGCTCACTCAAGCGCCGCCAGCAGGTAGCAGTGTCACAGTATCACTTTATCCACCCGCCTTCTACGTACCTCCACCTCAGCATGGCAAAGTCGCTGGATACTTTGCCAACGACCAGGGCACGAATAACAACCGTGACAACATCGTCATCGATTATACCGAGAGCATCGTCAAATATCGCCAAGTCTTCTACGATAGTCTTCGATCTCAAAATGGGGGTATTATCCCTGCATCGCCTGCAGCCGCGCAAATTCAGAACGCTCATTGGCAGGCTAGTAAGACCCTTGTCGATCAGATGGATCTTTGGTTCAATGGCGGATCAATGAAGGCAAGGAATCCTGTGCTGATTGAGCCAAATCAAGCGCTGCCAACTCCGCTGCCTATAGCCAATGCTCGTCAGGCCATCATCGAGGCGGTGTATGCGCACAGTGGGGGCAGCAGCCTACCTTCCACGACACGATATGAGGCAGAGACGATCTTCAACCCCAAGAATCCACCGACAAGCACCTTCGCCAACGAAATTCGTGATCGCGTTCGCTGGGCTGGCTACCTGATGTCTGTTGGCGCTCCAGGTCTTATCTCACACTGAAATTTTATGAATCTGTTCCTTCGTAAAACTGAAGACCGCTCAAAACCCAATCGGCGCGACTTTTTGCTGCAATCTAGCTGTGCCTCCCTTGGCATCACTAGCATCGTCAACACGATAGCGCAGCTGAAGCTTGTGGGTGCGGCAGCAGCGAGCCAAGCCGAAGACTATAAAGCCCTAGTGTGTATCTTCCTCAATGGCGGCTGTGATTCCAACAACATACTGATCCCTTCGGGGGGCAGTTCTGCCGCGCGCGCTGATTACGCAGCAGGGCGTGGTGTATTGAACATTCCCGATAGCCAATTCGATTACAGTCCTGCAACCAACAACGGCTACTGGAATGGTTCAACGAACAATAACACCTCACAGGTAACGACTCGAATTTCCCCATTGAATGGCAGCAGCACAAGCAGTCTGTTTGATCCAGCGAACCGAAGCAACTACACGCAAAATCAGTTTGCTCTTCACCCTGGAGCCTATCCACTAAAAACCCTTTTTGATTCGGGCGACTTGGCCTTTATCGCGAATATTGGAACGTTGATTGGCACGCAACAAATCACACGAACTAACTTTAATTCGCTTCCCGCTAGCACTAAGCCTCCTCAACTTTTCTCGCACAGTGACCAGCAGGTACAGTGGCAATCATCTCTTCCTGACCGGCCGTTTACTCAAGGTTGGGGAGGGCGCATTGCCGATTTAATGGCTGGGCTAAACTCAGGCGATCTCGGCGTTTCCGTTTCGATAGCAGGAGCTAATAGTTTTCAGATTGGAGCTGTTGAACAGCCGTATTTCATGAACACCAGTGGAGCAGTCACTTCGTTAACTGGTTTTTCAGGAGGCTCGCCAAACACAGCTTATGGATCAGCGCTGCGCAATACGGCTTTGAATCCCGATTACGGAAACCCAACCACTTTAGGATCAAACAAGTACAATCCACTGGCGTCCCGCCAATCCCTTACTTCTGTGGTGGATCCTCTTTCGGGAACCAACTACCAAAACAGTTCGGCAGGATGGCGTCTACGGGCTTTGGAGCAGATCCTTGCGGCAAGCCATGACAGTCTTTTCACAGAAAGTTATGTCGGCGTTCCCAAAAGTGCTCGTTATACGGAGGGACTGATCGGTTCAGCTTTGGCACAAACAACGGCCCCAAATCCAAGCTTAGAAGCACATTGGACCAATTGGTTCCCTGCTGGATATGGGCAGACTGATCTGAGCAATCAACTGAAAGTCGTAGCTCGCATGATTGCAGGCCGCAGTGTTTTATCGAACAAACGTCAGATCTTCTTTGTGCAGATAGGTGGCTGGGATACTCACACCTCTCAGATCCCTAACGCGACAGCACAAAACCAAGGTTACTATAACCTAATCAATAACTTATCTCGCTCTATCAAAGCCTTCTCAGATGCGATGAAAGCCATCGGTATGTGGGATAAAGTCATGATGTTTACCGCGTCTGACTTCAATCGGACCTTCACCCCCAACAAGAGCGATGCCACGGGGGGCTCAGATCATGCCTGGGGTGGCACGAGTCTCATCGCAGGTGGAGCTGTCAACGGTGGCAATATCTATGGCACTTTCCCTGACTTGACCGTGAATGGCGGGATCGACTGTAGCGGCAATCGTGGGCGTTGGATCCCGAGCACGTCTGTGGATCAGAAAGCCGCTATGATCGCCAAATGGTTTGGACTCACGGATAGCCAAGTTGCTCAGGTCTTCCCCAATTTATCGCGTTTTCAGCCGGACTTAAGCACCGCGACACTTCAAGCTCGCAACTTAGATATGATCAACTTTACCGTCTAACTTCTCATGTTGCGTTGACGCTCATGAAGTCACGTCGTAGCGTCTTTTTTATCCATTCATGCTACAGATTGTCTTCAATGAAATCAGTGCCGCAGAGCTGTCTCGGCTACCTACCCAAATTCAGTTTCAGTTGCTGGAAGCACTCAACATTCAGCCAGCGGACATCGACGACGCTATCTTGACCAAGCGTTTTGGAGCTATCGACCGCTCTGGCGGGCGCAAATTGCATCGCTGCCGTGCGGGAGATCACCGCATTTACTTTGCCTTAAAAGATGGACACATAGTCGTCCACCGTGTGCTGCACAAAAACACCTTCGCTGACTTTTTGTATAGGAGCAATTTACCAGGTGGCGGTGAAGATGAAGCACTGAGTCAGTCCAAAAACTTTTGGAAGCTCATTGATGAAGGAGCTAAGACGCTGAAAATGGCTTAATTAGACGCTGCTAGCTTTGCATCGAAGATTATGCTCCGAGGAGCGCACTCTTCTCTGTTGCCTTTTTCACCGCTTGCATCAGAGCATTTCGGATACCTGCAGCTTCAAGTTGCTCAAGACCTGTGATGGTCGTTCCTCCAGGGCTGGTTACTTCGTCACGAAGGGTAGCTGGATGCTTGCCGGTTTCTAGTACCATTGCAGCAGCACCTGCTACGGTTTGAGCCGCGAGATTGATAGCTATCGCCCGTGGCAAGCCCATCAAGACTCCACCGTCGGCCAAAGCTTCGATGATCGTGTAAATGTAAGCGGGACCGCTTCCACTCAGCCCTGTGACAGCATCCATGAGCTTTTCAGGCACTTCATCTGCGGTGCCAACGGCTCCAAGGATTTGTTTGGCCATAGCCGCATCTTCAGAGCGGACATGACTGCTACAGGCAAAAGCCGCAGCTCCGCAGCTTACCAGAGCTGGCGTGTTAGGCATGGCTCTGATGATGCGTTGTTTGGCACCCAGCCAAGTTTCGAGAGCTACAATTTTGATACCTGCGGCAATGCTCAAATAAAGTCGCGAACCTTTCACCTTAGCTAAACTGGCACAGACCGTCTGCATATCGCCTGGCTTGACGGCTAAGATGACAACATCCGAAGATGTAGCTACCTGAGAAGGGGTGCCCACCATGCTCGGGCATGAAAGGCTTTGGGCCAAATCTTCTGCTGCCTTTGAGACGACATCACTTACTGCGACAGACAAGGCTTTCTTGCCGAGCGATTGGTCCAATCCTCTCAGCAAAGCTCCGCCCATTTTTCCACATCCAATGAGTCCAATTTTCAAAGTCATGCGCTGAGGCTGAATGCAGTGTCGGCTAGCTGCAAGCTGAAGTTCAAAGACCTGAAGAGTGCGAGCAACTTCGGGCCTTAGATCTTCATGCCTTCCTGACGAAGAAAATTTTCGACCCAAGTGATGTCGTAATTTCCATTCTGGAAGTCGCTCGTGGTCAGAATTTTGCCCTGAAGTGGGATAGTCGTCTTGATGCCCTCTACGACAAACTCACTCAAAGCACGTCTCATGCGGCGGATGGCAATGTCACGTGTAGCACCAGTGACGATGAGCTTGGCGATCATCGAATCATAATACGGAGGAACTTCATAGCCCGAGTAAACATGGGTATCGACACGAACACCTCTACCACCTGAGGTATACCAAAGATTGATCTTACCAGGGCTTGGCGCAAAGTTTCTGGCTGGATCTTCGGCGTTGATTCGGCACTCGATGCTGTGACCGCGGGCAACTGCATTCAAGACGTGCTCACTCAAAGGCAAGCCTGCAGCAATTCGAATCTGCTCCTTGATTAAGTCGCATCCATAAACCTCCTCGGTGATGGGGTGCTCGACCTGGATGCGCGTGTTCATTTCCATAAAATAGAAATCGCGCCGGTTGTTATCGACCAGGAACTCAATTGTTCCGCAGTTCTCGTAACCAATCTCTTTGCAAAGTTTGACGGTAGCATCGCCCATCTTTTTGCGAAGCTCATCACTGATCTTGGGGCTTGGGCATTCCTCAATGATTTTTTGATTGCGGCGCTGCATGGAGCAGTCGCGCTCCCCCAAGTGAACTACATTGCCATGAGAGTCGGCCACCACTTGGAATTCAATATGGTGTGGCTTCTCCACCAGTTTCTCCATGTACATGGAGCCATCTCCAAAGCACTTCAGGGCTTCAAGGCTGGCCGCTTGAAAGCTGGAGATCAATGTCGCTTCATTCAAGACAGGCCTCATGCCACGACCACCGCCTCCAGCCGTGGCTTTAATGATAACAGGATAACCAATCTTTCGTGCCCATTCGATCGCCTGCTCTTCATTTTCGATGATTCCATCTGAGCCAGGTGTCACAGGAACACCGGCAGCACGAGCCGTGGCACGCGCAGTGTTCTTGTCTCCCATCATGGAGATCACTTTGGAGCTTGGTCCGATGAATTTGATTTTACACTGCTCGCAGATGTCAGCGAACTCCTCTTTCTCAGACAAGAATCCATAGCCAGGATGGATGGCATCGACATTGGCGATTTCAGCAGCACTGATGATGCGGCTTATTTTCAAATAGCTCTCCGTGCTAGGACCGGGGCCGATGCAGATGGCTTCATCCGCGAGATGAACATGCATTGAGTCTACATCAGCCTCCGAGTACACAGCCACAGTTTTGACATCTAGCTCTTTGCAGGCGCGGATGATACGGACGGCGATCTCACCACGGTTGGCGACGAGGACTTTGCGGAACATGAGAGGGCGTAAAACGGGGGGGGGTGGGGTAGGAAAGCGGCACGCATTGACTACACGTGATGCCTGGAGATGGCTCTAGTGTGCGCCACTAGAGCTCATGACGACTTTAGGCTTTCAGCTCAAAGAGAGGCTGACCGTATTGCACGGGTTTGCCATCCTCGACCAAAACGCGAGCGACTGTGCCGCGAATCTCGGCTTTGATCTCGTTCATCACTTTCATCGCCTCAATGATGCAAACGGTGGTATTTTCATCCACGGAATCACCAATGTTAGCGAAGGATTTTTCACCGGGCGCTGAAGAACGGTAAAAAGTTCCCACCATCGGACTATTGATGGTAGGTCCGGCGGGGGCAGCAGCTACCGGCGCGGCAGCGGGTGTGGCTATGCTCGGCGCTGCGGCTGGAGCTAAAGCAGGGGCAGGAGCCGCAGAAAGTGCCATAGGGGCAGCGGCGGGGGCAGAAAAATGCTTCAACAGATCTTTTGCTGCTTCAAAGTCTGCTCCACGACGCAGCTCGAGCTTGGAGCCTTGATTTTCGAAGTGAAAAAGTGTTAGATCGTTTTCAGCCATGAGGCTGACGATCTCGCGAATGCGTGCCAGATCAAAATTGGAGGAAGCATCGGTGGAAACAGCCTTGGCAGCGGGTTGGTTAACCTTAGCAGACTTTTTGGCGATCGGTTTACGTTTTTCCATTGAGAAAGAGAAAGAGATGATGCGGGTGACAGATTGAGACTAGCTTCACAACTGGGGGTGGCAAGACTAAATTGGTCACCCAGAGAGTGGCACCCCCGATAAGGAAGAGCCGTGCCAATTTCGACTTTGCTTTGAATCGTTTTGCAAAATCAGACCCGTGAGGATTTGAAATGAACTTTTGATGCATTTTGGATTATCTTGATCTCGAAGTTCGAAATTCAGATTTTTCCTCGTTCGACAAGAGGCTTTAGGTCCGCAGGATGAAGATCTACCTCTTTGATGAACATGATCCGTCTTGACCAGCTTTGTGCCTTTTTGGGTGAAGATAAACTTCGTGCCATGACCCATGCGTTTTACCGCAGGATTCGTGAGGATGAGATTCTCGGACCGCTTTATCCGGAAGATGATTGGGACGGGGCTGAAAGACGGTTGGCTGATTTTTTGGTCTATCGCTTTGGCGGGACGGAGACTTACTTGCATGAAAGGGGTCATCCACGCCTACGAATGCGCCACATGCCGTTTACCATAGGTATGGCAGAGCGTGATCGCTGGCTGAAGTTAATGGTCGAAGCGATGCATGAGACTAGTATTCCGAAAGAAGCAGCGCTGACGATGACGCCATTCTTTGAGCAAGTCGCCGACATGATGAGAAACCGCCAAGAGTGAAGTTAAGGGTTCTGTCGAGCTCTCTTGCTACGCCGGCAGGCATCGCTGCAATACTGGACATGATCCCAATCGCGTTCCCATTTCTTGCGCCAGGTAAAAATGCGTCCACAGGTCAGGCAAATTTTGTGGGGCAAGTGTTGTTTTTTCACGCCATGCATCTAGCTTTTTACGAGAGAGATCTACTCAAAGTTGCTGTGCAAAAGCGATGATAACATTTGGTGACCGCTTGGCGGCAAGCCTGAAGATTATGGAGGCGTTTTTGTTCCCGATAGCCACCATGGCTATTGATGAAACAGCTGCCTAACTAAGAGAGCTTGACGAGCTTTCTGGAGAAGCGCAGCGCCATGATCAAACCGTGGGAGCCTCGATGTCCAACCTGGGGAAGAGAGGTTGTGGACTACCGAGCTGGTGGCCATCGGCCAGCAGACCCCAGGACAAGTCTAAAAAATGGAAGCCTGCGGGCATGTCCCAACCTAGCTGATCTCGGGCCTTGGCCATCGCTACGGGCATAATCGGGCTCAGCAAAACCGCTACGTGGGTAAGTGCCTCGGCGAGGTGGTAAAGCACGCTATCCAGGCGGGCTGCTTGGGCAGGATCCTTCGCCAGCGAGAAGGGCTTTGTGCTATCCACAAAGGCGTTGGCATGAGTCACGATCTTCCAGGCGGCGGCTATGCCTTCGTGAATCGCCCAGCCATTCATGGCGGTGATGTAAGTGGGCAGAGCGTCGGTGACCGTCTGCCGCAGCGCTGCATTTTCGGCATCATCATAGCCAGCCGCCGTCAGCATGCCTGCACGATACTTATGTGCCATGTTGAGGCTTCGGTTCAGGAGGTTGCCTAGGCCACCCGCCAACTCCTTGTTGTAGCTCATGATTAGGCGCTCCTCACTAAAGTCGCTGTCCTGTCCCGTGGCGATGTCTCGCATGAGGTAGTAGCGCAGACCATCGGGTGTGAAGGTATCAGCCAGGGTGTCTGGGTTGATGACATTGCCCAGGCTTTTGCTCATCTTGGCCCCTTTCACATTCCACCAGCCATGTACGACTAGCTGCGGGATCTGGCTATCGGGGAAGCCCAGAGCGTGCAGCATGATCGGCCAATAAACCGCATGGGGCGGCACTAGGATATCTTTGCCGATCACATGGGCATCGGCTGGCCATATCCTGGAAAACTCGGGGAGGTGGTCATTGCCACATTCGCCAGCTAGGTAGCCTGCGAAACTTACATAATTGGTCAGTGCATCGAACCAAACATAGTTCACAAAACGTGGATCAAAGGGCAGTGGGATGCCCCAACTGAGCCGCTCCACCGGGCGTGAAATGCATAGATCCTGGCCGGAGCCTTCCAGCGCATTCAGTACATCCTTGGCGCGATTGGCAGGGAAGATGAAGCTGGGATGCGATTGGATAAAGCCCTTCAACCACTCCACATGGTCGCTGAGCCGGAAATACCAATTTTCCTCCTCCAACTCCACGACCTCACCCCACTCCGCACCAAACATCCCATCTGGACCACGCTCTTTATCGGTGAGAAACTGCTCCTGACGCACGGAGTAAAAGCCCTTGTGGCTTTTTTTGTAAAGCTGCCCTTCATCATGCAAGCGCTGCAAGATAGCCTGCACGACACGCTGATGACGCTCATCGGTCGTAGCAGCCCAGCCGTCGTAGCGAACATCCAACTTTTCCCACAGCGCCGTGAAGTGCTCTGTGACGCCTTCGACGAATTCCCGAGGGCTTACCCCTGCCTTTTCAGCGCTCTTTTGCACCTTTTGGCCATGCTGATCCACCCCCGTCAGGAAATAGACCTCACGGCCATTTTTACGCTGAAAGCGCGCCATGACATCAGCGAGCACCTTTTCATAAGCGTGGCCGATATGTGGCGCAGCGTTGGTGTAGTCGATGGCAGTGGTGATGAAATAAGGCTTCACAGGAGAAAGGGGTGACATGAAACCCACCCAACAGCGGTGGGGTGTCGAGGATGCACGCATTTCCCGCCGATGCCTGTGAAAAATTACCGTTCCCTACCAGAAGCCTGCCACGGAAACCCTCAGCTGGGTTTTTTTGAAAAAAACCGACTTCTTTCTTGCCAGGGCCGCTGCCGATTGGCTAAATCTAACTTACCCGAATGAAAAAACGCGTTTTTCTCCTCCTCATCTCCGCCCTCACCATCTGCGGTGTGGCCACGGCTGACATCCAGTCTCCTCCTGGTCATCACTACAATTGGAGCCGTAAGCTGAGCCGTGGCATTGGCAATCTTCTCTATGGAGGCATGGAGCCCTTCAACGCCTGGCAGCGCACCAACGCCTCCGAAGGCTCTGTTGCCGCAGCTTCCGATTTCTTCGTTGAAGGCATCAAGCGCATGGTCGTCCGCGCTGGCTATGGCGTCTATGAGGTTGCCACGTTTCCAGTTCCTTCCTGGAAACTGACTTACCGCCCCATGTATTACCGGAAAGAAAGAATCGATCCATGGTGGGGCTACACTGACTTCGCGCCTCAAATGGGTGCACTCGCCGAGGCTAGCTATAATCGCAGCCAAGGCTGGTAATCTCTAATCTTCCTTTTTTCAAAAAAGCGCAGGCTGTAAGGGCCTGCGCTTTTTTGTGCCTGGATGGCAGGCAAGGCACGAATGCCTCTGCTGGGGAGTTTCAGACAATATCTGATTTGATCCGGATCCGCTGAACGATCGCAGATCAACCCAAACCTACCGCATCGCGCACCCGGGAGAGGGTACGGCGGGCCACTGTGCGGGCTTTTTCCGCCCCTTCAGCCAAAACACGATCAACGTATTTCGGATTCGCCACAATCTCCGCACGACGCTCGCGGAAGGGGGCAAAGTAGTCCGTCATGGCCTGGAGAAGTCTCTTTTTGAAGTCGCCATACCCCACACCACCACGCTCATGATCCGCCACCATGGCCTGATAATCCGCCTCCGAGGCCAAGAGCTTGTAAAGCGACAGGATGCTGCTGCCCTCGGTGGGCTTGGGAGATTCAACCGGGGTAGAGTCTGTTTTGATGCCCATGATCTTTTTCTTGAGCGCTGGCAATTCCTCAAAGAGCTGGATGGTGTTGTCGTAGCTCTTGCTCATCTTCTGTCCATCCAGGCCGGGCACCACTGCCGTCTCTTCACGGATGCGCG
>JBIKYV010000150.1:0-8924 GCA_044355075.1 Prosthecobacter sp.
CGACGCTTGCACGTCGAAAAGAAGAAAGTGGCTTAGCTCATCGGCTCGATATTCAGACGATTGCCCATTACATCGACGTCGATGAAGGTCGTTTGCCCTGGGCCTTGCCGACACAAGTGGATCAATAACGACTCGGTAGTAGTTTCGCCAAATCTTCGGGAAGTGGAGAACTGAAGATGAGCTCTCTTCCATCGCTAGGATGATGGATTTTCAGGCTTGTCGCATGAAGACCCAAGCGTCTTGCTGGGTTCGATTTGGCGCCATAGCGTGGGTCTCCGACAACAGGGCAGCCGATCTCGGCGAGTTGGATGCGAATTTGGTGTCGCCGTCCTGTTTCCAGTTGCAGTTCTAAAAGCGATCGACCTTGGCCATGTCGCAAAACCCGGTAATGTGTGATCGCTTCTCGCGCTCCCTCGCCAGGACCTTGACGAATGAAGACGCGGTGTGGCTGACTTTCATCCAAGTGATGTTTTAGCACGCCTGCAGTGGCGGGTGGTTCGCCTTCCACAATGGCGAGATAGACTTTTTCGAAGCTCGCCCAAGATGCCTGTAGTTTTTCTTTGGCTGCTTCTGTTTTAGCAAAAAGCAATACGCCGGAGGTTTCCCGATCAAGCCGATGGACGATCCAAACGCGTGCCTTGCCACTATGAGCGGCATCGCGCAGGTAAGTCGTCATGCAGGAGTAGGCGGTGCGTTCCTTTTCGCTTTCCGTGGCGATGGTCAGTAGGCCTTCGGGTTTGTGGATGACCAGGATTTCGGAGTCTTCGTGAAGTAGGCGAACACCCTCGGGTAAGTCCTTAGCAGGCGGTGGAGGGGCTTTGGCGGGAAGAACGCTGACCGTATCTCCAGCTGAAAGAGGGTGGTCATGTCTAGATGTGACCTGTTCATTGATGCGAACAGCACCATACTTTAACCACTGACGAATCCGTGTGCGCTTGACCTCTGGCCAGCTCTTGAACAAGAACGGTAAGAGCGTTGTTGATTCTGTAACAGTGCGTTTGGGGATCATGCTGGCAATGCTCGATACTGTGCAGCGAGCATGGCGTCAAACCGCATCCTTAGGTCCTAAAATCCATTGGCGATGTAAAGGTGTGGCCAATCACCACCTTGGAATCCAGCGAATGATTTACCTGCCCAAGCCTAGCCCTGACGTCACGCCAGCTCAGTTTTTCCCTTAGCAGCGGCTTGGTGGCAGGCTGTTTGATGGCTTTTTATCGAGGACAAAAACTCTAGGGTCGTTCTTTTGTCTTGGTCTTGGGCAGTTCTACGCTGTGCCAAGTTCTACTGCTCTAAAGCAGATCGAGACAAAACGAATGCTCCTCTGGCAATGTTGTTCCTTGAGCCAATCAAGGCCATAAAAGAGATAATCAGCAGCAGAAAAAGGGAGTAGCCTGCTCAAACCTTCGTTGCATAACTCCAAAAGGATACGCGCTTAGAAAAAAGCTGGGATAGTTTCATTCATCAATAAGAATTCCATAATGGATCGTGGCTCCTTAAAAATAATGTGCTAAGAAAGGAGGGGCTATCTGTCTTGAGATTAAAATAAGTCATGATCCGAAGATTTAACCTATTAGAATTCCTATTCTTTTTCATGGGAGTGTTTGGTGCGATGGGGCAAACCGTCTCGCCAATGGTGGGTTTTTTGAAACTACATCTTCAAACAGGGCCCAATTTCATAGGCTTTGCCTTGCTTCCGATCATGGAAGTTCAATCCACATTCAGTATTTCTCCAAGCGATCGAAAACAGGTCTGGCTGCAAGGCATAGGATTGTCATTGATGAACGGTCAATTCAGCGGTGGATCGCTGCCCACACATTCGATTGAAATCATAAGTTCAGGAAGCTCCCAGGGTTTTACCAGTGTGATTGTCGCTACGCAGGCAGCCGGTAACTCGTTGACTTTGGCGCAAGAAGTACCTGCAAATGTGCTTGATGGAGCAACCCTCAGAGTGTGGAAGCTATGGTGCCTAGCAGATGTTTTTGGTGCTACCAACACGGCAGGCCTAACGGCTGCAGAGACAGCGGCTCAAGCAGATTTGATTCTTCTGCCCGATCCATCGGGCGTGGTTAAAAAGTACTTCTACTCGAGCGGCGGCGCTCAAGGAATCGGATGGCGTTTGGCTGAAGGTGACTCCACCAGCCAGGCCCACGTCCCCGTGCTACTGACCAGTGGCATGGCTATCCTCGCGAAGGACGCCAAAACGATTTTGCTCGTGGGCCAAGTTAAGCAAGGCAATACCCAGGTAACGCTTCAGAGCGGACACAACTACGTGGCTAATTTATGTCCTGTGAACTATTCTGGCACGGGATTTTCGATCCAAGGAAGAACGCTCGCTAATTCGGGGCTCGCTGCGGGCCTGACAGGTGGCACAGCTTCTGACCTTGCGGATCTCGTGCTGCTCTGGAATGGCAGAGGTTACGATCAGTTTTTCTATTCGACGGGAGGCCTTGCGGGCACAGGTTGGCGCAAGATTGGTGCAGGTAGCCAGAACCAAGAGAATGTCGCACTTCCAGATGGTGCCTTTGTCATCTTACGGCGTGGAGCACCGATCACTCTCACCATCAATCAAGGCAATTTTTAATCGGAGTAGCCTAGTAAATTTTACTTTGATGCTTTTATGAAAACGACTTTTTTGCTACTTCATTTGATTGGCTTTTTGTCGCTTCAGTCCTGTGCGTGGGCTTTAACCCTTACCTTGAATAACTACAATCATGCCTCAACGGCGATTCATGGTATCGCCGATAAGGATGCAGTTCTTGTAGCTTCTTCTGATCAGGCAGGTGGCGTTATTGGCACCATGAAGACACTCTCTGATACACAAATAGATGCGGCAGTGGCTACTGGAAATTTAGCGGCGATTGATGCTGATTTCCAGGTTTTCGACTCAACTTCAGGTCCCTTCCCACTGGCGAGCTTTTCTACAAGTGGTGTGGTTGAAGCATCGTTGAGCGAAGACACTCGTTCTACAGCGGCCCATAGCCTTGGAGGTAAAACCATCTATGTATGGTTATATAAAGGCAACTCTCGAACCACTGCTACGCAGTTCTTCTTGGCAAAGTTAAACCCTGCCTATGGGACAGATCCTGAGGATGATGTTCCTCTCTCTGGCATTGTGCATCGTCTCCGCCCAGAGAATGTAGCTCGCTACTACTCAGGTAGCGTCGCTATTGAAACCCACGACTATCAACTGGGTGGCGGGGCTGTTGCTATGTTTAAAATGGCTGCCGTGAATGTCGTCAATCGCGCTCCCATTGTGAATGATTTGACTCTACGTGTTCAGCCTGGGGCTTCTCGATCAGGCAATCTCACTGCCTCCGATCCTGACGGCGATAGTTTATTCTTCAATCTTGCGAACCAACCCACGAAAGGAAAACTCAACTTCAACGGTACTACGGGAGCGTTCAGCTACACAGCCGATCAGGGTGCTGAGGGGCAGGATAGCTTCAGCTTCACCGCTACAGATGGAAGTGCCGTCTCCAACATCGGAGTCGTGACGATCAATCTGGGAAGCTTCGGTTTACTGACTCAGACGATTAGTTTTGATGCACCTGCTCAGCGGACCGTGAATAGTCCTTCGTTTAGTCTTTTCGCCAGTGCATCTTCTGAATTGCCAGTCTCCTTTCAGATCGTCTCTGGGCCAGCTACGTTGAGCGGTAGCACCATCACCTTGGCCAAGAGAATTGGTATCGTAGTTGTGCAAGCTATTCAGCCAGGTGACGACACATATTCAGCGGCATCGGTTCAAAGATCGTTTTTTGTGACAGCTGATGCACGAACTCTGACCCTCGGGCACTTAAATCAAGTTTACCAAGGTATCCCATTGGCTGTATCTATCGCAGGCACACCCGTTGGGAGCACAACTACTCTCCAGTATCGTGTGGGTTCGGGCGCATTCATCAACACTCCGCCGACTAACGCTGGAAGTTATCAAGTTCGGGCGACCGTTGTCTCGGGTTCTACGACGACTGTGCTAACAGGCACTTTTGTCATAACCAAGGCGATCCTGACAGTCACAGCAGATGATCAAAGTCGATTGATTGGCCAAGCGAATGCTCCTCTTACCATGCGTTACTCAGGTTTTCTTGGCGGCGACACTAGGAGCTCTGTTTTTACACGCCCTGCATCAGCAAGTGTTCGAGAGCCCTCCATCACCACTTCCGCACGAAACCTGAGTTCAGGTGGCGTTTATCCCATCACGCTTTCAGGAGGTGTATCACTGAATTATAACCTGAAGCTTGTTTCGGGTAAGCTCACGGTTCGATCTTTCGCTGGAGAGTATGAAAATCTTTTGTCAAAGTTCACGGCAAGCGTGCCTGCTGCTAAAGTGGACTTACTGGTGGGTTCTTCGGTGAAAATCGGGCTAAGTGGACAGCCCAACACGATGACGTGCAGTGGAAAGCTATGGCTGCCAACAGAGGCTAACTCGTTGTCTTTCGCTGGTACTCTTTCGATAGATGCTGTGACGGAAAAAATCTCCGGCAGCTGCTCCTTCACACGTCGTGTCGGCACGATCACCATGGTTTATCGAGCTGATGTGGAAGTCTTTGCGGACGGTCGAATGTCTGCATCAGCCTTCGTGAATAACATCAAGATTGGAGAAGGCACTGAGGGGCGAAAAATTCATGTGCCAGCAACGACTCCTGTAATCTCATATGCCGGTGACCATACGGTCATCATGGATGCTCCAGAACCGCTGTCTATAACTGCTAATCCAATGCCTAGAGGCATAGGTCATGCTACGGCGAAGATCAGCAATTTCGGGATCATGACACTCGCGGGTAGGTTAGGTGATGGAACATCCTTTACAGCTTCGCTTAAACCCACATTACTTGCTAGTCTTGCGAAGCTAAGCTACAGACTTTTTAGTTATCCATACGTTGGTCGAAAAGATAGTTCTATTTCAGCTTGGCTTGATCTCATCCCACACCCCACGGTGATGGGAAGAAGCTATATACCCAACGCAGATCAGCAGAAGATTTTCTGGACAAAAAATTCCCGAACTTCAGATGTCACTTACCCACTTGGAATTGCAGCTTCGACATGCAATGTCACGCTTGATCCATGGCAAGCTCCGACCGCTGCGACTCGCACGTTGCCTGCAACGACTCTCATTACACGTTTTGCTCTACGCTCAACGGGTCTATTTTCTGTGACTCACGACACCTTCACGAGCCCGTCCCTGCCTGACCTTCCTGTCGGATTGAGGTTGACAGTGACTCCTAGCCATCGCGTTTGGGTGGTGAATCCAGCAGCCAATCTAACTGGCTGGAGAATTAGCGCGATCAATCTCAAAACAGGAGTGTTTACGGGGGATTTTACACTGACCAAAGAAACGCCAAGGCCACGTAGGGTCACATTCACGGGTGTGTTCCGCCAGCCAGCCTCCACCGAGGTGGGCACGGTTCGTTTAGGTGCAGCTCAGTTTCTCTTGCCTTCGACAGTCTCAACAGAAAAGCCTACGATCGGAACAATCTTTTTCAGCAAATGATTAAGTATACCGGTGATCAGTGTTTTAAGACGTTTCGCAAATGGCATTCTTGAGCAATGCGCGGCTAGATACGACGATCGGTGAAAAAAACGTTTGGCATACCCGCAGGTATTTTACATAGCTTCCGTCTTAACCTTGAATCGCTGAAAAAACATGCCCACCTACGACTACGAATGCACGTCTTGCGGCCATCAGTTCGAGGCTCGACAGTCCATGAAAGATCCGCATTTAACAGAATGCCCGATCTCTGGATGCATCGGCCCTGTTAAACGACGCATCGGTGCGGGTGCTGGCTTTATCTTCAAAGGCAGTGGATTCTACATCACCGATTATCGAAGTGATGCCTACAAGGCGGCAGCAAAAAAAGAATCTACCTCTTCGACTTCCAATGGTTCATCGAGCAGCGGTTCATCTTCGACTGCTAGTCCCCCTGCAAGCGCTTCATAGCTGGATAGCTAGGCTTCCAGCTTAACCCATGCATACTGCTCATGACGCGACACGCCTGACCTTTCGCAACGAAGTCTGGCGATCCATTCCAGCGGGTGTTTTGGATGCCATGGCCTCCACGTTTGGGATGCTCATTGCAGTGCGTGTCTTCCATCTGGGGCAGTTAGAAAAATCTATTTTCCTAAGCGCTACGAGCGGTGGGTTGATCACAAGTCTTTTTGTTATCCCCATCTTGCTTAGAGCCAAAAGCACAATTGGACGAACGGCATCAAGAGTTCAGATCGCGGGCGGTTTCTTCATGTCTTTTGCAGTCCTCTTCCCGAAGGAACCTTGGGTCTTTATCCTGGGTTTGAGTTTGGGACTCTTTTGCTTTTCGATGCAGATACCCCTGATGACGCAGATTTATAGGTTAAACTATCCTGAAGCCCAGCGTGGCAGATTGTATGCATTCACCGGAGTGACCCGTGCAGCATCGGCAGTTGCCTTTGGTTTTTTTGGGGGTTGGCTTCTGGGCTTAAGTATAGATCACTACTCTTGGCTATTGGTTTGTTTTGCGGCCGCCGGTTTCCTTTCAGGTTGGTGGACTCAAAGCTTACCCTCAGTGATGTGGAATTCAGAAGCTGGCGAGACCCGCCTATGGTCTGCACTGAGGTGGGTAAAGAAGGATCGCGACTTTAAAACACTACTAATTTCTTGGATGTTGATGGGAATTGGCAATCTCATCGCATCAAGCCTCTTTGTTGAGTATTTAGCCAATCCAAAGCACGGTATCAATCTGCCAGAGAAAGAAGTCGCATGGATCACAGGAGTCGTTCCTGTGGTCCTTCGGATGTTGAGCAGCTACCCTTGGGGACTGATTTATGATCGCGTGGGCTTGTTTAAAGTGCGTTCGATTCTGAATGTCATTTTTGCCATCGCGATTCTAACTTTTTTCCTTGGGGAAGGCTATCTCGCCTGGGTCGTGGGCATGGGACTCTGGGGACTCGCCAATGCTGGTGGTAATGTAACCTGGGGGCTGTGGGTTACCAAGTTAGCTCCCAAGCATGCAGTGGCGGAGTACATGAGTGTGCACTCATTCCTTACTGGGCTACGAGGCATGTTGGCACCTCCTCTAGCATTTGCAGCACTTACGGTGATGTCGTTCCAAACCCTATCCATGATCTGTGGGGCTTTAATCTTGAGTGCCAGTGCCTTTATCACGGTTAGAGCACGAAGCAGTAATGATGAGACGCGTCGTCGCTTAGGACCTGGGGAGCGACTCTAGGTTCTCGCTTTCAAACAAAGTGGAGAACAATAGCAAAAGTTTCGATCAAGCATGGGACGATTCACTCCGCCATTTCAATGGTTAACAATCGAGATGGCTTGGTAGCCGCCTTTAGATCGGAAATAAAACCAGATGCCTAGGTAGCAAAGAAACATGAATCCTGGCAAAGCCGCGATCGTGCTGAAGGCCTGGCGCTTGCTTTCTGCTTGAACCGTTTTTAGCGTTGCGTTGGACGCTTCATCAAGGCTTCGGATCTTCGCTTGGTCTAAGCTCGGTGAATCACCAAACAGACTAGGCTTGGATGGCCCAGATATTTTAGCTATGAGAGCGGGATATTGCTTTTCAAGGCGGTGATGGACATCTTGGTCTTGCTGATAACCAATAAAGGGACTGCCGAGAACACCAAGAAAAAGCACACCTACCGCTGAAACTCCATTCAAGGTTAATGCGCCTCCTTTGGGGAATTGTTCTGAGGTAAATCCCAGAGTCGTACTCCAAAGGAATGTTTTGCCAAAGGCATAGATTGTAGATGCTGCTACGATGGCCCAGCCAACACTCTGTGACAAAAGAACAAGTCCAATGACCGCGATGGCTGAGCTAGCGACCAAAAGACCTACGGGTGAGAATCGGTGAACGATGGGGCCTGCATAAAATCTGAGAACCGTCATGATCGTAGAAACATAGACAAAAACCCATGCTGCAAAATTGGGTGAGTCAGCAGGGCTATTCAGTTTAAGGAGTTCCGGCATCCAGCCATCTGTGCCAAGTTCTGTCGTGGCTAAAGGCCCGATGATCACAAGAACCAGAAGGAACAGCCAGTTTCCAAAGGATCGCGTGTAAACACCAATCAAGATAGCCACTAGCACCGAAAAGCTTATGACAGTTGTCCAGTTTACTTCTTTTCCTGCCATTTGATAAATAGCGGCAACAATCAGCGCACTAATCATAAAGAAGCCGAGGGCACCAACTTCCTTGAGCATTTCACGATAACTTACTCCAGCAGCGACCCGTTCGTTGATCGGGAATTTGCAGGGCAAAACTAACACTGCATACAGCAGGACAGGCACGAAGCAGAGAGCGAAGCGAAACTTCCACACGGCATCAAACCCGAAGGTCGCCTCCGGAAAAATGGCGCAAAACATGGCACCTAGAGCAAGTCCGGCTGGCCAGCCCGCATGGAGGATGTTTAACCACTTCGATTTGTTGTTGTGAAAGATGGTGGCAACGACGGGATTGATGAATGACTCGACCGTTCCGTTGGCCACAGCGACCAAAAGTGTGCTCCAGTAGAATGACTGAAAACCACTGGCCTGCAAAGTGAGCACCAAAGATGTCAAATGACAGGCAATCGCGAAGAGGGCTACGGTTTTGTAACCAATCCAGTCAATAACAAGGCTGAAGAAGATAATGCTTAAAGCAAAAGGCCACATTCCAGCTCCATTGATAGCGCCCTTCTCATTTTCAGAGAGATTAAAGCCATCCTGAAGTAGGCCGATGGTATTGGCTCGAACGCCAAATACAAATGAAGTCGCAACAAGCGCTATGAAACAGGCCCAGAAGAGTTTCATATCTGGCTGTTTTTGTGGGGAATCAGTTTGGGACATGAGTTTGCAGTAAACGGCATGATTCCACCTGAGATGAGCCTTTCGGGCAACCTTTTTTGCAATCCCAAGCAAATCATCTGCACATTATGATGCTGGATCCTATCCTTCATGGACTTGATTC
>JBIKYV010000151.1:0-8908 GCA_044355075.1 Prosthecobacter sp.
GGTGAAGTCGGTTTGGCCCCAGGAAGGCAAAACGGAGGTCACGCGCACTCCGTGAGGTCGCAACTCGGTGAGTAGGCAACGCGTGAACATGAGCAGACCCGCCTTCGCGGCGGAATACACGCTCCAGCCCGGCCAGGCGTGCGTGGAGCAGGCGCTGCCGATGTTCACGATGAGGCCGCTGCCCTGTTTTTGCATGATCGCTGCGGCCCGACGGCAGCCGAGCATGGCACCTGTGAGATTGCTAGCCAAGCTTTGCACGATGGCCGCATCTGTCTGCTCACTCGCCGGGCCGATTTTCACGCCTTCACCAGCATTGTTGATCAAGATATCAAGACGGCCCGTTTGCGCCAACACCTCAGCCATCAGACGGTCCCAAGCCGCTCCATCCGCCACGTCGGCGACAAAGGGTGTTGCACCGATGCGTTGCGCCGTTTCAGGGAGCTTTTCAACATCGCGTCCCGTGATCCAGACCCGCGCACCAGCCTTCACAAAGGCCTCCGCGATGCCCGCGCCGTAGCCGCGCGAGCCGCCAGTGAGGATGATCGTGGATTCAGTAAGGTTTGTCATTTGGTCAGTGTGTTGAAATGGAAAACCTTATTCAAGGCCATTAAATACGCGTTTGCAATGACAAATCTTGTTTTGTATATCAAACCATGCCCAAGACCCCCAAAACCGCTACGAATCCCCTCAGCCGCTACAAGGTGCCGATCCTCGAACGCACGCTGGATCTGCTGGAACTTCTTTCAAAGCATCCTGAAGGCATGACGCTCACAGCGATGACCGAGGTTCTGAAAATGCCAAAGAACTCCGTCTTCCGTATCGCAACCACGCTAACGCTTCGCGGCTATGCTGAGCGCGATGAAGGAACAAAGGCCTACCGTGCCAGCCGCAAACTCCTCAGCCTCGGCCATGCAGCTGTCGGCGGCGAACGCCTTATCCATGCCGCCGCGCCCATTCTCACGGCCTTGCGCGATGCCACGGGTGAAACCGCACTACTCGGCACCTTAGCCGGACATCACGGTGTGGTGCTCGATCAGGTGCCGTCCTCGCATCCGGTGAAGGTCGTCGTCGAAATCGGCCATGCCTTCACCCTGCACACTGCCGCGCCCGCCAAGGCCATGCTAGCCTACTGGAAACCTGAGGCACAAAAAGCTTTCGTGCAGCAGATGAAGTTTATCAAACGAACACGCCATACCATCATGAGCGCACCAGCGTTCCTCGCCGAATTGAAGCAAGCCCAGGTGAGCGGCTACGCGCTCGATCGCGGCGAGGAGAGCGAGACCTTCGCCTGTGTCGCCGCGCCTGTTTTTGATCATCGCGGCCATCCCGTCGCCTCCATCTGGATCAGCGGCCCCTCGGATCGAATCACACCAGACAGCCTAGACAAGCTAGGCGCGAAGGTGAAACAGTTCGCCGATCAACTCTCACGGCAGCTTGGGTATTTAGTTACGACTTGAAGACTAGCCATCAAACGTTGAAGCGCCATTCCACGACATCTCCATCTCGCATTACATAGTCTTTGCCTTCAATGCGGAGCTTGCCAGCCTCACGCGCCTTGGCTTCTGAGCCGAGAGTGACGAGATCATCAAAGTGAACGATTTGAGCCGCAATGAACCCGCGCTCGAAGTCACCATGAATCACGCCAGCTGCTTGAGGGGCTTTCATGCCTTTGACGATCGTCCAAGCGCGCGTCTCTTTCTCACCCGTCGTCAGGTACGTTTGCAGGCCTAGCAGGCTGTAAACACTCTTGATGAGTTGATTCACTCCACTGTCGGAAACGCCAAGATCCGCCAAGTAGGCTTTGGCATCCTCTTCGGGTAGATCCACCAGCTCATTTTCAATCGCAGCACTCACGACACAGGCATGGGCAGCATGAGCGTGCCTGACGTACTCACGCACTTTAGCAACCAGTGGGTGCTTATCAGGCTCCTTGGAGGCAGAAGCTAAGTCCGACTCAGCGACATTGCAGGCATAGATACAGGGCTTGCCACTCAACAAGAAAAAGGACTTCATCAGCTTGCGCTCATCATCGGTCAGGTCCGCCGTGATAGCTGGCTTCATGGCATCCAGATGAGGCAGCAGCTTGTCGCTAAGTGCCAATTCAGCCTTAGCTTCCTTGTCGCCGCTTTTGGCTTTTTTCTCACAACGTTCTTTGCGACGCTGAATCGCCTCCAAATCGGCGAGAATCAATTCGGTATTGATGACTTCAATGTCGCGAACTGGATCGACACTGCCATCCACGTGGGTGATATCACCATTTTCGAAACAGCGGACGACATGGACTATGGCATCGACTTCACGGATATGACTGAGGAACTTATTTCCTAAGCCTTCGCCCTGACTGGCACCTTTGACCAAGCCTGCGATGTCCACGAACTCAATGGCGGCAGGCACAATTTTCTGAGATCCGCTGATCTTCGACAAGGCCGCAAGTCGCTCATCGGGCACGATCACGACTCCTTGATTGGGTTCAATGGTGCAGAATGGATAGTTCGCTGCCTCCGCTTTGCGGGTGCGAGTGACAGCGTTAAACAGGGTGGATTTGCCCACGTTAGGTAGACCGACGATTCCAGCTTGAAGCATAAAGGGGCCGTGAGGATAGCGGCGATGCTTGTGAGCGCGAATGAAATTCTAAGTCGCCTTGTTTTTTGAAAGTCCTGGCTTTGGCGAAAAGCGCACCGTTATCGCACGTAGAGTGGGTTAATGAATCGTTCTCTGGGAAAAGACATGGGACATGGTGCCGGCGCCTTCGCGATGGTCGGCGTTGCTGCTTTTTCGATATGGGCCTTTGCAGCACCCTGGTTTCGCCAATGGGGTGGGGAACCGGCGATGTATAGCGCTATCGCTCTGGTCTTTCTGCTTGGCTCGGGGGTTCTGATGGGTGGTCTGGCGGGCGGGATCGTTGCTTTTTATCATCAATTCCTCCCAGCTTTTTTTTGTTATGCCTTGGTATGGTCCGCTGCTTGGTTTTTAATAGGTGGGCGGCTGGGTGAATGGGTCGGCGCTGTTACAGGATGCCTCATCTTTACCACGATCCTTATGAGGAAAAGAGCTCCTGGCCTGCTGCTACGGGCAGCGTTAGCGCTCTTTCTCTTGCACACGATAGGCTATTTCCTTGGAGATGCCGCGATGTATGACTTGTGGGCACCAAAAGCGAAAAACCCTGAATCCACAGCCGAAGTACGGAAGCTTTACCTCATCCTAGCCAAACTTTCTTGGGGCCTTTGCTATGGTTTTGGATTCGGTGCAGGCATTGGCTGGGTTTTCCATCATGCCCGAACGCACTACAACTCAAGAACAGAGGCATGAACTAGTTCAAATCTTATCGCCTTGCCGTCGCACAACCATAAAGGCAGCATGACACATGAACCGACTCTTTCACCAACTCAGCGGACAGCTCTTAGGCTATTATGGTGATTCGTGTCCAAGAGCCTTAGCCTGGGGATGTCACCCTCGACTAGTTCTGGCATTGCTGGTGATCGTCGGCTCACTGCTTTTCCATTACTTGGGTACGACGGCGCATGAAAATGAATTCACCGGCAGAATGCAACGGCTGAAGTTGGCTTCGACTGAGCAGGAAATCGCACTTGGCCTGCAATCTACCCCTGGAATGATTCGTCAAATGGGCGGCCTTTCCCTAGACCCAGCTGCCCGAGCTAAAGTGCAGCGTGTGGGAGCAAAGCTGGTGCAAAGCACGCTTGCGAAACAAACGCCCTATCGCTTCGAGTTTCACCTCTTGGCTGATCCTCGCACGATCAATGCCTTCGCTCTCCCAGGTGGACCAATTTTCATCACGGAGGCACTTTTTCGTCTGCTTAAAAGTGAGGATCAACTGGCTGGTGTGCTAGGCCATGAAATCGGACATGTGGTCGGGCGTCATTCGAATGAACAAATGGCAGTTACGGGGCTCTGGAATGGCATCGCTCAGGGGCTAAGCATCCTTTTGAGCGATGGACAGAGCCATGCAGGCACCCAAATCGCCCATACCGTGGCGAGGCTACGTGTGATGAAATTTGGTCGAGATGATGAACTGGAATCTGATGCACTCGGTATTCGCTTCATGATCGAAGCTGGCTATGAACCCGAAGCCATGGTGGGTGTGATGAAAATCCTCGCCCATACTGCACAACGAGGCCGACAAACTGAAATGCTGAGCACCCATCCGAACCCAGAAAATCGCGCACAAAAGATACGTGAAAAGATCACTGAACTTCGAAGCCCTAAGCGCTGATCTTTGCACCCCAGATACACCATGCCTGACCAAGAATCTCATCACGAAAGCGAACTAGGCGGACAGCTACTCGCTAGCGTATCACGATCATTTTATCTCACGCTGAAGGCACTGCCTATCGAACTACGAGAGCCCATTTCACTAGCGTATCTTCTTGCACGCACCGCAGATACTCTAGCTGACACTGCCACGGCTCCTGCTGACCTACGACTACAATGCCTGGATGAGTTTGAGATGCTGATCCTTGGCACATCAGAAGCTCAGGAAACAGAGAGGCTTCTCGCCCAGCGTATTCGAAACAGCTTTATTGAATGCCAAGAAGATCAAGCCGAACGGCGCTTAATGGAGCGATTTGGTGATGGCCTGGAATGGCTGCGCACGATGCGAGGAGCCTCACTAACATCGATTCAAAAAGTGCTGCGACACATCATCCATGGTCAGCGCCTGGACATTCAACGCTTTCCTGCGGACGGAATCTTGCGGTGTCTGAGCAGCGATGCCGAACTGAAAGAATACACCTGGCTTGTAGCCGGCTGTGTGGGTGAGTTTTGGACTGAAATGTGTGCCCTAGAAAAGCCAAGCGCACTATCTCCAGCAGTCAATCTGGCCCAATTGCAGCAAGAAGGCGCACGCTTTGGCCAAGGGCTTCAGCTTATCAATATCTTGCGCGATGTTGGCGAGGACTTGCGGGATGGACGCTGCTATCTACCTGGATTTTCTGCTGAAGAGGTGCGCAGGAATAATCGGCTTTTGGAACCCATCTGGCAGCACTGGTGGACTCTTTGCCATGAGTATCTCGAAAGTGGGCTAAACTACGTGACGCAAGTCGTAGATAATCGTATACGCTATGCGAGTGCGTTACCACTCTTGATCGGCGCGAGAACCCTCGCGCGTTTGCAATCTGCCGGCTGGGAAGAACGCCTATCAGGCGTCAAAATTAGCCGCCTAGAGATTACCAAAATTTTGGCAGAAGCAGCCATCATGTGTCGAACCCATGACGGCATCAGACGGCTTTTCCAAAAACTCAGCTAAGATCGCCACGCCCTTGCACCTTTGGTGCTTTGCACGAAACTAAACAGTGACTGAAAGCGAAAACATCCCCAAACCAGCCGCGCGATTCGAGGATCTGCGCGGCATCCTGCGTTATGTGCCTCAGTTCCGGCAACGTGTCTTTGTGATTGCGATTGATGGAGCCTTGATGGGGCAGTCAGGCTTCAGCAGCATCCTGCAAGACGTGGCTGTGCTACAGTCTCTGAATATTGAAGTCGTGCTTGTCTTTGGTGCGAGGGCACAGATGCGCGCTCTAGCCGAAAAACGGCAAATTGAGCTCAGCAGCGATGATGGCATGAGCCGCACAGATCATCCAACGCTAGAAATCGCCATTGAGGCCATTACCCGCCAAGCCAGCGAACTCATGGCAGATCTGACGGCGCTCGAACTTCCCGTCGTGATTTCGAATGCCCTCGCGGTGCATCCCGCTGGGGTCATTGAGGGGGTGGATCAGGAATTCACCGGACGAATCGAACGCGTGGATGCTGAAAATCTGCAAGTTTTACTCAAGGCCGATATCATCCCGATCTTGCCGCCTCTTGGCTACGATGGACGAGGTGCGACGCTCCGACTGAACTCTGACGCAGTGGCCACCGAGGTGGCGATTGCACTCCATGCGGCGAAGATCATTTTTGTTTCGGAGGCTGGACTCAGCCATGCCGATGGTAGCCGACTAGCGCAGCTTTCGATGGCAGAAGCCCGTGAGCTTTTCAAAAAGAAAGATCCTAGGCATGATGTAAACTTACTCTCCAAACTGCGCTATGGTGCACTAGCCTGCCAGGAAGGAGTGCCCCGTGTTCATATCGTAGACGGCACTCAGGACGAAGCACTGCTAGCCGAGCTCTTCAGCAATGAAGGAGTAGGCACGATGATTCATGCCGATGACTATCAGCAGATCCGCCGAGCTTTGTCCTCCGATGTACCTACCTTACTCTCGATGATGCAGCAGTCGATGGACGATGCAGCTCTAGTGCCGCGCACACGAGAACAGATCCTGGCACGGATTAAAGACTTCTTTGTACTCGAAACGGATGGAAACCCAATTGGTTGTGTGGCTGTCCACTCCTACGATGAACCGAGCGGTCGCATCGCCGAGCTGGCCTGTCTTTTTGTGCGCCGCAGCCATAAGAATCGTGGCCATGGCCAGCGCCTCGTAGCCTTTGCGGAGGAGATCGCGCGGCAACGGGGCTGCGCCACCCTGGTGGCACTCAGTACGCAGGCCTTCCGCTTTTTTGAAGAAAAAATGGGCTTCCAGGTCACGACCCCTGATAATCTGCCAGCAGCACGTCGTGAAAGGTACGATCGTAGCGGACGGAATTCGAAGGTTCTGATCAAGCCGCTCAGGTAAGCGCGTTGGTAGCATTCGTTCATCGCTCTTACCTCATGTTGTCATTTCGTTTTTCAGGTCTTCGAGGCCAGGTTTTGCCCGCTATACTTTGCCTACCTATCGGTCTGACAACGGTATTAGCCGCACCACAAGCAGAGATCATCTCACCTCAGGTCAAAACCTGCGTGGAGAAGGCTGTGTCCTGGCTAGTGAAGCAACAGCAGCCCGCAGGACATTTCAGCGAGCAAAAATCCAATCAAAATCCGCGACCTGGCGACGTGCCGAGCCATAGCGCCGCCATGACTTCACTAGCGCTCATGGGGCTTGCCTCGGTGGGACATTTACCTGGAAACACAACACCAGAAAGCATCGCCGCAGAGCGTGCACTGAGGTTCATCGTGAACCATGTCGAGCCCGATGAAAACGGATACCTAGGGCGTAGTGACCGCAGCCGTATGTATGGTCATGGTATCATGACGCTAATGCTGACCGAAATGCTTGGAATGTCACCCGATGCAGAAACAGACCGCAAGGTCCGTGAACTAGCAGAAAAGGGTATCCGTCTCATTTTACGAGCCCAGCAGACACCGAAAAGCGAAGCCAATCGCGGAGGCTGGCGCTATGAACCAAGCAGCAGCGATAGCGACATTAGTGTTAGCGTTTGGCAACTGATGGCACTTCGTGCTGCGAAAAATAGTGGCATCGAAGTGCCCAAAGAAGCCATCGACAACGCGGTGGCCTACATCAAGCGCAGTTACCGGGCCGAGCGAGATAGCAATGGACAACTCAAACAGATGGAAGCTGCCTTTAGCTATGAACCTTATGGTGGACGCCAGACCTTCTCAACAACCTCGGCGGGCTTGCTTTCCCTTCAGGTGGCAGGCCAATATGATGTGCCGGAAGTCATCGGCTCTTCAAACTGGCTGCTCAAATTTCCTCCCGAAGTCAATGAGCCTTGGTTTTTTTATGGCTGCTACTACTATGCTCAAGGCATGTATCAACGGGGTGGAGACCATGCAGCTACGGCCAGACAAAAGACGGAGACCATGCTTGTCTCAAGCCAAAGCCTGGAAGGAGCTTGGTATCCGCGGAATGGTAATGAAAAGAGCGCTGGCCCCGTCTATGCCACCTCATTAGCGCTCCTAAGCCTGAGCGTTTATCATCACTTTCTGCCGATCTACCAAAAGTAAGATCAAATTGGCGATAGCAGGCATTTAGAGAAACCTGGGAGGTTACGCCCCAGAAGCCTGAAGCGTAAACTCACAACAACCCATTCAGGGTGGGGTCAACCTGCCTTTCCGGGCAGATCAACCAACATCTGAGCGTTGCTTGGGTAACGCTCGCAAAGAGTGATGACTCGCTGGATGGCATCAATCGGTTTCCCGCCAGCCAAACCGCGACGCAGCATGTGGATCTTGTCCAACTGGAAAGCTGGCAAAAGCAGTTCCTCACGGCGAGTTCCTGATTTGAAGATGTTGACCGCTGGATAGTAATACTGTTCCGCCAATTTTCGGTCCAGTACTAGCTCCATATTGCCGGTACCTTTGAACTCCAGGAAGATCACATCATCCATACGGCTACCCGTTTCGATGAGAGCTGTTGCCAAAATTGTGAGACTACCTGCGCCGCGAGTATTTCGAGCGGCAGCGAAAAGTCGCCGAGGAATTTCCATCCCTCCGACAGCCATCCCTCCACTCATCGTCGCCCCCCCAGATTTGGCGTTATTGAAGGCACGTGCCAAACGAGTGATACTGTCCATCAGCATGAAAACATGCTCGCCAGCCTCCACGAGGCGTTTCGCGCGCTCAATGGCCAAGGTAGCTATCCTCGTGTGACTTTTTACATCCTGATCGTTGGAGCTTGCAAACACCTCTGCATTTGCAAAAGAACGCTTAAATTCAGTCACTTCTTCAGGCCTCTCATCAACCAGAAGCAAGATCAGATGCATGCCAGGATGGTTTTGGACAATGGCCTCAGCAATATGCTGGAGCAATGTCGTTTTGCCTGTGCGTGGCGGTGCAACGATCAAGCCGCGCTGGCCACGTCCGACTGGGGTAAACATATCAATGACGCGGGTCGTAACACGTTCTTTGGTCGTCTCGAATTGAATTCGTTTGTTGGGATTCACCGCCTTCAACTCTTCGAACAAAGGAAGATCACGAACAGATTCAGGAACTCGGGCATTCACCTCACTGATGCTTGTGATGATCAAGCCTCGCGGTCCTTTTTGAGCGATGCCTTTCACGTGCATGCCCTCACGCAGCCCTAACTGACGAATCGTATCGCCATGAACAAAAGGA
>JBIKYV010000152.1:0-8890 GCA_044355075.1 Prosthecobacter sp.
GGCCAGCTCGACGACTTCGGCTACTTCCCGGTCGAAGGCGCCGTCGATATCCACGACATCCACGCCACCGTCCTGCACCTCCTCGGCATCGACCACGAGCGCCTCACCTACCGCTACTCCGGCCGTGATTTCCGCCTCACCGACGTGCATGGCAAACTCGTGCAGGAGATCCTCGCGTGATGAACCCAAGCCAATAGGCAGGAGAATGGGGGCAAAAGAATGAAGAGCCTGATTCTCCTGCCCCCATTCTCCTGCCTACCTGCCTTTCAAATCCAACCATGAGACTTTTTCTCTTCCTTCTCCTCACCACCTTCCTCCACGCCGAGGAGCACTACCTGCTCGCAGCGGACACGCAGGTCATTGAAATCAATCGTGCAGGCCAAGTGCTCGCGGTTTGGAAGCATCCAGGCCACGGCGGCATTTACGATGCAGCTCGACTAACGGATGGCGCCATCGCTTATGCGCACAGAGGTGGTTTGGCCGTGTTTGATTCAGCGAAGAAGCTTGTCATGGAACACAAGGCCGTCGCAGGCCCCAAAGGTGCGGAAGCGAACAGCGTGGCCGTGCTCGAAGGCGGAAAAAAATTTGCGCTCATGGACAGCGGCGTGAGTCAGATCCGCATCGTCGATCAAAGCGGCAAGGTGATGAGCGAGACGCCGCTGCCGGATCTCAAGGATGATCCGCTGCACTTTCGCTATCGCATGATTCGTGAAGTGCCGGGTGACAATGCTTTCTGGGTCGGCCAATACGGACGCAAAACGGTGCTGAAGGTGGAGGCCAAGACAGGCAAGGTTTTGCAGACGATTCCACTCGATCTGCTGCTGAAGCCTTCGCCAACCGTAAAGAAAGCCTTCGCTACCTTGCAGGATGCGGACGGCTCGTTGTGGGTCGCCACTTCCACCGGATGCCAGTTGCTGCATGTGGATGCGGTGGGCAAAAAGATCGGCTGCTGGACCATCGAAGACCTAGGCCTGCAATGCCGCTACACGCTTGGCATGTCACGTCTCGCCAACGGCAACGTGCTCATGGCCTGCGGGGATTATCACATGCAGAAAGCCGACGAAGGTCGCGATTTGCTGGCAGAGATTGATCCAGCCGGAAAAGTCGTTTGGAAGCTCACCCGCGAGCAGTTGGTGGATCAGATCGACGGCTACATTGATAAGAAAAGCGGCCTCGAAGAACTGCACATCACGAATGTTCACGTCTTTGAATCACCCGCTCCAAAATCAGCCTCCAGGAGCCCGATCCACAGCTTCATTGATCAGCACTGCATCGACTGCCATGACGACAGCACAGCAAAGGGCGACTTCGACATCACCGCGCTGACCTTTGATCTCAGTCAGGCCGACACACGAGGCCGATGGACGCGAGTGTTTGACCTCATCGAGAAAGGCGACATGCCGCCACCGGAGAAGTCGAAGGTCAGCACGGAGGAACGGCAAGCTGTCGTCAAAAAACTCGCTGCCGACCTACTCGCTGCCGCAAAGGCTGATGCCGCGAAGAATGGTCGCGGACCTGTTCGCAGGCTCACGCGGATCGAGTTTGAAAACAACCTGCGCGTGCTGCTGAAGCTGCCGCATCTCGACATTCGCGACAAGCTGCCTGAAGACCGCGATTCGCACGGCTTCACGAAGGTTTCTTCGATACTCGATGTGTCACGCGTGCAGTTGGACGCCTATCTCGATGCCACTGAGACCGCTCTGCGCACGGCGATGGTAGGTAACACTCCGCCGACGAAACCGCTCACACAGCGCTTCACGGGCTTGCAGTTGTTTCCTGGGCTCAACACATTCGGCGAGCGCGAGGCGATGTTCTTTGCTCGGCATAATCGCATGGTGCCCATCAGCAGCGAGGAGGTGAAAAAGATGACGCCGGAGCAGCGCAATGATCCCTCGCTAGAGATGGCGCTCTTCCGCTCTGCGACGTGGCCATACTATGGTTATCCGCCTGGTTTCCGTGCCAAACAAAAGGGCGCGTATCGCGTGCGTTTTCGCGGACGAGCCGTGCGACAGGTGCGCGACTTCCGCCTCGTGCCCGCGCATGAACCTGTGGCGATGAGTTTTCGTGCGCGGCAGCCTTCCGGCCCCGATGTCTCCGGCGATGTGCGCGAGACGGGCGGCTGGATGGACCTGCAGCCGGAGTCACGCGAGTTTGAAACGACGATCCATCTCAAGGCGGGCGAGACCTTTGAATACAGCCCTCTCGGCCTGCCGGTGCCGTTCATCCGCACCGATGGCGGCTTCTTCTATGATTATCCGCCGATGCCGCCGGAGGGGCATCGCGGCGTGGCGATCCAATGGCTTGAAGTCACCGGACCGCTCGTCGATGCGCAATGGCCACCGGCGTCGCATCACGTCTTGTTTGATGAGGTGAATGCCATCAACGCCACTGCGGCGGATGCCGGGCGTATTTTCCGCCGCTTCGCTGCTCGCGCTGCTCTCCGCCCGATGAGCGATGAAGCTCACAAGTCCTTCCTCGAACTCATCCAGGCCAAACTGACCGCTGGAGCCCTTTTTGCCGATGCCATGCTCGCAGGCTATCAGGCACTACTTTGCTCCTCGCACTGCCTTTACCTCACGGAACCGAGAAAAGAGGCCGCGGACGTGCATTTCGCCATCGCCAACCGTCTCTCGCATTTTCTCTGGAACTCGCGCCCGGATGACGAACTCGCCGAACTCGCCAAAAAAGGACGTTTGCAAGATGCGGCTACGCTCTCGGTGCAAACAGATCGCCTCATCGCCGATCCGCGCTTCGAGGAGTTCGTGCGCACCTTTGCCAATGAATGGCTCGATCTGCGCAAACTGCGTCGAGACATCCCGGATGAGCGTTTGTATCCCGAGTATCGCAAAGACGACTACCTCGTGGATTCGATGGCCCATGAGACGCAGGCGTTCCTGATGGCGATGGTGCGTGAAAATCTGCCCACCACCACGCTCGTCACGGCGGACTTCACCTTTGTGAATGATCGCCTCGCGCGGCACTATGATCTGCCGCGAGTCTCGGGCTCCGCCATGCAGCGCGTGACTTTGCCAAAAGGCAGTCCGTATGGCGGACTCATCACGCAAGCCGCGCTGATGAAACACACCGCCAATGGCACCACCACCTCGCCCGTGCTGCGCGGCGTTTGGATCATGGAAAAACTCCTCGGCCAGCCGCCGCCACCTCCGCCCAAAAGCGTTCCCGCCGTGGAGCCAGACATCCGGGGTGCCACCACCATTCGCGCCTTGCTCGCCAAACACACGGCATCCAAATCCTGCGCCTCCTGTCACGCGAAGTTTGATCCCGTCGGCTTCGCCATGGAAAACTTCGATGTCATGGGCGCATGGCGAGATCGCTATCGCGGCATGGAGCGCGGCGAGAAAGTGACAGGCTTCGATCCCGCCGGCCATCCCTACACTTACTTCGTCGGCCAGCCCGTCGATGCCTCCAGCAAGCTCCCCACCGGCGAAACCTTCCGCGACATCCACGAACTCAAACGCCTCCTCGCCGCCAACCCGCGCCAACTCGCCAAAAACCTCCTCGAACACCTCACCCTCCACGCCACCGGCACGCCCGTTGGATTCGCAGATCGCGAGGAAATCGAGTCGGTGCTCGATGCGTGCGCAGCGAATGGGTTTCGTGTGAAGGACCTGATTCACGCACTCGTGCAAAGTCGCATTTTCCTTGGTTCAATACTCCAGCCATGAACTTCCCCCACATCTCCACCCCGATCCCACGCCGCCGTTTCCTGCGCGGACTCGGCGTCACGCTTGGACTGCCGCTCTTGGAGCAAAACTACGCCCGTGCGGCATCACAGACGCCTCCAAAGCGCATGCTGCTCATCTCCAACAACCTCGGTGTGCTACCCCAGCATTTCTTCCCGAAGGACAAAGGCACGGGCTACACGCTCTCGCCCTATTTGAAGGAACTCGCGGCATTCCGAAGCGACTTCACCATCTTCAGCGGCCTCTCGCATCCAGCCGTCACAGGCGGTCACAGCACGGAGAACTGCTTCCTCACCGCCGCACGCGACCCTACGGGTAGCGGCTTCCGCAACAGCATCTCGCTTGATCAATACGCCGCCGAGAAGCTCGGTCAGCAGACGCGTTTTCCGACGCTGAACCTCGGCGTGAACATCGACAAGGCCAACCGCAGCCTCTCCTGGACACGCGATGGCGTGCTGCTGCCCGCCGAGGACAGCCCAGCCGCCTTGTTCCGCAAAATGTTCATCCAAGGCGATGCCAAACAGACCGCCGTCTCGCTCAAACGCCTTCAAGATCGCGGCAGCATCCTCGACGTCGTGCGCGATGACATCAGCAGCTTCCAACGTAACCTCGGCAACAACGACAAAAGCCGTCTCGATCAGTATCTGACCTCCGTTCGGGAACTCGAAGATCGCCTCACGATCTCCGGCGAGTGGGAGCAGAAACCCAAGCCGCAAACCAAGACCACCGAACCCAAGGACATCGCCGACAAGGCCAAGTTCTTCCCCAAGATCCAGCTCATGCTCGACATGGCCAAGCTCGCCTTCGAGTCCGATTCCACCCGCATTATCACCCTCATGGTGGACGGTTTCGCCACGCCTGTGTTTGAGATCGATGCACAGCACCGCACCCGCGACGGCTATCACAATCTCAGCCACCACGGCCAGTCGAAGGAGAAGCTCGCCGAGCTCGAAAAGGTGGACCTCCAGCAGATGCGTCACCTGCGCGATCTCCTGACTGCGCTCGCCGCCACACCCACGGCCGACTCCAAACGCCTGCTCGACCACACCATGGTCCTCTACGGCAGCAACCTCGGCGATGCCAACGTCCACAACTGCACCAACCTACCCATTCTCCTCGCCGGTGGCGGTCTCAAACATGGCCAGCACCTCGCCTTCGACACCGTGCAAAACAAACCGCTGTGCAATCTCTTCGTTACTATGCTTCAGCATCTCGGCGTAGATGCGGATCGCTTTGGCAGCAACGCAGGAAGCCTCAATCAGCTCAAGGCATAAGTAAATTTTCAAAACTGCCTAGTCCTAGGCGCGCGCCACGCTTGCCACGCGGCAGATCTGATACCGTGTGGCAAGCAGCTAACCTTAGAGACTACCAATCAACCTGCTATGACAGCCGCGCGAGCGTTCTCTTCCGCTCCAGTCTTTTGCAGATAATAGTCATACCCACCTGCGTAGGGAGTGACTTGACCGGCATTGATATGCAGCACCTTGGTCGCGAGATTTCGGATGAAGTGAACATCGTGAGAAATAAACACGAGCGTTCCTTCAAACTTCTGTAGAGCGAGAATCAAACCCTCAATAGCCCAGATATCTAGGTGCGTCGTAGGCTCATCCATGAGAAGCAGATTCGGAGGATCGACGAGGAACTTCACCAAGTTCAGGCGGCTTTTTTCTCCCCCTGAGAGGACTTTACACTTTTTGTAAACATCCTCCCGCTTGAAGAGAAAGCTACCCAAGATGCTACGCGCATCATCTTCTCGAAGCTCGGGAGCGCAGCGTTTGATTTCTTCTAACACACTGCACTCAGGATCCAAGGTATCTGCACGGTGCTGACTAAAGTAGCCCATCTTCACATTGGTGCCAAATCTGCGCTCCCCTTTTTGGAAAGGCACAACGCCTGCCATGATCTTGATGAGCGTCGATTTACCGGCTCCGTTTGGACCGACAAGGACCGTGCGTTCCCCTTTTTCGATCTCAAGATCCAAGCCTTGGTAGATTTTCTTCTCACCGTAAGCTTGATGAATGTCGGTGAGGGCAATGACTCGCTGGCCACTTCGCTGCGGCTGTGGAAAGTTAAATCGGAAGGCTTTTTTGAGTGGCCTTGGGCGATCCAACTTTTCCATTTTCTCCAACTGACGCTCACGACTCTGAGCCTGCGCTGCTTTGGAGGCAACCGAACGAAAGCGATCAATGAACTCCTGCATTTCCTCGATCTCTTTCTGTTGGTTTTTCCAACTCTGGTAGGAGCGCTCCCACGCTTCTTCTTTTTGCTTCAGAAACTCTGAGTAGTTGCCGGTGTAGGTTACCAATTTACCTTCATCAATATCGTAAACTGTCTCGATCAACTCATCCATGAAGTCACGATCATGAGAAATCAAAAGAATCGCTCCAGGGTAGTTTCTCAGGTAATTGCGGAACCACATCAAGGATAACAAATCGAGATGGTTCGTCGGCTCATCGAGAAGCAACAGGTCGGGCTCAATCACAAGCAATCGGGCCAAGTGCGCACGCATCACCCAGCCACCAGAATACTCTCTTGCAGGACGATTGAAGTCTTCCTCCTTGAAGCCAAAACCTTTCAGGATTTTTTTACATTTAGCCTCCGCTTGAGGATCATTCAGGGCTTCATGCTGAGAGTGAGCTTGGTTGTATTCAGGGGCAGCGACGTCTCCTCTTGATTCATAATCCTTGAGGATATTCTCTAATCTTTGCATCTCACCAGCGCGCCCAGTTGCGATATCCAAAACGGTCTCTTCTCCGACAGGTTCACTCTCCTGGGGCAAAAAACCTAGCGTAGTCCATTCATCACGGACAATCTCGCCGCTATCAGGGGTATCTTGTCCGAGAATCAGCGAGAACAAAGTCGACTTGCCTGCACCATTTGGGCCGACAAGAGCCACTCGCTCAGAATAATTCACGGTCATTTTGACACCGGTGAACAGCGGGCGGGCATTGAAGGATTTGGAAACATCGCGAAGGGTGAGCATGAGGGCGCTGCGTGTAGCAGAAAACCGAGAGAATGCAGCCTGTTTCTTTCTTGGCAGTCGCCCCTGTGAAACTTTCGCGATGAGTTTTTGGGGAAAAGAGATTGCCTAAGCCCCAAGGTATCGTTTTGAATTTCTAACTTATTCATCTGCAACCATGAAAATCTTATTGTTTATCCTGCCACTCCTCCTTCAGTTAGCCATAGCGGCCGACCCAAACTACGCGACACAGCCCGTCCCGCGTGACGAGGCCTGGAAGAAGCGGCATGAGAGCTTTAATGAAATCTCCAAAAAAGGAGAAGCACCTCTGGTCTTTCTGGGCGACTCCATTACACAAGGCTGGAGTGGCAAAGGAAAAGCAACCTGGGAGCAGTTTTACACACCGAGGAAGGCAGCGAACTTTGGCATTGGTGGCGACCGCACTGAGCATGTGCTATGGCGCCTACAAAATGGCAACTTCAACGGACTCTCTCCTAAGCTTATTGTGCTAATGATAGGCACCAACAATACAGGTCACGTAGGCCGCCCTCAGAAAGAGCTAAATGGCACCATTTACCAGTGCAATGCTGAACAGACAGCGGAAGGCGTGAAGCTAATTCTCGAGGCGCTCAAAAAGAAGTGCCCCAGCACCCAGATCTTGCTTTTGGGCATTTTCCCCCGTGGTGAAAAGCCCACAGACATCATGCGACAGCAGAATATCGCCACGAATGCTTTGATTGCCAAGTATGCTGATGGCTCAGGAGTGCATTATCTGGATCTGGGCACCACATTCCTGAAAGACGATGGAACGTTGACTCGAGAAATCATGCCAGACTTGTTGCATCTTTCTGAAAAAGGCTATGCCATGTGGGCTGAAGCCATGGAGCCCACCTTGAAAAAGCTTCTCGGAGAATGAAGCTTCTGTAGCAGCAATCTCCTCTTGCGTGCCCCTGGTCGCCGCGCCATCACGAAGGAAGTAAAACTTCCATTCAGCCTTTGGTCGCTTCCGTGAAATCACGCACTCTTGTTGCCATACCAGCCCGCTGGGGTTCCACAAGGTTCCCCGGGAAAATGCTGCACCTCATTGCAGGAAAGCCGCTTGTACAACATGTGTGGGAGCGCTGCCAGCAGTGTCATGCGGTCGATGAAGTCATCATCGCCACGGACCATGAGAATATCGTCGAGGCTGCCCGAGGCTTTGGTGCCCAAGCAATACTAACGTCACCTGAACACCCAAGTGGCACCGACCGTATTGCAGAAGCTGCGCGCACCTTGAGCGACTTCGATACGATCATCAATGTGCAGGGTGATGAACCCCTGATCTCTCCTGCCCTGATCGACCAATTGGCACTCAGTCTTCAGGCAGATACAAAAATCCGCATGATCACTGCAGCTGCACCGATTCTTGATCCAGCCCTCGTCAGTGACCCGAATGTCGTGAAGGTCGTTTTCGATGTGCATGGCGATAGCCTTTACTTTTCACGTTCGCCCCTACCCTATGTGCGAAACGTATCCGCCCACACCCAGCATTATCGGCACCTGGGCATCTATGGTTTTCAGCGGGATTTTCTGTATGAATTCATTGCATGGCCGCCTTCCCGGCTTGAGCAGACCGAGTCACTTGAGCAACTGCGTGCTTTAGAAAACGGTGTTCGTCTCCGCGTAGTGCTTACCGACGATCTTTCTCCTGGAGTCGATACCCCCGAGCAAGCCATAGCCATCGAAAAGCAGCTACAGGGGAAAGTATGAAACCTTCACACTCTCTTTGATTCGAGCCTTGAACCGCATTAAGCGAAATCAGTTATCATTATGAAATACATCTTCGTCACTGGCGGCGTCGTCTCCTCTCTAGGTAAAGGCTTGGCAGCCTCCTCCCTCGCGACTCTTTTAGAACTTCGGGGCCTAAAGGTCATCATGCAGAAGTTCGACCCCTACCTGAATGTCGATCCTGGCACCATGAATCCTTACGAACATGGAGAAGTCTATGTTCTCGACGACGGGGCCGAAACGGATTTGGATCTGGGGCATTATGAGCGATTCACCCACACCAACCTTTCTCGTTTGAACAACCTGACTTCGGGCCAGGTTTACATGAGTGTGCTAGAAAAAGAGCGCGCCGGAAAATACCAGGGACGCACAGTGCAGGTGATCCCTCACGTAACCAATGAGATCAAAGAGCGCATCGAAGAAGTCGCAGAAAAAATGGTCGGTGATGTGATCATTACCG
>JBIKYV010000153.1:0-8872 GCA_044355075.1 Prosthecobacter sp.
ATTCACAGCCATTATATTTTTTAGAGCAAAAGGGTTTTGCCAATCCACGTGCCGCCATTCGGGTTCATTGGTTTGATTACGCCTTCTTGACTGGCGCGCTACTTTTCATCTGCGGTGGTGCGTTATTCGCATTGGATATGGGGTCTTCATATCACGCTGAACAACCCTCATGGATTCAATGTTTGATCGCTACCATGCAAGAATGGCTACCTGTTGTATGGGAACGCTTATGCACTGGGGTGATGTTGTTTTTGGCGAGTGTGTTTAATTCGGCATTGATGGTCGCCTTAGTTCAACTGATGCGTCATTTTGATCGCCATATTAGCCGCACACGTCAGCGTCACTGGCAAGGGTTTGGTGTGTCTAGAAAAGCTATTCCTTCTAACTCGCACTCTAACGTAGTTGTCGAAGCAATGCGTCCGCAGCAAGCTGCTGCGCTTTCTGGCTTTCTGTTGAATCCACTGATTCGCTAGTCGAAGCCTTTTCGGGTTATCGTTTTGGAATCTCATTGGCGCGGAGCGATGATAATGCTAACGCGCAGAACTCATGCCTGAAACGCCTGCCCATGCCCTTGATCAGCGACCACCTGTTTTTGATCTGAATGCCGTCGAGACACCGGCATTTGTCGTTGATCTTGAATTGTTAAAACGGAATCTCGAGAAGTTAGCCGACGTTCAAGAGCGTTCAGGAGCTAAGATTCTTTTGGCGCTAAAAGGTTTTGCCATGTTCAGCACCTTTGACTTGGTGAGGCAATACCTTCACGGCTGCTGTGCCAGTGGTTTGCATGAAACGCTGCTCGCTCATGAAGAGTTTCGTAAGGAAGTTCATGTGTATGCTCCGGCCTTCAAAGCGGAGGAAATGGCACAAATCATCCCTATCGCCCACCACATCAGCTTCAATTCTCCATCCCAGTGGAAGCGCTGGCGTCCGATGATTGAAGTGGCTCGTGCAGCAGGTTTGCACGCGCCTAGTCCTGGTCTGCGGGTGAATCCTGAGCACAGTGAGGTCGAAGTGAGCCTCTACGACCCAGGGTCACCTTGCTGTCGACTTGGTACGCGGATGGCTGCTCTGAATGATGAAGATCTCGAAGGCCTTGAAGGTTTGCACTTTCATGCTCTTTGCGAGCAAGACAGTGATGTCTTAGAGCGCACTTTAGCTGCCGTTGAGCAGCGTTTTCCCAAGCTGCTTGAACGCGTCAGTTGGGTTAACATGGGAGGGGGGCACCACATCACGCGTCGTGATTACGATGTGGAGCGATTGATTAGGCTGATCATAGACTTCAAGCAGCGTTGGGGAGACAAAGAAGTCTATCTTGAGCCTGGTGAAGCTGTCGCGCTGAATACGGGATACCTCGTGGCGACTGTCTTAGACTTTGTGCAAACGGAAGACATTACAACGGCGATCCTGGATACTTCTGCCAGCGCTCATATGCCGGATACTCTAGAGATGCCCTATCGTGCCCATATTATTGACTCGGGGCTGCCAGGTGCGCATGCCCACACATACCGCTTGGGGGGGATGACCTGTCTCGCCGGTGATGTCATTGGCGAATACAGCTTCAAAGAACCTTTGCAAATCGGGCAAAAGCTAGTTTTCACAGACATGGCTCATTACACCATGGTGAAAACAACCACCTTCAATGGCGTTGTTCATCCTGACCTGGATTTGTATGATCCCCAAAAGGGTATTTTGCGCGTCGTTCGTCGCTTGGGGTATGAGGACTTCAAAAGAAAGCTTTCTTAATTTGTGCCGCTTTTGCACGTCTGCGCGCTCGTCGTTCGTTTTACCCTGATATTCTTACCCATGAACAATCAGGTTCATTTTTCATTTCTATCGACGCTAGCTTTCTCGCTGTTCGTTTCACTGTCTTGCTCGCAAGCAGAAGAGGGCTTTGTGCCAATGTTTAAATCCAACAGTTTGGAAGGCTGGGTGAATGCCAACTGTGCGCCTGAGACATGGAGCATCAAGGATGGTGTTATTTCTTGCACGGGTTTTCCGACGGGAGCGCTACGCACTGAGCGGCAGTATGAAAACTTCATCTTAGAAGCCGAGTGGCGCCACCTGAACGAGGGAGGAAACTCTGGTATCTTCGTCTGGGGCACGCCCATCAGTGCACCGGGGGTGCCGTTTTTGCGTGGGATCGAAGTCCAAGTACTTGATCATGGATACATGAAGCATGCAGACCCGACCAAGCCGCGATGGTTTACTACCCATGGTGATGTTTTCCCTATTCATGGAGCCACCATGCAGCCACATGGACAGCACAGCGGTATGCGCAGCTTTCCAAACGAGGAGCGTAGTCTGCCTAGTCCACAGTGGAATCATTACCGCATCGAAGCCAATGCAGGTCGCATCACGCTGTCAGTGAATGGGAAAGTCGTCAGTGGCGGTGATGAGTGTAACTATCGCAAAGGCTACCTAGCGCTGGAATCGGAAGGAGCGCCTGTGGAGTTCCGCAATGTTCGTATCAAGGAACTGCCGTCGCTACAGGTGCCGAAAGAAATAACAGCTCCAGAAGATCAGGGCTGGCGGCATCTTTATACAGGTGTGGACTTCCGAAACTGGCGTGTTCCTGTGACTACGCAGGACCGCTGGAAGGTCAACGATTGGCAAATCCAGCTTAATGCGGGGCAGACGGGAGCTGCCTTGTGGACGGAGGAAGAGTTCGGTGATGTGGAGGTGATCTGTGATGTTTTTCTGCCCAAGAATGTAGATCTGAACAAGCCCGCAGCAGGTATCTGTGTTCGGGGTCACAGTCATCCTCTGGTGATGTTTGGGTCGGGTGGCCTAGCGTCAGTGAGTCTTGGCTCAGATCAGGTAAAACCTGGGGCATGGTATCGGATCAAAGCGGCTCTAACTGGCAGCCAAGCGGAGATCATTGTCACGGAAAAGCAGGAGCTTCATCCGCAGATATTTCGAGTGGAGTTGGACGCTTCAGCTCGTGGTCGAATTGGTTTGGCCGATCTGACTCAAGCTGTTAGCTATGCCAATATTTTTGTGCGTAGTCTTTAGGATCATTCATCGCATGCAGATGAGTTGCTTAGACCATTGATAATGGCTTGCTTTCCTGCGTTTGTACCCGTGTTAATGGAAGCTGACCACTCGTTTGATTAGGCCACAACCTGACCTTAAGGTCGTTGGGGCGGCGAAGTATCCGTCCAGCTCCAAAGGTTGATCATGATCAGATAATCTCACGGGAGAGTGCAGATTCAGAAGTCCCGGATGCACGTCTCTGCGAGACTGGTGAGAGTGTGCTGCCTAGGCCAATGAGGCAATAGCGATCACTCTGCTCCTGATTCTACGCGCATTTTTTGGAAAGGTACACTTTCCACGACTATCAGGAACATGTCTTGAAACTTATAGCCTGCGGACTTGGTCCGCTCGACAATCTCATGGACGGCGGGTTTGTCACTGTAGCTTAGGCCGCGTCCTAGAGCAAAGGTGAGGAGGTTTTCGGCCAAATTCTTCGTGAAGTCATCGCAGAGGTCTTTCGCCAAAATTCCGCGCAACTCGGCGAGATCTTTAAAGGCCTGTCCACGTACGAGTTGGCCAGAGGCATCAATAGGTTTTTTCTTCTCTTCTGTGCGGTAGCGTCCGATGGCGTCGTAGTTTTCGAAAGCGAAGCCAATCGGGTCCAAAAAGGCGTGGCATCCTGCGCAGGAGGCATTGGAGCGGTGTTCTGCGAGCTGCTCGCGCAGTGTCAGGTTCGAGGAACGTGCCTTTTTCTCATCCAGAGGAGGGACGCCACCAGGTGCGGGCGGGGGTGGGGTGCCGAGAATGTTTTCTAGCAGATACTTGCCGCGCTTAACGGGCGATGTGCGCGTTTGCTCCGAGGTCAGGGTCAAGATACTGCCGTGTGTCAGGATGCCGCCGCGCGGGGTGCCTTTGAGGGAGACTTTTTCGAACTTGTCACCACGAGGTCCTGAGACGCCGTAGTACTGTGCAAGGCGCTTGTCCATGAAGCTGTAATCTGCATTGAGGAACTCGATGATGCTGTGGTTCTCTTGTAGGATGTGTCGGAAAAAAGTTTGGCTTTCTTGCTTCATGGCTTGGGCGATGCGTCCATTCCATTCGGGGAAGCGTCGGGTATCTGGGGATACAATCTCCATGTCTCGAAGCTGCAACCATTGGCCAGCGAAGTTTTCCGTGATGGCGTAGCTACGCCAATCGGAAAGCATGCGTTTCAGTTCGGCTGAGAGGTTTTTGCGTAGTTCGTTTTTTCCAGCTAGCTGCAGCAGTCGGTCATCAGGTGGTGCAGACCAAAGGAAATAGGCGAGACGATTGGCAAGACTGTATTCGTCGATGTCGGCGATGCCATTTTTCACAGGTCCGCTCGGTTGGGCTGAGACTCTGAAGAGGAACGAGGGAGAGACGAGCATACCTTCCAGCACAAAGCGAAGTGCACCGAGTGGAGTTTCGCCTTCTTTGACGGCGGCATTGGCAAGGGTTTTCCATTTCTCAGCCTCTTCAGCACGAATTGGCCGCCGGAAGAGCCGGGTTCCCATTTTCTCGACTAGGGTGGGCAGGTCAGTCGTTTGCACACCCGTAGCCTTGCCTACTGGGCCTTCGATCTTCACTTGGTGAACCCACAGGTTACGGTCTTGCTTGGTGGCTGCATCCCAGTAGTCGTTCATGAACCACACCTGTAGCTCATGAGAGCCTGCGGGTAGGTCCGCCTCGACATGGAACCACTGCGGTGCCTGATTTTTTGCGGTGACAGCAAAGGCTCCTACGGTCTTGCCAGCGATCCTCAGCTCAGCTTTAGCAGGTTCGTCTCCTGCCTGCTGGGCACCTGCTTTGAGGGTGAATTTGTAGCGCCCTGCTTCAGCGAGCTCAACGGCACGTTTCACATAACCGCCGCTGGCCAGCACGATGCCACCGGTGTCAGGCGCGGAGTCACCTTCGCCTTTAGCAAAGTCTTCGCCAGTGAAGAGCACGGCAGGTAGAGCGACGGGCTTGTCGTTCAAAAGCCAACGTAGAAAGCGGCTGCCGCGTGGTGGAAGTAGTCCGAAGGGGCCCTGAATGGTGATTTTGTCCAAGGCGACATTGCGGTCTCTTTTTCCACTGTCGGGATTAGCGGGATCGGAGTGGTCGTTGAGGAAGGCGACGCTGATTTTGGATTCGCCGCCATTGAGCTGCACGGTCTTGGTGATCTTTTGCCACGGGCCCTGCGCTTCCTTCCACGGTGTGCGCACATCGTAGGTAGAGATGTCTTTGCCATTCACGCGCAGCCCGATTTTAGCGGCCTCACTGCCTGATTCCGTAGCGGCTACGTATAGCGTCACGAGGTAGCTGCCTCCTATGGGCACGCTGACTTTGCCGGTGGCTTCCGCTTCTGAGTGAAACCAACGTATGCCGTTGTCTTCAGCGGTTTTGCCTTTGCTATTCCACAGTTGTCTCGCGCCGAGTTCGGCATCGACATGCTCAGGGATTGAGATGTCAAAGGCATCATCAACGACCGCTCGCGAAGCACGTAGATACTTCTCCATGAGCATGGGCGAGACGCTAAGTACATCGCCAATGTTGTCGTAACCATAGCCTGTGTCGTCTGGTGGAAACTCTTTGGCTGGCCTCGTGTCCACGAAGAGTAAGTCTCGGATGGTATTGTTATATTCCGTGCGGTTGAGGCGTCGCGCCGTGACATGCCCCGGCTCAGGTTTTGCCGGATCAAACCAAAATACCGCGTCATCGATCCAGGCTACAATTTCATCCCTCTGCTGAAGGCTGGGCTTGTCCTTCTTTTCGGGCGGCATGACGTGGGTAATCAGCTGCTGACGAACGTGATCCCACATCACGAAGTCGGATCTCATGGAGCTATAATCACTATGCTCGTCCAAGAGGAAATTGCCTTTATCGACGCCATCTGAATGGCAATCAAAGCAGTACTGCTCCAGCATCGGCTTGATCTTCTTCTCGAATGCTTCTTTGCCACGAGTTGATAAATCCTGGGCTAGCGAGGAGGACAGCGCGAAAAACAGAATGTAGGAAAGCTGAAGTCGAACGGTCATCGGGGGGGGACTAGAGATACGCCGCCAAGCCTCGAAAAATGTCGGTTAGCAAGCGCTTTTCATGATATGTCATGAGGTGAAGTTGTCTTCTTGAGCCGGTTTTTTGCTAGCTTTCATGGTCGAAGGGCGTCTCAATGCCAGAGAGATTCTTTTTTTATGAAATTCGCCCTCACCACACTTTTGTTAGCTGCGTCGATTCAGGCTGCCGATTGGCCAACCTTTCGGGGGGCGGATCGTACGGATATTTCGATGGAAACAGGCTTGCTGAAAACTTGGCAGGAGGCTGGTCCTAAGCTGCTCTGGATGAATCAGAATGCGGGCCTAGGCTATTCGGGGTACGCTGTCGCGGGCGGTGTGCTTTACACCATGGGTGCTCGTGATGCCGTTGAGTATGTCATCGCGGTGGATGTGGCTAGCGGAAAGGAAAAATGGTCCGCTGAGGCAGGTGCTCTTTTTACCAATGGTTGGGGCGACGGTCCGCGTGGTACGCCGACGGTGCATGGTGATAAAGTTTATGCCTTGAGTGGCAAGGGTAGTCTGGTCTGCCTGAATGCAGCCAATGGACAGCAAGTCTGGAGTGCATCCCTGACCGAGCTAGGCGGTAAAGTTCCCGGATGGGGCTATTGCGAAAGTCCCTGGGTGGAGGGCGGGCGCGTGATAGTGACTCCCGGCGGCCCGCAAGGCACGGTGGCTGCTTTTGATCAAGATACAGGCAAGCTCGTATGGCAGTCGTCGGAATGGACGGACCCAGCGCAGTATGCCAGCCTGATTGCGGTCAATCACAACAACACGAGGCAGCTCATTCAGCTGACGATGCAGAGCATCGCAGGACTCAATGCTCAAGATGGTCGCTTGTTGTGGAAGACGGAGTTTCCTGGTAAAACCGCTGTGATTCCAACCCCGATTTTTCAGGATGGTCAGGTTTTTGTGGCTGCGGGTTATGGTGTCGGCTGTAAATCCGTGCGCATCGGTTCAGAGAATGCTGTGCAGGCTCTCTATGAATCGACTGATATGGTGAATCACCACGGCGGCGTCGTTTTGGTGAATGGCTATCTGTATGGTTACAACGATAAGGCTGGCTGGACTTGCATGGAGTTCAAAACCGGTCAGGTGAAATGGACAGACAAGAAGAGTCTGGGCAAAGGTGCAATTCACTGCGCTGATGGCATGCTCTACCTTCTGGAAGAGCGCACCGGCACTGTCGTTCTGATCGAGGCTAATCCTGAGGGCTGGAAAGAGCATGGGCGCTTCACCCTGAGTCCACAGACAACGCAGCGGAATCCCAAAGGCATGGTCTGGACGCACCCAGTCGTCAGTGGTGGTAAGTTGTTCTTGCGCGATCAAGAACTGCTCTTCTGCTTTGATGTAACCAAGTCCTGAGTCTATCTACCTTTCATTGAAAAAACAAAAGCCGGGGCAGTGATGCTCCGGCTTTTTGTTACCAAGACTACAGCTTTCAGGCAGTAGCTTCGCTTGTTTCGTCTTCCTCCGGCAAAGGGTCTGGCACAAGTAGAGGTGTGTAGCGGGGACGTGCTTTTTCCTTTTTTAATCCACCCACCAACACGACGCGCACCGTGTCCAGCAGGATCAGCAGGTCGAAGATAACACCTGCGTGCTTCATGTAGTAAAGGTCATACTCGAGCTTGCAGCGAGCGTCTTCGGTCGATGCACCGTAGGGGTAGCAGACCTGGGCCCAGCCAGTGAGCCCTGGGTGGATCATGTGCCGCTCTTGGTAGTAGGGCAGGGCTTCGGCTAAGGCTTCGACAAAGGCTGGCTGCTCAGGTCGTGGGCCGACAAAGGACATCTCACCACGCAGGATGTTGATCAGCTGTGGGATTTCATCAATTCGATAGCGTCTAAGTAAGGCTCCACCTGGGAAGACGCGATTGTCTTTCGTTCCACTCGACCACTGGGGGCCGTTTTTCTCCGCATCGGTTCTCATGCTACGCAGCTTGAGGATTTGGAACTTTTTGCCAAAGCGTCCTACTCGTTCCTGGCGGAAGAAAACTGAGCCCTCTGGAGAGAAAAACTTCACCAGTAGGATGCCAAAAATGAGGAAGGGCGATAGCAGGAGCAGTAGAACTAGCGAGGTCAGGATATCGAAGGTTCGCTTCAATTTACGGAAATAAAGCTCACGAGGAGAGCTTTCGGAATGTAGCAGCCATTCGTTCGAGACGAGATGTAGCGGCACATACTGCAAGCATTCCTCACACAGGTTGATCAGCGGAATACATGCCGTGCCGGAGTAGCGTAGCTGACGTAGCCAGGGACGGGCGATCTCATCATCCATACGAGATTCGCAGAAAACGACTCGATCCACTCGGTGCCGGGTGATCAGCTTTGAAGCATGCTTCAGGCGGCCTAGCAGTTCTCCGCCCGGGCTGCTGCCCCGGACATCAATGCGCCCCACGATCTCGATACCCCTCGGTGCTAAATCACGGAAGCGCTGGTATTCCAACAACTCTTCAGGTGACTCGGCTACGAAAGCAACGCGCACAGGTGCAAAGTGTCGTTTGTGAAACATCAATAAATGATGAAGCATCAGGCTGGGCAGGCACAAAAGGGTGCCAATGGCCATGAAACCTCGTCCGATCCGAGAGCTGAAGTCCACGTAGCCCACTAGCATGACGAGCAGGAACCCGACGGCAAACGCACCGAGCAGGAGGAACGCGTGAGCAAAAAAACGTGTGCGACCCCCAGCCTCTAAAGAATAAAGCCCTAAAATGTAGGACGTGATCAATAGTCCAGACATGCCTGCTAGTGAAGGTACTAGAAATTCATCTATATTCCAGAAACCCTCAAACCGGATGTAGTTCGCGATGGCGAAAGATGTGATGAAGATCGACGCATCCCTGCCGGCACGG
>JBIKYV010000005.1:0-71154 GCA_044355075.1 Prosthecobacter sp.
AAGCGAAGCCCTTTGGCAAGCGCCCCACGAAAAGCAGGAGTGATGCCGTCTGTGGCTAGCCGCGAGAGCATCGGCAATGTCACTGTCGCGACAGCGACGCCGAAAAGACCGAGTGGCAATTGTTGCAGACGTTGTGCATTCGCTAACCACGCGTTGGCAGACTCCTGACCCGGCGTGAAGGAAGCGAAGACGGAATTCAAGAAAACACCAATTTGAGTTCCACCCGCAGCAATCAGAGAAGGCCACATGAGATGCAGAACCTCAGAAACACCTTGATCTCTCCATTTCAAATCAAGGCCAAAACGAAAGCCAACGCGCCTCAAAGATGGGATCTGAATTCCCAACTGCAAGAATCCGCCAACCAGTGTACCCATTGCGAAACCAACAAGCCCCTTTTCGGTAAGCGTACCTGAACGAAACCCAGGATCGATCAACCAAGCAATCACGACCCCCGCCACGATGCAGCCTAGGTTAAAAAAGGCAGAAGCGACGGCAGGAATGAAGAAGACTTTCTTGGAGTTCAGCATCCCCATGACCAGGGCTGTGACCGAGACAATCGTGATGAAGGGATACATGATGCGCACAAGATCAGCGCATAAGTCGATGCTGGCGGCGTTATTCCAGCCGGGGTTCAAGAGGCGAACGAGCCAGGGTGCAATGGCAATACCTGCCAAGGAAACCATGCTCATGAAACAGATCGAAAGAGCCAGCATTTTCCGACCCAGCCGCCACGCAGCCTCATCTCCCTCGTTTTTGATTTTCTTGGTGAATGTCGTGACAAAGGCGGTGGATAGCGCCCCTTCGGCAAACAGGTCTCTCAGCATGTTGGGCGTGCGAAAGGCAGCTGTAAAAATCCCTGTAAAATGAGACCCAAAGAGTCCATTCAACAATTGATCTCGGACCAATCCTAAAACTCGGCTGCACAAAATGGCAATCGAAACGATGCCAGTGCTCTTCGCCTGTGACCCGGCCTCTGGGTTGGAATCGCTCATGACGGATCAAACTTACGGTTTCACGGCTGCACGGCGTAATTTGTCCATCATGGCAATTCCCATGCCATGCTCGTACATGGGCTCTGCGATGATCTCATCCACCCCCAACTTATCGAGTTCTCTCAACACATAGAAGAACCGCACCGCAGCCTCAGGCAGCTTGCCTTTGCCAGGACTCAAAATCTGCACATGCACCCAATCAGTGAGTTCCGTGTAACCATCGCTCGAATCACCGCGATAGCTTAGCAGTGCATATCGCCGCCCAGGAACAGGAGTGAAGTCGCTTGGCTTTGACAAAAGCCGGAGTGGCGTGCGTGGCGCATAGTGACTGGCCAGCTGTCCAGGAGCTTCGCTTGCTTCATCGACAACGGAGCGTGTAACCTGCTTCACTTTGCCATATACCTTCAGATCTTCTGGAGTAATAGGTCCAGGGCGTAAGATGGTGATGATAGGTTTGGGTGATCCAGGCTCGATCTTGATGATGGTGCTCTCTATGCCACAGAGACAAGCCCCGCCGTCGATGATCAAAGGAATGCGTCCATCCAGCTCCGTGACAACGGCACCCGCAGAGGTAGGACTGATGGAACCAAAGCGATTGGCACTAGGTGCCGCGATCGGACGGCCCAAAGATTCTGCGACACGACGAAACACGGCATTTTTGCTGACTCGAACGGCCACACTTGGAAGCCCGGCGGTCACTGCATCAGGTACGCAATTTTTTTTCGGCAGCACCAAGGTCAGCGGTCCCGGCCACATTTGTTCCGTAATCTTTTGCACGATCTGCTGGATGGCGGCAGGCACCTCTGCCACTTCATCAAGCATCTTCTTGTTGGCAAGATGCACGATGAGAGGATCAAAACTCGGACGTCCCTTCGCTTCAAACACCTTGGCCACAGCTTGTGGATTGAGTGCATCTGCAGCCAGTCCATAGACGGTTTCTGTGGGCAAAGCCACAATCTCTCCCGCGCACAGCAAACGCGCAGCCTCCTCCACGGCTTTGTGCATGAGAGGTCCTGTGTCTGTCTGAAGGATAGGTGTGAGCATGGTCAGAGAGAGTCATAGCCATGCCTTCCCACCCTGCAAGACATCCTCCTCATGCACCAAGGCTAAGGTACTCACGAACCGTGTGGTTCATGGCACGTCGCGCTGGAGGAAACACAGCTGCAACATCTGACAGCGTGTCATTGAGTTCAAACTCTTCCGCAAGAGCGTGTTTCCCAGCTGCCTCCAAGTGGCTAACGACGACTTTTTCATAAAAATTTACGTCTGGAGCACCACGCCGCTCCGCTCTGCGGTGGAGAAAATCAGGATACAGGCAAGTCAAGACCAAGAACTGATTCGCACACTGAACATGAATGAAGAAGCGTTCGTGAGGGCGTGCATTTTCCAAAGCCGCAATGTAGTCGATGCTATACAAATGCTCTAAGCGATATGCCGGAATGCGTTGCTCTGCAGTAGCAGGAAGCCCAAAATCAGCACAAACTACAGCCATATAATCCGCGACTTCTAGATCCTCCACACCTGCCTGCTTCAAGGTGTGCCTGACGAGCACAAAAAAGAAAAGTTCTGGGGATAGCATTGCTGTCTTGGTGCTCATGACCATGGCCTCGAATAGCTTAGGGTGATCCAAAATCATGCGCACGGCATCTTGGTCTTCTAGCAAAGAAACTAAGCTTTCTCGGTGTCGCTGATTCATCGCTAAAGATTCAGAGATAAACTGCCAGTCGGCATTTGAAAACCGATGCCAACAACCGGGGCGAGGGAATCGTGTGATCATGGGTAAATCGCGTTCGATAGGTTAATGAAGCAGCCGCTATGCCAGTCGCGCTTGATGCTTTGGAGACAATTTCACATCTCAATGTTCGACATGAACTCAAAAACATGGACTTGAGAATGCACCTTAGCGCAGAGCAGAATTACTTTTTCCGCAACTCATCACGAGGGCCAAGGTTACACAGCTGCTTTTGTTATCCATCAAAACACCATGAAGAACAAACCATCCATACTCATCCAACTGGGGACTCTAATCCTCGGCACTGGTATCACCCTGGCTCAAGAAGGAGCTGGAAAACCCGAGGCAGGCGGTCGTTTAGCTGAATTCATCAAACGAGCCGACACCAACCAAGATGGCAAGATCAGCAAAGAAGAGTTCGGCGAATTTTCCAAACGCGACAACGGTGATCGCTTCGCCAAAATGGATGCTAACGCGGATGGATATGTGGACTCCACCGAGATCGAACAAGCGGCTGAAAAGGTGCGCGATGGCATGAGGCGTGTTGCAGGAGAGGATGGCAGACCTAGTGGCTTCCGAAAACCAGGTACTGGAGGTGGGGAGGGAGGGTTTCGTCGCCCTCCAGGTGACAAACCTGAGGGGTCTCCCAGACCTGAAGGAGACCAACCTAGCCCGCCAAGGCCAGAAGGAGATCGCCCCATGCCTCCGGGCGGCCCAGGAGGTCCCACCATCAATCCCAAAGAGATCTTTGGTCGCATGGACAAGAACGCTGACGGCAGTGTGGATAAAAACGAATACCTAGAGTTTTCTAAACAGGAACTCGAAGGGCGATTTGCACGCATGGATCAAAACACGGACGGCAAAGTGAGTGAAGAAGAACTGAGTGAAGGGATCGAGCGGATGCGAAGCATGATGCGCGGTGGACTAGGCAGCCGTCCAGGCGCAGCTGGTGGATTCCGGCGTCCTGGAGAAGGCAACGGCGAAGGTGGCTCCAGACGTCCACCTGGAGAAGGTGAAGGTGGATTTCGGCGTCCGCCTCAGCAGGAGGGCGGCACTGGTCGTCCACGTCCTGATTTAGAACCAGATGCCCCCAAAAAGGATCCTATCTGATTGCAAATCCTAGATTCATGACACCGAGGCGGTTCCAGGCGGAACCGCCTCTTTTTTTGGAGCCAATGTTGAGTGCTCTAATCTTCGGGTGCATTCATAGGCATGACTTCGATGCGCACACGCCAAAGCTTGAACGAACCCACTCTGGCTGCATCGCCTTGGGTGATGCCAGAAATCCCGAAGCCAAGCATTCTGCCACAGACGGAACTTGAACCACCTTATCATGTCATCCTTCACGATGATGACACCCACACCTATGATTATGTGATCGAAATGCTGAGCGAAGTGTTTGGATACGACTTTCCGGCAGCCTATAAAATGGCATGTGCCGTTGATGAGTATGGCAAGGTGGTGGTGGCGACTTGTCATAAAGAACTGGCTGAGTTACGGGTTGAACAAATTGAGACCTACGGTCCTGACCCCAAGCTATCCGAAAGCAAAGGCTCCATGCGAGCCACGATGGAACCAGCTGAGTAATGCATCCCAACTTACATTCCTTCCGTGTGCGGTCTTTTGCTGCCAGCAAATGCTAATTTTACTAATCATCTAGAATGAGAATAGGACTTACGCTGATCGCTGCCATTTCAGCAGATGGCCTGATTTCAAAAGGCACTGGAGTCCCCTGGGAGCTGCCGATTGATCGACAACATTTTCGCTCATATACCAAAGACCGATGGCTTCTGATTGGCCGAAAAACCTATCAAGAAATGCAAGGCTGGTTTCAGCCATTACACCATCCTTTGGTGCTAACTCGGGATATCCATTTGAGTCCTCATCCTGGCCAAACCGTCCACACGATTGAGCAGGCCATTCGTCTTACCGAAGACGCTGGCGAGCCTGAATTAGTGTGCTGCGGAGGTGGTCTTGTGTACGAAGCCGCCATGCGCTTTGCTAACCAACTAGTCATCACCCATGTAGATCACAAACTGACTCAAGGAGTACCCTTTCCACCCATCAACCCAGAGTCCTGGCTTCGAGTACGTCAACAAAGCTATTTAGCAGATCAAACCCACCCATACAGTTTCGAAATCGCACATTATGAGCGCAAAAAGCCTCATGATCTAGGTGCGCTTTTATAAACGCGCCCCCTCGAGTCTACCATTATGAAAATGCCGCCTATCTTTGCGATGGGCGGCATTGTTCAAAAGGCTGAATATCTCGACTCAAAAGGTAAAAGCAGGCAATTTCACAATCTTGCCACCTGACATAGCGGATTCATGCGCACAAAGGCCAACACAAGTCCAGTTAGCAGACTGTTTCGCGTTTGGGAACGGATCACGATCCTCAGCGAGGGCCATGGCAAACTCATGAGCTAAGTGTGGATGACTGCCGCCATGACCACTACCTTGGGTGAAACTCAAATGCGTTTTCTTTCCTAGATCATAAACGCCCTTGGTCGTGAAATCACGAATGCTTTTGGGCAACAGTTTGGCATAATCAGGTGCTTTGACCAATTTTGGAATCTTGTGCTCTGGCAGCTTGGCGGTGTGCATCACGAGCGGTTCATGCTCGATCAGAGGCCATTCGATGGCTGCCTTGTCACCATAGACGTCGATACTTTCGCGATATTGACGCGCCGTGTCGAAGAGGCTCCGGATGATTCTGGCGCTCAGATCAGTGCCCTTGAACTTCACATGGGCTGTCTCCACGGCAAAAGGAGAGCCATAGTGCTTCACCAATTCTGGGCGAATCGTGCCAGAGCCGAAGCAACTCACGTATTCAGCAGGCGCACCGGCCAAAGCGGCTACTGGACCAACACAATGTGTCGCATACCACATGGGTGGCAGTCCTGGCCAATAATTCGGCCAGCCATCCATGTCTTGTTGGTGGCTTGACTGAAGGAATTGCAGCTTACCCAGCTTACCCTTCTGATACTGCTCCTTCATGAAAAGGAATTCTCGAGCATAGACCACCGTCTCCATCATCATATACTTGAGGCCGGTTTTTTTGACGAGATCACAGATCTTTTTGCAGTCCTCAATGTTAGTCGCCATCGGAACCGTGCAGGCGACATGCTTGCCTGCCTTTAGTGCTTCGATCGACATCCAGCCATGGTCTGGTATGGGGCTGTTGATATGCACTGCATCGATCTTAGGATCCTTCAGCATTTCGCGGAAATCCGTGTATCGAACATCCACCTCGAAAGCATCGCCGATGGCTTTCAGTTTTTTCGGATCACGCTGACAGATCGCATAACAATGCGTTTCTGGATGACGCTGCCAGATAGGAATAAATTCAGCGCCAAATCCGAGACCGACGACGGCAATATTGAGCTTTTTCTTGGGCATAAGGTTGTGCTTTCGTCGTGCTTGTATCCGTTCGGGCCTTTTTTCGAAACGACAATTTTTAGGATAGATCGGACACTAGCGGGGAGCCTTGGCGTGTCTTTAACTCAGCAAACACCAAGCGCCCCGCCGTGGTCGGCAATGCACCACCCACGATAACATCAACGGTCTGTCCGATGAATGGAGCTGCCTGATTGACAACAATCATTGTGCCATCCGACAGATAGCCAACAGCTTGATGTTTGTCCTTCCCAGGTTTCAGCAGATTGAGCTGAATTTCATCCCCTGGATTCAAAGAAGGCTGCAGAGCAATCACCAATTCACTCAAGCTTAAAACACCTACACCGCGTAGCTTCGCGACCTTTGCTAAATCTTGATCGTTAGTCAACAGGCTCGCATTCAATTGACGTGCCAAATGAGCCAGCCTTGCATCAACAGAAAGGTCGTCTCGTTTTTCCCAAGTTTCGGGTTCGAAGACTGATAACCGCAGCCCTTCGAAGGCACGCAGTTTTTCCATTACCTCCAAGCCTCTTTTACCTCTGAGGTTTTTTTGGCTATCGCCTGACTCCGTTAAGCGCTGCAACTCGTCTAAGACAAACCTCGGAACGACTAGAGGTCCACTGAGAAAGCCTGTCTGTGCTACCTTCAAAATGCGTCCATCAATGATGATGTTGGTGTCCAGAAGCAAGGGTTCACCCTCCGCCCCCTCGCGCCTAAATTGAACGTATGGGATGATAAAGGCGAACTGATCTCGATCACTCCGCAGAGCGACGGAAACACCAAAAAAAGCGAGCGAGGCATAGATGATGATTTGAACCAGATTTTGCAAAGCCTCTGCCCCAGGTTTAGTCTGAAAATAATCGAGTTGGAAAACACCGATCCGCGTCACTAGCCATGCGCAAAAGAGGCCAATGCCAAGGCCAAAAGTGGCATGAGAAAAATCACGAAGCGTGACCCTGGCCAGCATCATATCTAGCGCAAGAAGCAGCCCCATCACCGTCGCCCCTGTTACAGCACCAATCCATGCAGGCTGGTCAAAGCCAAGCGCAATGGTAATTCCGATAAAAACAAAGACCGGAAAAAAGAGAGCCCTAACGAGCCGGATGGACCACGGTGAATTCATGCAAAAAAAGTCGGGCGAATAACTTCGAAAAAGGTTAGGTCGTATTCAGGAGACAAGCAAGAACGGCATATCCTTTCCAAGTAATCACTCCCGGACAAGATATTCCGCTACTTTCGCTAAAGCGTTTGATTTCTAGCTGGAAGAAAAAACAGCTCGCAGAGCAAGAAAGCCTTATCGCAAAGGCCCCACCTCGACTTCACCATGAATAAAGGTGCTTGGCGATGACGTAATGGGGGGCGATGAAACATCTCCTGGTCTTGTTTGCTATTTTAACTTCGCAACTTCATGCAGAGATCCGTGTCTACACCGATTTTGATGGAGGCAATGCTGAAGTCTTGATGCTCGATCAAGCCAGCCTAACGCTACGCATTATGCCAGAGCTGCATGCAGGACGCGGCTGGCCGTGCTGGTGGTATTTCAAACTTGATGGCCTCACTGCGGGACGAACGATTCAACTTCAAGTGCAGGCACAAACAAAGCCATTTCGCGACAGTTTCGTGCTTTCAGCCACTTGGTGCCAGCCAAAGCACGCTTGGCTTAGCATTGATGGCGAAACCTGGACACCAAGCGAGGCGGGCGTGCTTGGGGCAGATAAGGTGATGACTTACAGGCTCACGCCGACGCAGAAGACCCTTCAGGTAGCCTGGGGGCCGCCGTTTGGACCTGAGGATGCAGAGAGATTACTGACTGAGCTTGCTACCAAGCTGCCAGAATCAAAACGCTTCGAGCTATCTAAGACACGCGATGGCCATGCAGTAAATGGCATACGCATCGGCAACGAAAACGCTCCGCATCAGGTCTGGGTCGGCGCACGACATCATGCCTGGGAAACGGGCGGAAGCCAGGTAGGACGGGGTTTTATCCGTTGGTATGCCAGTGACGAAGCGAGAACACTGCGGACCAAAACCTGCCTACATTTCATCCCGATCATGGACGTGGACAACGTGACGCTGGGTGCTGGCGGCAAAGAAGCCGTGCCGCGCGATCACAATCGCGACTGGGCTGATGCACCGATTTATCCTGAAGTCGCTGCTGCGCAGCGGATGATCCATGCCATTCATGAAAAGCATGGCCTAGATGTTTATCTCGACCTGCACAATCCCGGCGCGAATGATCCTATCTTCTTCTTCGGTCCCTTCGCCTTTGAGCGCATGACGGGCATTCAACAGCGCAACTATAAACGCTGGATGGAACTCGCCATCGCAAACATCACCACACCGAGCCCGGTGGAGCCGAAGTATCGCTATGCCAACTACGTAACGACGGAGGAAGAACGCAGTCGCATGAGCAGCGGCTGGGTGCGTAATCACACCGGGATCTTCACCCTTTCCGTCACGCTTGAAACTGGCTGGAACAGCCCGCTGATGTCGGCAGAAGGCTATTCCAGCGTTGGCATAGGCTTAGGGCGTGCACTCCGAGATTACTTGGTTGAAGAGCCACGCCGGCCATAAAAAAGGCGGCGGACTTTCATCCGCCGCCTGGAGAGATTTGATCCAAAAGCAAGTCACGAACCGCGAATTAGCGCAGCGCGTGGCTGCTTACCTTCACGCTTTTTTGATAGCCTTTAAAGCCATAGGCACTGGGCTGGTAGTCACCCACAAGGGTGACGTCTGCCTGAGCCGGGACGTCCATGCCGAGGCTCCAGTAAACACCATTCACGATAAAACGGCGCAGGCCTTCGTTAGTCAGGTCCGTGGCCGATCCCATGGTGGTGCACAGCACTTTGTTTTCGCCGCCAGATTGGTTTTTCACTGAACGGGTCCAGGCGATGGGCATCATCGGATCATTCAAACTTTGTTCGATCTTTGCGGCCGTTTTCTTTTTGCTGTTGGCAGGCGGTGACTCTGGGGTCATGCCCGACAAAACCTGACCGCGCAGCAGGATCTTCGCATCGGCAGGAGGGGCGGCCTCATAGACATCGGTAGTGCCAAAGATATCCGTGACACCCCGCAGCAGGGCATCACCAGTGTGAGCAGATTCAACGATGGCGCGGGTGGCCTCAAACTTGTGTTTGCCCCAATGACTGACCCAAGTCTCGCCGAGAACTTGGCGACCCCAACCACCCTGATTATTCCAGTTCCAAGCGGCATACTTGCTTTCTTTCGGGATACCGGAAAAAGCATGGGTGCTGGTACGCATGGCGATGATGGGAACACCGCGATTCACAGCGGCTTCGAATTTAGCCAGAGCTTCTTCATTCCAGCGACGGAAGCGGATTAGCATGACAATGGCATCGGCGCTATCGAGCGCTGTAGGATTCGTTAGGCTATCACCTTTGTCGGGGTTGATGGTGCCGTCGGCTTCTGCGGAAAAAAGCACCGTGCATTTGAAACCGTGGCGTTGGCTGAGGATTTTGCCAAGCTGAGGCATCGCTTCCTCACTGCGGTATTCTTCATCTCCAGCAAGAAGGACGATGTGTTTCCCTTTTGCCTGACCGGCAGGCTCATAGCTTACGAAGAGATCATCTGCCCAAATGGGAGCGAGAGGGGCAGCTAGTAGTGTGGATAGCAAGAATCGGCGAAGCATGGAGGTCATGGGTTGGGATCTAGAATGCTGGATTAAGACGGTGATGGTCGTCCAGGCTTTTCCACCCGTAGTGGCAAAACCGGACAAAAAACGCAAACTGTATCACATCTTGCTCATTCAGCGAGGTGGGATTGCCATTGTTCGAACGCTGTCTTGGCACGCATAGCCCCCAGTTGATCAGCAACTTTTTCGCGGCTGACCTGGAGCGGACGAAGCGCCTCCTCAGCAGCCTTTTGACTCGCAACCATAGCATCACGATGCTGCTGCTCCAGCTTCGTCAACTGCTGCGCATAGATGCTGCGAAGCTTGCGCAAAGGAGGAATCAACGAGTCATCCACCTCGGGCAAAGTTTCACGCTTCAATACACGCTCAATCTCCGCGCGATAGGCTAGTTGCTCGCGTGGGGCAGCATAGGGCAGATCACGTTTCAAGGCTGAGACGAACTGGGCATCTAGGGTCTGGCGTAGTTGCTCCATCTCTTGGCGCGAGATATGTGGGCTATGTTCACGCAGCTGTTTCAAAAGAGCTGCGAGTTCAGGATCGTGCTCATCCAGGTGCTGCATCTGCTCATGCACACGAGTCTGCAGGGCTTCTTTACCCATCAATCCAGACCAACGAGGGAGACGCCACAGGATGAGATCATAGTCGCTAGGTTGCGGATTCCGCACATCCTTGCTCCGCGCCGAAAACACTGCCCAGCGTTCGCCAGCACTCAGGGCGATGTCAGTGATGATCTGGGGCGTTTCCTGACGCCAAAGCTCTTCCGCCGTGGCGCATTCGTAAAGGCGCAGCGTGGCATCGCTCCAGGCCGTCAGCAGTAGCCTACCCCCATCCACAGGGACACCTGCCTGCGGGGTGGCCTGGCCGCGGGTCATTGGCGGGAGCGCGGCAAGGACGTCGAGCTGAGGTAATCGCAGAAGCTTCGGCGAGCTGCTTGAGGCAAAGGTCATCACCGAGCCTGGGGCACCCATAAATCGGGTAAGGTAGCCTAACTGCCCAATAGGCAGTTCTTGCAGGTTCATGGCACCGCCTTCTAGCTGTGTGATAGCTGGGCGAAACTGCCGCTTTTCACCGGGGATGCGCTCTGAGCTTGTGAGCAGCACACTCATAGCATCGGGCATGAGCGTCATCGCATAGAGACGGTTTTTGAAAGCATTCAGGGGCTGAAAGCCTTTCTCTTGTCCGACCTTCCAAACAAAAAGTGTTTGAAACGAATCGTCCGTATCCCTCTCCGGCGAGCCACCCGCAAAAACGACCTCGTGAGCGGGCAGATAAACCGCCGCGAAGAGGCGATTGTTCGGAAAGTCAGCGAGATGAAGCAGCTTACCATTCGGGAGATCGATGAGCGCGATTTTGTCTGAAGTGGTGCTGTAGACCATCGCCTGCTTTTCATCAGGCGTGACTTGCAGACGGATGATATCACCGATGTCTGGATGAATCGAACCCGCTTCCTTTTGGTTCGCGGTGTCCCACAAGCGCAGTGTCTTGTCCTGACTGACAGAAAGCAGACGCCTGCCTCCTTGGATAAGCTTTACGGCATAGACGGTACCCAGGTGCCCTGAGAAGCGCGCGACTTCACCGATAGGCCCATTCAGAGGGATAGGATCGAAAGGTTCCACACGAGGCACTTCGAGCCGCTCTGTCAAAAGTGGGCGCGCAGCGCTCGGCGCAACTTCCAGACCGATGATGGGCTCGGCAGGCTTGTTAGCCATGGGTGTTAGCACACGGGCGATGGCTCTTTCAGGTTCAGGTTTCGCGGGTGTAGGCGACGCGTTTACCGGTGGCTCGACTTTGCGAATCGTAACAGAATTCGGCTTCAGCGTCGTTGATTTGGCCTTGGGTTCTTGAACGTGAAGGCGATCCTTGATCAAAAGCAGAGCGAAACCGAGCACGAGGAGCACACAGGCGATGCCCCAGCCAATGGGCGAAAGCTGGCGCAGAAAGTTGGCGAGTACGGAGGGGCGATAGCTGGTGTAGAGTTCAGGCGGCTCCTGATGAATCTGGGGAACCTGGACCTGAGGCTGACTGACCAGAGGCTGCGGGGCAAAGTCGGCCGTAGCGGCAGGTCGCTGAATGGCTTCACCTGTCGTCGCGTGGATGGGCATCGTGAGTGAAGGCGAGGCATAGAGGGCTGCACGAACATCCGCTGCTTTCTGAAAGCGCGCCTCCGGCTCTGGATGAATGCATTTGGCAATGATAGCTGCAAAGCCATCGGGCAGACCTTGCTGAATCTGTGCGCCCGCTGCGGCGGGAGTATGTCCCGTCAGCATCTCATGCATAACGACCCCTAGTGAATAAATATCCGCTCGGTGATCGACACTAGCGCCGATGATCAGCCGCTCTGGCGCGGTGTAGTCAGGCGTGCCGTATTCGATTTCATCCGCTACGGTTTGGGCACTGGCTTCACGGGCAAGGCCAAAATCGGCCACCTTCACGTGCAAATCTTGTGTGATAAGAATGTTAGCTGGCTTGATGTCACGATGCGCGACGCCGCGATCATGGGCGAATTGCAATGCCTCGCACAGCTCGCTGATGATGCGCCGCGCGCGCTCGGGCGTGATGTCACCGCGACGCGTCAGCTGATGCAGATCCGTGCCATCGACAAACTCCATGACCAGAAAGAGATGGCCAGCACTGGTTTGGCCAAAATCAAACACCGCCACGATGTGGGGATGGACGAGACGTGCCATAGAGCGGGCCTCTTTGATGAAGCGCTGCACATCCTCAGCTCGTTGCGCCGAACTGGCAGGTAGCACTTTGATAGCGACCCAACGGTCGAGCGAGACCTGCCGCGCTCGATACACCGCGCCCATGCCACCGATGCCCACGATGTCATGCATTTCATAGTGAGGCAGCAGCGCGGCCAATTCCTCCAACGAAGGAAATTCAAGCTCTGGCCCATTATTGGGAGCAGGCGGATCAGTGGATGGAGAAACGGGAGAAGAATCGGACATTCTTTGCAACAATCCCCGAGGTAATAGCAGGCCATCCGTGAAGTTTGCCAGCTTTTCCTCAAAAGCCGTGCGGAATGCACGCTCAGCTCTCTTGTGTGGGAAAACGGCCCTTGATCAGGAAGAGGTGCGCTGCCCGCCAAACACGTGGGTGAAAAAGCACGGTGAAGTGATCTATCGGCAAAATCACAAAATCTGCGAGACCTTCTACCCGACCTCCATGCACCGTCACCATACCGTCGTTCTCAGACCCTAGGACATGTGAGAAGAGGGGAAAGATCACACGGTTACCCATCAAGACACCCGTTTCAGGCGGGACAGGACCGAGGCGGCGAGCTGTATCTTCTGCCCGCGTACCCAGCTCATCAACCACAGGACCGAGCAACCATCGCGACCAGCGCAGTCCACGAAGTAGGTCGATGATCTCACTGCCTTGATTGGGCGGCACTAGCAGCACTGAACGCCCAAGGGGGAATGTCCCAGGGCGGGAAGCCGCCCAGCTGCGAAAAATCAGCCCGCCTAATGAATGGGTAACAAAATGAACCTTAGCTCCTTCGGGCAGATTAAGAGACTCCAGTACGGGTCGAAGATATAGATCTGTAGCCTCTGCGATCGTGACATGCTGTGAGGGATAACCAACCGCACGAACGCGCCAGCCACGGAGGCGCAGGGACCAAACGAATGGCCATAAGCTATGGATCGAGCGCCCCAGGCCATGCAAAACAATGACAAGGTCGCGGGAAGGATCAGCAAGAGGTTCTGGCATTATCTAAACTTAAACACTTAAACCCTAAGCAAGATAGGACCTATCTAGTGACAAAATCTGCGCTCTGGCAGATCAGAGGTGCAGTGAAGGGCTCGAGCTTACTCCGCCTTCTTTTTCTTCTTCCCGATGGTTTTTTGGGGATCTGTGCCACCGCTAGGGCTAAGGCGTTTCCACCAGTCGGGACCTTCAGCATCGACCTGTGCATTGTGAGCGATGAGGCGAGTTTTCATCGCTTGAAAGCGCTGAGGTTCCTTGTCCTTCAGGTCGGTGGTTTCTTTCGAGTCATTTTTGAGGTCATAGAGCTCAAAGGCCGTCAGCTCAGGGTTGGCGAGGATCTTCCAATCATCCACCCGCATGGCGATTTTAGCGTTCGTGGCCATGTGCAGACGCCAAAAGAGCGGCTGCGGACGTTCGAGCTTCGTGACACTGCCATCCAGAGCACCCAGGGCATTGACGCCATCAAGCGTGCGATCCTTTGGCACCTTGACACCAGCGATGCCGAGCATGGTAGGGAACACATCGCTGCCGATGACGGGCACATCACTCGTCGTACCAGGCTGGATTTTTCCAGGCCAGCGGGCAAGACCTGGGACGCGGATGCCGCCCTCATGCAAATCACGTTTACGACCGCGAAGACCGCCGCTGGAGCCGCGGCCGGGAGACTTGATGCCATCGCCCTCTGGGCCGTTGTCGGAAGTAAAGAAGACGAAGGTGTTGTCGGCTAGTTTTTGCTCGTCGAGCGTCTTCATGAGCATCCCGAAAGCATGATCCATCTGCGTTACGTTGGCGTGATGCTCACGCTGGATGTCATCGGTGAGTTCGGGATACAGGGCTTTGAACTTCGGATCGGACTTGATGGGGTAGTGCGGCTCATGCGTCCACACGGCGAGGAAGAAGGGCTTCGATGCGTCACGCTTTTCTTTGAGCCAAGTGACGGCCTCGGTGACGACGAGCGGCGCGGAATAACCTTGCATCGGGCCGACAGGCTGGCCATTGCGGGCGAAGTTGTCCGGATTTTCGTGGGTGGGTGCGGCGTTGTTCTGCGTGGCCAGCCACCAGTCGTAGCCGTGATCGCCCGGCTGAGGCTGAGCTGGATTGTTGAAGAGTCCGTTGAGGTGCCATTTGCCAGTGTGACAGGTGCTGTAGCCCACTTTTTTCAGCAGTGCTGGCAGGGTCACTTCGGTATTACGCAGATGGACCTCCGAGCCCTCCGCGATCCAGGTGTAAACGCCGTTGCGGTGTGGCGTGCGGCCCGTGAGGAGGGCCGAGCGAGAGGGACTGCACACGGCGCTACCAGAGTAGCACTGAGTGAGCCTCACGCCTTGCTTGGCAAAGGCATCGAGATTCGGGGACTGAATAATCGGATGACCAAAACAGCCAAGATCGCCATAGCCAAGATCATCCGCGAGAAAGAGAACGAAGTTCGTCTGTGCCGAAAAGGACGAATGCAGGAGGAAAAAAGACGTGAGAAGAACGAGAAAACGCATGCCCCAGCGGAACGGCACGAGCAGCACTGATCCTTCAGTATCTTCTGAAGAGTCTCAACGAAGACGGCAGGCTACGAGCCGCTCACTGTCACGGGCAAAAAAGACGCCATCCGCAAAAGCTGCATGGCTACGATGCCCTGCGCGCAAAATTTGCCAACTAGCCAACTGATCGTAGCGGGAAGGGTCTGCGCGGAGCACACGCAGTTCACCATCTTCGGTGAGCATGAGAAGTTTGTTGCCCACAGCGAGCAAGGTGCCGCCGACTAGCCGCTCGGGCAATTCCCAGGCGAGCTCCCCGTCGGTGCTGATGCAGCGGAGGTTCATGCCCGTCTCCTGCCTGCCGTGAAAGCCGAACAAATGCGCTCCTAGGAACACCGGCGTAGCATAGTGACAATCGAACACGCGGTCACGGCTCCAGTTTTCTTCCAAAGCCGTGGGTCTGCACGTGAAGACATGTGCACCGACACCATAACCCGCTGAGACGAGCCAACGATCCTGCCCACAAGCAATAGGCGTGGCGGCATTCACGCTGGCATCCATGTTGGAGCGTAGGCGTTTGTTGGCTGCGATGGAGCCATCCGCTGCATTCACGAGCCAAAGTTGGTTGCGCATCCAAGCCAAGATTTGCGTTTCCCCTACGGCCACGGGCGAGGCATACCCCGCCTCGTCATCCACCGACATCCAGGCCACCTTGCCCGTGCGTGCCTCAAGTGCCACAAGGCCTGCGGCTTTGTCATCCTGACTGCCACCAGCGGCGATAATGACGTGGCCGCCAATGACTAGCGGTGACGGTGCACGGCCGAAGAATCCCTGAGGTGAAGTGAGGGCAGAGGCGGTGTCATAGTTCCAAATTTCACGACCAGTCGCCAGATCCAGCGCCGTCACACGCCCCTCGGGTCCGAAGGTGAAGACACGCCCCTCAGCCACGGCTGGTACAGCACGCGGGCCATTGTCAAAGCCGAAACTATCCACGTAATCAGTGACATAGGTAGTGCGCCAGATCACACGACCGGTGCCGACATCCAGGGCCTCCGTGGTCATGTCACCACCCTCACGGTGAAAGAGGATGACTTTGCCACCGCTGACCACAGGCCCGGCAAATCCCGCGCCCGCCGTCTTTTCCCAAAGAGGTTTCAGATCGATCGGCAGGACCTCAGGCAAAGCGGGCTCATCCGCCGCCACGATACCGTTTCGACTAGGGCCGAGGAACTGTGGCCAATCAGCGGCAGGAAGATTCGTTAGCCCTGCGGCAAGGGCGATGAGGACGGGGAAAAAAAGCGCAGGCATAAGGAACGAAGGGCTACGTTTGCCAGCGCTTCAGGAACGGGCTTTCTCGATGCAGAGCCGAATACCATCTGCGCACATCGCGGTGCCATTCGACATCTGCAGTCGCTGCCAATCGGCCTCCGTGATGCCAAGCGAAGTCGCAAGCGCATGCTCACGGGCAGCATGACTTGCCCGCACGGTCGCGGCATCTTGTCCAGCAGCCATGTCTGCGCGCACGGCCTCATGCACCTCACGAAGGCGTTCACCGTAACGCGAAAGATGCTCAGCGGCGTCGATGACCTCACCAAAATGCGTCAAATAAAGCCTCTCCAGCTTGGCAGAAGCAAGGCGATCGACGGACGCAATGTAGGGACCAGGCTCGAACTGAGGCGGAGCGGTGGTCACGGAGAGGTAATCGGTGCCGTAGAGTCGCATGCCAGCCACATCCCCCGTGAAACAACTGCCGCCCATCAGAAAGGCCAAATGATGCCGAGCATGACCGGGCGTATCCCATGCGATTATCTCAGCTCCGCCGCCCAGGGAAAGGTGATCTCCATCATTCAGGACAGTCACACGGTCCGCAGGGGCAGGCAGCATTGGTCCCCACAGGGCATCCATCTGATCCTGATAAACCATGCGTGCACTGGCGATGAGCTTGACTGGATCGATAAGGTGACGCGCGGCATTCGCGTGACAATAGACCTGCGCACCCTGCTGTGCCCACCAGCCTGCCGCGCCGGCGTGGTCGAGGTGAATGTGAGTGACCATTACGTGGCGCACATCTTTTTCCGCAAAGCCGAGCGCATGCAAACCCGAGCGCAGAGTAGGCAGCGTGGAGCCTGGACCGGTTTCGATCAGCGCCAGTCCTTCGTCAGACTCGATGATATAAGCCGCGATGAGGCCAGGGGTGTTTTGAAAATGAAGATCCAGGGTGTGAACACGCACGAAGTTCGCGAAGGGGGAAAAGGGCTCGGAGGTCAGTAAACGATCGCCTCATACTCGATGGGGAGACGCCCGCCATCCAGTTCAGGAATCAGTTCAGCTGGGATGGGGGGAATATCGGCGTCAAGAATAGCGCGCAGGGTTAACTCCCTCATGCGAGGGTCGGCATCGCGTGCGTCGGAGAGGATTTTTAGATCCTGAGGCACCCCACGCTGATCCACGAAGAATCGGAAACGCACACGCCCGAAGTTCACCGAGTCCCGCGCCAGACGCACGTAGAGGTGCCACTTTTTCTCGACCGCGCCGGTGACTTGGCGCATGTAGATGCCACGCGGGGTCGCGGCGGCATCCACCGCGTTGTCGCCTTCGCGGCTGATGGCTCCGTCATTCTTCCCCATTCGGGTGAAAGGGCTAAAGGCATCTTGTTCCGGCTTGCCGGCCGTGGCTTGCACATCATCGGGCACTGGCACCGCTTTGGCCACGGGCATCGGCGGTGGAGCGTCCTGAGGCGCACGCACCTGAGGGCGCGGCGGGGTAGGCTTGGGCGGCGGTGGCGTATCCTGTGGCATCAGCGGCTCCGGCTTGCGGACCTCCAGCGGCAGACGCTCAGTCTCCAGGCGCGGGGCCTCTTTATCCATCTCTTCCATCATTTTCGAAAGCTGGGATGCATCCGCCGGGGTTAGTTGGGCCACCTTCACCGGCTGCGCGACAGGCACCGGAGGGGCGGGTTCAGGCTTAGTGATCGGGTCTAGCGGCGCCTTGGCTGCCATCTCTACGGCTTTCGGCTGGGGAGAAACCGCCGCCGCTGCTTGCGGTGGCATCACGGCCAAAGCGTCATTTTTGATCTGGCCATCACGGTAATCGCGATTGGCCAGTTCCTGCTTGGTAGGCGCATCCCCAGTCGTCGTGGGCATCATCAGCGTGGCATCGGCCTTTGGAGGTAAGCGACTGGCCGCTAGTGTATTGCGGTCGGATTCAAAGGCAGCGTTGGCAGGCTTCACCGCAGCGGCTTCGTTCTGCGTGGTGCGGATGTAGGCCTTGGGCCTGGGTGGCGGTGGCACGGCTATGATCTGCTCGGGAAAGATCATGGTCACTTCTTGCTCAGGCTCCGGCTTGACCTGCGGGGTTAACTCCGCGATGCCCAGCAGACTGCGGCCTGCCTCAGTGTGAAACAGACCAGCAAAAAGCAGCAAGGCCAACGCATGGATCACGAAGGATCCTGCGAGTCCTGTCTGAAAATACCTGTCTCGGGCGAGGGTCAAAGCGTCGGGATAGTGCCCGGTTGGGGCTGGGAAGCAAACGCTAGCTGAAGCTGGCTGAAACCGAACCTAGGCTTCTTTAACGGATGCTACCCTGCCAGGACTTCGACTGCTGATTCGGTAATTCTTTCAGAGACAGCGGCGTCTCTGCCTTCACTTCCGCTCGGTTGCCGCGGATTGCTAGCGTGAGACCAGACTGAAGGTGTGTCTCCTCTAACCAGAAACGCAGGCGCACGCTCTTGGCTGTGCGTGCAGGCACCTGGGGAGGTAGCTCCGTGGGCAGGATGTAGGGCGGCACTTCTTTGCCCTGAGAGGTCAGCAGACGCACATCCGGCGGCTGCAAGATAAGTGGACGCGGGCTGGCATTCCGATAGCGCAGCTCGATATCCAGACGTGCGTTGCCGTAGTCACGCTCCAGCGTGCAGCGATGGATCACCAACATGCCTGACATTGCCTCGGTCTCGCTCATTTCGATGGCTTCGGGCTCACCCTCAGCGGCATGGCGATCCTTCATCACCCACAGGATCGCTCCCCCGCCGAGCAGGATCAGCAGCCAGACTTCGATGCGCTTGTAAAAAGGTAGGTGGGTGCTCATGAGCCGTTCATGCTGGCACAGGATGCCCGGCTTACCAGCACGGTTCTGGATTCTTGGATGACGTCGTTCAGGGCTGCAGCACTTTCTTGTGCTGCCATGGAAGGCATTCCCCCCGGTCTGGATAGCCTCTAGATCTTCAGGCGAGCATCTCACGGATCTTGGCCGCGACGGCCTTTCCGAGCAGCTCATGGGCCTCCAAGTCCAGATGGATGCCATCCACGGGGCTCGGCTCGATGAAGTCCTGGGTATTCAAAAGCTCGCAACCGAGCGCCACCGCCTGAGCACTGTAGTAGCGGGGAAAAAGAGCAGAGCGCGCCTGAGCCGCGGGCAACTTTGCCTCCAACTCCGGCAGATGGGAGAGCTCGCCAACGCGTGGCGGGCACATCAGCAGCAGACGTGGCGGCTTGTTGTCGGGACCTGCATTGCTGGACAAAATCATACGCCCAAGAATGCCAGCGCCGTTGGCGATCTCTTGCGGCGGAGCATTGAAAAAGCACTTCAAATCATTCGTGCCGAGCATCAATACGACAAGGTCCAGTGGCTTGTGACTCTCCAGGCAAGCTGGCAGGTAAGCCTTGCCATTGCGGGCTTCATTCAGTGGATCGTCATGCACCGTCGTACGGCCGTTTTGTCCTTCTTCGATAACCTTGAAATCTTGCCCCAGCTCGCGAGCTAGAACCCCTGTCCAACGGCAATCCGCCGGGAAACGGCGCGGATAGGCAGACGTGATGTGCGCGGGGTCAAAGCCCCAGGTGTTGGAATCGCCAAAGCAGAGAACGGTCGTCATGACAGCCGCCGCATACACGCAGCTTTGCCGGGCATCAAGCCAGGAGCCACTTACTCCCCACGAGCCCGCTCCAGCGCACGCGCCCAGCCTGCCATCAGCGACTTCCGCTTGGCAGAAGTCATGGCGGGTTTGAAGCGATGCTCAGCCTGCCATTGGCTAGCGATATCGCTCGGGCTTTTCCAGAGTCCCACGCCCAATCCAGCAAGGTAAGCCGCACCCAGGGCCGTCGTCTCAGTGACGACAGGCCGCACCACAGGCACGCCGAGAAGATCAGCCTGAAACTGCATCATCAGGTTGTTGACACTGGCTCCGCCATCCACGCGTAGCTCACGTAGTTTTACCCCTGCATCTGCTTGCATGGCCTGGAGGATATCCGCCACTTGATAGGCGATCCCTTCCAAAGCTGCACGGATCACAAGCGCCTACCCATTGCAGTCGTCCATTTGCCCTTGGTTAACACTTGATCCCAACGAATGCCGCATCGTTCCGCAACCTTTAGGCAGGCTGGAGCTTGAGTCTTCAAAATGCCAGACGCCAGCAGCACACCGCCCGGCTTCACCGACCTGACGATCTGGGGAAAGCCCTGTTCCAGAATGTCGGCAAAGATATTCGCCGCCACGATGTCCCACTGTTCCTTCGGCTCCCAGGTTAGCACATCCAGCTTGGTAAACTTGATACCCAGCGTGGCATTGCGCTCTGCGTTCTCTTTGGAAACAGAAACCGCCTTTGGATCAAAGTCACATCCCCACACTTTCGCCGCACCGAGCTTGCGCGCGGCGATGGCCAAAATGCCGCTGCCACAGCCGAGGTCAGCCATGCTCCAGGTTTGACCTTTGAGCGCATCCACCGCATCCACCATCATGCGCAGCACAGTGGCCGTGGTGGCATGATGCCCAGTGCCAAACGCCATGTCCGCAGGGATGGCGATCACCTCGCGACCAGGATGCGAACGTCGCTCCTTTTTTACCTCAGCTTCCGCACGCGCACTAACAATAACTAAGCGATCCCGCACGGGAATGGACGGCATGGGTTCTTTGGAAAGAGCGGCCCAGTTTTGCTGTTTCACCTCACGCACACTGCCACCCCATTCCTTCTGGATGGCGACGACGTCTTTTCTTTTCTCCGCATAGACTTCTACGCGAATCGTAGTTTTGGCGGGAAAAGTGGTGATGACCAGATTCAGTGCCGGATTGCCCGAGAAACGCTCCTCCCAGGCATCTGACCATTTCTCTGACGAAAGTTTGGACCAAACGAACATGGCCATGAACATGGGAAGAATGATGCTGCGATGCCAGTGCTTTGTGCTGGTGCTGCTCTTAATCCAGCAAGTCACAAGGCGGCATCGTCCATTTAGATCAGCGCCGAATTGGCGTAATAGATTTTGCACCTCACGCTCCATGCACCGACTCGTTTTGGCTTTCCTCGCACTGATCCCCTTCAGTTTTGTCTGTCTCACCCACGCCCAAAGCGTCGATTACGAGAAACACATCGCGCCGCTATGGGACACCTATTGCATCGACTGCCACAGCGCGGACGATGCGGATGGCGAGTTCGCGTTGGACACCCTTGCAGCGCTGATGAAGGGCGGCGAGGAAGGCGCAGCCATCGTGGTGGGGAAGGCTGAGGAGTCGCTGCTGGTGAAGTTTCTCGAAGGACGCTCGGGTCGCGGCGGGAAGAATGAATTCATGCCTCCGGGCAAGCGTGAGAAGCTGAAATCGGAAGAGATCGCGCTCATCAAGGCGTGGATCAATGCAGGCGCGAAAGGGCCGCTCGTCACGGAAGCGAAACCGATGCCGAAGGAGGTCATCACGCCGAAAATTGCGCCCACGGTGCCGCCGAAGCGCTCGATCCAGGCGGTGGCGTTTTCGCCGAAGGTGCCGTTCGTAGCCCTGGCTCGCTATGGCGAGGTCGAACTCGTCAATCCGGTCAATCAAGTCACCGTTCGGAAACTCACCGGCTTCACGGGCAAGGTGAACGCGGTCGCCTTCTCCCCCGATGGCGATGTCGTCTATGCCGCCGGTGGCGAGGCAGGCATCGTGGGCATCGTACGGAGCTGGAAAACGAGCGATGGCTCGGCACTGCGCTCCTTTGAAGGTCATACCGATGCCGCGTATGCGCTCGCGGTGTCGCCGGATGGAAAATGGATCGCCACGGGTGCCTACGATCAAAAAATCCGCCTTTGGGACACGGCGACGGGCAAGGAGATCGCGCTGCTCAAAGGCCACAACGGCGCGGTGAACGGTCTCTCGTTCCGTGCGGATGGAAAGGTGCTCGCCAGCGCCAGCGCGGACCGCACGGTGAAGCTGTGGAGCATCCCAACCGGTCAGCGACTCGACACGCTCTCGCAGCCGACGAAGGAGCAGACGAGCGTCGTTTTCAGCGCGGATGGCAAAACGCTCTTCGCCGGCGGTGGCGACAACCGCATCCGCGCATGGGCGATCAGCGGCGCCGCGAAAGAAGGCACCAACAAGATCCTCACCAGCCGCTTCGCGCATGAAGGCGGCATCTTGAACCTAGCGCTCTCCGCCGATGGCAAACGGCTCGCCTCCACCGCGACGGACAAAACGCTCAAACTCTGGAACACCGCCGACCTCACCGAAAAGCTCCTGCTCGCAAAACAACCCGACTGGACCTCCTCGCTCACATTCACCGACAAAGCGCAGCTCATCGCCGGCCGCGTCGATGGCTCATGGCAGCTCTATGAGGCGTCGAAGTAGCTTCGATTGGCCATCGAAGCCGGTATTGAAGACCTGACAGAAGCGTATTACCCTGCCACCTATGAAGGTTGTTTCCGTCAAACTCCCTGAGAATCTCTTCCTCGACATCAGCCGCGAAGCTTCACGGCGCAAGGTGACGCGCTCGGAGGTGATTCGCGACCGTCTGTCGGCCAAAACGCCCACCAAGGCATCGCTCTGGGACCAGATGGAGGATCTGGTCATTCATGATGACATGCTGCCGAAGGATCTCTCCGCCAACAAAGCCCACCTGAAAAAATATGGCCAGAACTGTACTCGCTGACACCGGCGCGATCGTGGCCGCGCTGCGATCCCGCGACAAGCATCACACCTGGGCTCGCCAGCAGTGGTCGGGCTTGATCGAACCCTGCCTGACCTGCGAGGCGGTCGTGTCGGAGTGTTTCTTCCTTCTGGAGGGTGCCAAGCAAGGAAAGGAGAAGCTTTGCCTGCTTCTCGAACGCGGCGTGATTCGCGTGGCCTTTGATTTTGCCGATTCCAAACAGGAAACGCTCTCCCTCATGCGCCGTTACCAAGACACACCGATGAGCTTTGCGGATGCCTGCCTCGTCCGCATGTCAGAGATGTTCGCCGAGAGCCAGGTCTTCACCACCGACTCGGATTTTGTCGTTTACCGCCGTTTGGGCCGTCAGGTGATTCCGCTCATCGTCCCTTGGTAACTGCCGATTTAAATCTTCCCCATCATGAAAAACGCCAGTTTGATCCTCCTTTCGATTTTGAGCCTTAACGGGCATTCCATCGCTCAGACGCCGAAAGCAACGAAAGATGCCGCGAAGCCAGCCATGACTCCAAAGCCTGCCAAGGCCGTGAAAGTCGAGCTGACGAGCCTCACGCCGCGTGCGGCACACATCGGCGGCGAACTGCTCGTGACGGTGGCGGGTAAAAACTTCACGGATGACATGCAACCGGTGGCCTCGCATCCGGGGCTGAAGGTGCAGGTGGCCAAAGAGAGCGTCGAAGCCACCAGCGCTCGTTTGCGCATCACGGCGGGCGTGGAGGTGCCGCGCGGGGCTTACGACGTGTGGTTGAAGAATGCTGCCGGCGAGTCCGCACGGCTCAAAGTGTATGCTGACGAACTTCAGCCGACCGTGACGACAGCCGCCGATTTCAAAAACGGCCCGGTGAAGGTGTCGAAGCTGCCGGCGAGCCTCTGGGGCACCTTGTCAGAAACCGGCCAGCATGACGCCTATCTTATCACCGCGAAGGCAGGAGAGGAACTCGTGCTCGATCTCGCCGTGGCGCAGATCGGCAGCGCGGCGAAATCGCCCACGCTGGAGATCATCGACGCGAACCGCACCGTGCTCGCGGTGAATCGCGGGCTCGACAGCGGCAGCGATCCCTTCCTCGCGTGGAAAGCGCCCGCGGATGGTGACTACGTCGTGCTGGTGAGCAACACGACGATGGATGGCAGCGCGAATCATGCGTATCGACTCACTGTCGGTGCCTTGCCGTATGTAACCGCGTTTTCACCGCTGACTGCGCGAGTTGGGAAGGAAACAGAGGTGAAGCTGATCGGGCATCATTTGGGCAAAAACGCCGTGGTAAAAGTCACGCCCGAAAAAGAAGGCCGCATGCCGGTGGCGCTTGGAAACCAAGCGTTTCGCTTCCGAGATCGTCCGGCGCTGATGGTGAGTGGCTTGCCGCAGGTGAGCGAAGTCGAGGGGAATGATGACCTTGCGAAGGCGCAGGTCGTTTCCATTCCTGCGAACATCAACGGTTTGGTCGCCAAAGCGGCTGACACCGATCACTTCGCCTTCGATGCGAAGAAAGGCCAGACCTGGATCATCGAGACCAACGCCGCTCAAGCAGGCTCGCCCGCCGATACCAAGCTCGAAGTCCTTCACCCCGATGGCAAACCCGTCGCTCGTTTGCTCATGCAGGCCGTGCGGGACAGCTACAACAACTTCCGCAGCGTCGATGCCAACAACCCGGACATCCGCCTGCAAAACTGGGAGGAGATGGAGCTCAATGAGTATGTGTGGTTCAATGGCGACATCATGAAGATCTTCCGCATGCCGCGCGGACCCGATGGCGGCTGCTTCTTCTACATCAACGATGGCAAACGCCGCGCCTACTTCGACACCAGCGCCACCTCGCACTCGCTCGATGAGCCCTGCTACGTCGTGCAGCCCTATCCGCTCGGCAGCAGCATCGCTGCGAATGGCTTGCCCATTTTCACCGTGAACTATCAAAACGACGACAGCGGCGACCGCAAAATCGGCCGCGACTCGCGCCTGACCTTCACCGCTCCTGCCGATGGCCGTTTCGTCGTCAAAGTCACCGACACCCGCGGCTGGGGCGGCGAGCGCTTTGTGTATTCACTCGCCATCCGCGAGCCGAAGCCCGACTTCAGCGTCAAACTCGCCGGCATGAACCCCACCGTCATGCCCGGAGCCTCCGTGGGCTTCTCCTTCCGCGCCGAGCGCACGGACAATTTCGACGATCCCATCCAAATCGACATTTCCGGCCTGCCCGCCGGTTACTGGGCCACCTCGCCCCTCATCATCGAGGCCGGTCACGACCTCATCAGCGGCTCGTTGCACGCCATGCCTGATGCCAAAGCTGACGCTGATTGGTCCAAACTCAAGATCACCTCGAAGGGCAAAGCCATCACACACGACGCCGGCACCTTCGGCAAAGTCACCCTCGGCGCGAAACCGAAGTTCATCATCGTCATGGAGCCTGATCTCGGCGGCAAAGCTGTCATGCGTGAGATCCAAGACGAGACTCAGCCGCTCGAAATCACCCTCGTTCCAGGCCAGACCGTCAAAGCCTGGATTCGCGCCGTGCGCCAGGGCAATGACGGCCTCATCAACCTCGACGTGCATGGCTTACCGCATGGCGTGATTGTTGATGACATCGGCCTCAACGGCGTACAGATCCGCGAAAAAGAAAACGAGCGTCCCATTTTTTTCCGAGCTGCCAACTGGGTCGCCGATCAGGACAAACTCATTCATGCCGCCCTCAGCTCCGCCCGCAATGAACACGACAGCGCTGGCCTACAGACGAGCTTTCCGATGCTGATGAAGATTCGCAAGCCAGGCGTGGCGGCGAGGTGAGCTAGCTTCTGGCGTATGCTGGCAAAAAGCCCAAACAACGGAATGGCCAGGGTAGGTTCGTTTTGCCAGACGAGAGATTACCCTAGAGGAAGAGCCCACTTTATTAAAATGGGATGCGTGGAGCTGGCACGGCTTCTGCGACTTATTTTGAGCAAAGATGAGGCAAGCGAAAGCTTGCGGCATTCGTAAACAAGGATTAAACGCGAAAAGATATTCATTTCATGAGCGCCCCAGAATCTAATGGCGATCACCGCCTGAAACAGGCGGAAAAGATCACTACCCACCCAGAACAGTATAAGGTCTGCGAAGGCTGCGGCTCTATCGTTGCCTCACGTGCAGTGACTTGCCCAAGCTGCCACAGCTACTTGTTCGACACGACCGCTATGCGTGTTGTGGCGCAAGCCAAGGATCTCGCTATGCGCGCTGCCCATTCGGTGCTCGCTTCAGATTTGATGTAAGACAGTTCGCTTTGACGATCCTGCATGGCCCTACGCGCCGAAATGAACAACAGCGACACTACCTCATGCCCACCCGTGGCTTGCCTGGGACCTGAGGGAAGTTTTTCTCACCTTCTGGTCGGTCAGCGTTTCTCAGGTGCTCCCGTCCGGCTTATGTCAACCATCGGCGAGGTGTTTGATCATCTTGCCGCTCAGCCGGATGCACTAGGCGTGGTGCCGATCGAGAATTCATCGGGCGGATTCATCATTGATACCGTGGATCGGTTGATCGATGAACGCTGTGGCTTACACATCATCGAAGAGCTCACCCTAGATGTAAAACTAGCCCTGCTTGGGCGCACAGGAAAGCCTGTCGAGACCATCCATTCGCATGCGATGCCATTTTATCATGCGGATGAGTGGCTGAAAGCGGTCTATCCGAACGCCAAACGGATCATCGAGAGTAGCACCGCCAAAGCTGCGGAAAAAGCGGCACAGATACCCGGAGCAGCAGCAATCGGACCTCGGCAAAATGCGACGGCACATCAGCTGGATCTCCTGCACTACCCCATCGCAGCTGAGCTACCGAACATTACGCAATTCTATGTCCTAGCAACCCAGCCACTGGCAGATCAGGAGCACTGCCAGCGCACGGCTTTGATCATCGACCTGCCAGATCGTCCCGGTAGCCTGTGCCGCTTTTTGACACCTCTGAGCGAGTCCGACATCAACATGAAGCGGCTTGAATCACGCCCGATTCGTGGCCACCCAAACACGTATCGCTTCTTTATTGAAATTGAGGGTATTCCAAACTGTCCCGCTGTTGCAGCCGCGCTTTCGAGGGCTAAAGCTGAAGGCGTCGGCATACGCATCGCTGGCATTTATCCTGCGGGAAAAAGGTTTGAATCGTAACCGCTTCCACAACCAAGGAAGGAAAATCAACAAAACGCAGGTCTCACCGCCAGCGTCTATTTATGCTTAACACTCTAATGATGAGATGATAAGCACATGTGGCGCAGCTCAGAGACTACGGATCAGAATGCACTGAGTGTGCCTGACGCTCATTTTCGAGAATTCTCGGGGGTAAATCGGAAAATGTTCGTGAATCGTCGAAATCCAGGCTTTAAACTTCACGACGACAGAATAGCTTCAACGGCTAAAACCTTTCTTAAGAAATCCTCGAATTGCTGTGGCTAGTGCCGATCATCATTCCCCATCCACCCTTTCTTCTGAAAAGGGTGAGTCCGCCGCATTGCGAGCGAATCCTTTCCTGGAGGATATGTGTCGGACACCGTGGCAGGTCGAAAACACCGTCGAAAGCCTACAATCCGATCTTTTAGACGAGATCCTGGACACTCTCGAAGGGCAGCGCGGCGCGCCCCTGATGCTGCTAATGGCTCCTCGTGCTGGTTATGGGAAAACGCACCTTTTGGGTAGGATCGTGGAGCAAGTGGACAAGCAGGCAGCGATCGTGCCCATTTCGTTTCGCTCAAGAGATGCTTTGTCGTTAGCGATGGTCAGCCGACGCGGGATCGACGCTTTGCTCGAAAGCGATCTGGAAGCCCCAAGCTGGAATCGTCTGCGCGAGGCTAGTGCCCAGATCGTCATGCTGCTGGTGCGCCAGTTGATTGAGCAAGGTAAACTCTCTTGCGCTAATCCGAGCCAAGCTCTCGAAGTGTTGAAAGGGCCAGCACGTGCGATTTTTGACAGCCAGGGCCAGGCAAGACGCATTGGCGAATGGCTAGCTGCGTATCACGATGGTTTTTCTAGCTCTCTCGCGGCGATGGCAGCACAGCAACTGCCGCTCAGTGTGGAACATCTGCATGGCTGGATGACAGCCCTACTGAGACAATCCCTCGAAGGTGGTCTGGCAGGTGTCGCAGAGATGCAAGACCTGTGCTCAGTAGATCAAGAGGTCGGCTGTCCGGCTTGGCTGAGCCTTCTTGGACTTTGGAAACCCGTGGTTGTTTTGGTCGATCACTTGGATGGCTTTTATCAAAATCCAGATGCAGGGGTAAAGATCGCCACGCTCATGATCGACCTGGTGGACAATCACAAGATGCATGTGGTGCTGAGCGTGAACCAGGATATCTGGCAGGGCACCTTTGGCGATCACTTACCAGGTGCGCTCGAAGATCGACTGACAGCGACCCAAGTTTTGCTCCGTGCGCTGAGTGAGAGCGATGCCACGGCGCTGCTCAAACGACGCCTAGAACGCACTGGGCTCAGTAAGACGGAAAGGCAGGATTTTGAGAGATTCATCCATGTTCGTGATTACTTGTTGGGTCGCCCCTTAGGCAGTGTCTCGGCGAGGACTTTCCTGCGTCACTGCGCACAGCAGTGGGAGGTTTACCACCAGACGCCACCGACACGTTTGGGCATCTTTGCTACCCCCACATCACAAGGAGTTCAGCGTGAATTGCACGCACCCCAGCTGACCGAAACCGGGGTAAAAAAATCCACCCCGGCCCATCTACCCGCTTTGTTTGATCAAGAAACGGCCCATGCCGTGAAGCACCTGGCAGGAACCCTGATCCAGGCACCCACTGCCCGCGCTCAGGCTGAGCCAGCTATGGCCTTTCGACCCGCGCCACCAGCGGTCCAGCAGCCGATTCCTGAGATACCACCTTCTTTTGTCCAACAGCTTACTTCCACACAGCCAACTTACCCCGCCTCAGCCACAGCCAGCTTCAGCGGCAATGCAGCTGTTGTAGGTGGCTTGGATGCGACGCCGACGGCGGATGCTTTTATCAAGCTACGCGACATGCTCTCGCGGCTGCGTCAGCCCAGTGGGGGAGTTACGACATCGACTATTGCAGCGCCAAGCCCATCTGGTGCCGTCGTCACAGCAGTAACGACAGCTTCTGCACAGATGCATTCTGCCATTCCTACAGTAGATCAATTGCACGGACGTTTTACCGCACTGCGGCTCCAGCATCAAGCAGAGGCCGTGACCCAGCCGCTGGATTATGGACGTCTCGCGGAAGTCATCCGTTTAGCAGGCAGGCGTTTTCCTCTCGTGCGGTTCAGTGAGCACGAACTACCAGGCCTGTCAGGCAGGTATGCGCTGTACTGGGCCATGCAGAGCATTGAGGTACTCTTCGGGATTGGCTCTCCCTCCGACGCGACCTACTGGCAGACGATGAGCGCCTTTGCCGCGGGTAGGCTAGCAGAGTTAGCCGCCCAAGCTGAAAACGAACGGCGTCCCATCACTCCCTTCAAAATGGTTGGGTTCAAAACGGAGCGCGATCAGTTTGCTTGGCAGAGCATCCTTCAGAGCCAATTTTTCCCGCAATCAGTGCGTGAGGTGACGGACGTCATTCATCTAGATGTCGATGCCGCGACCTCCCTTTACGCGATGCAGCGCCTGATCAAAGAATCTGAATTAGGTATCCTGAAAGCTGAGCCAGCTCAGATCATCAGCACACTGGCCAAAGAGCTAGACTTTTTTTGGAAGCGTCTCACACGCTGGGCTTAAAAAAGGGGTGCAGACTCATGTCGACACCCCTTTTGGTTAGTTGCTAGACAATGGATGAAGAAAAAACTAGTTGGGCTTGTGCAGTGTGTGGCAGGCTTTGCAATTCACGGCTTTTTTATAGGCACTCACTCCCGAGGAATCTCCAGCTTGGATTTTCTTGATCGCGCTGATCAGCGCTTGGCACTTTTCATCCCAACTGCTCTTAACCCCTCTCGGAGGCGTGACGGATGCCATCGCTTCATAGGATTTCAGGATATCAGCAAGCTCTTGGGGAGAGGCTTCGTTGCTGGACACCTTCTTGCAGACCGTGTCCACGCCATCAGGCGCTTTGTGAAACTTTTTCATCGCTTCTTCGATGACATCATCGGCTAGCAAAGGACTGCCGAGCATGGACAAAAGAACGAGCAGGCGGAGGGATGTTTGCTTCATGGGCTAGGGGAATGAAGGATGTCTGATGAGAACTAAGGAAATTCACCTTAGCTGATCAGAATTACTGAAAAAAAGGCCTTGCTGTCACGACAAAAAACAGTCTGGCAATCAGACCACTACTCACTCGAATCGGGTCAAAGACTTGCTAAACGCGAGAGCTTGATTGAGGTCAGAAAACTCCTGAAATGGCGCAGCTTTAGCGCTGCACCTTAGCATCACCACCGCTGGCTAGCTTTTCCACTTCAGGCAGGGTAGCCATGCTAGTGTCTCCAGGAGTGGTCATGGCGAGTGCACCATGGGCCGCACCGAGATCGATGGCCTTTTGTGGATCTTTTTCGACGAGCAATCCATGGATAAGACCCGCCACAAAACTATCACCTGCACCGATGCGGTCTAGAATATCAAAGCGAGGGTAGCTCCGGCTGCGGTAATAGCGGCCTTTGTGCCAGCAGAGTGCACCCCAATCATTGATAGAGGCGGTATGTACCCGACGCAGGGTGGCGGCGATGGTTTGCAGATTCGGGAACTGGGCCGTGAGACGTTCGATCAACGGGCGCAGCGCCGCGTCTTCAGCGGCAAAGATATCATCGCTACCGACAGACGCAGGTGCGGCCGTCGGGGGCTCATCACTCAACACACCGATCATGACATCCACAAAGGGAGCCAAACGACGATTGAGGGCCTGAGCTGCGGGAAAGCCACCACGCTCCTGCCATAGGCTGGGACGATAGTTCAAATCATAGCTGACGGTGACACCGTGACGCTTCGCGGCCTCGCAGGCCTGGATGGTCAGCTCGGCAGTGCTTTCCGACAATCCAGCAAAGATGCCACCTGTGTGCAGCCAACGACATCCCAGAGTAGCGAAGAGATGATCAAAATCAAAGTCGCCCGGTTTGAGCTGGGAGGCTGCACTCCAGCCACGGTCCACGCTACCTTTAGCCCCACGCACGCCGAAACCACGCTCGGTGAAGTTAATGGGATTACGCACCCGTTTGCCCATGCCGTCATAGGGCACCCACTTGACCCAGGAGGCATCGACACCGCCCTGTAGGATGAGGTCTTCCAACAGACGCCCAATTTCATTGTCAGCAAAAGCCGTGAGAATACCGCTACTCAGACCAAAGCAACGCCGCGCACCACGTGCGACATTGTACTCACCACCGCCCTCCCAGGCCGTGAATTGGCGGGAGGTGCGCACGCGACCCTCTCCGGGATCGAGACGCAAGAGGACTTCACCGAGGGAGAGTAGGTCGTATCTGGGCTGGCTGGACATGGCGGGTAGCTTGAGTGCCCCGCATGAAGCGACACGTCAACGATGTCTCACACACTTTTCACCCATGGGATCCCCTCGAATCAGGCCCCGACACGCCGATCTTTACGCAGCGGCGTGATGACCCCAGCTTTGCCCTCCGGCCATTGTGCTCCTTGCTTGATCCAGTCGTAGATTAGATTCATCTCCCGGTCCGTCACTCGGTGACCAGCGGGTGGCATGGCCTTGGGATTCTTGGGCGGCAATTTCAGCACGAGGTAAAGCGTGCTGCTCTCGGGCCTACCCGGTAGAATCACCGGGCCATTCACGCGGGGCTTGAAGGCCATCGTACGATTCTCCAGGCTAAGCTGTCCCAACATGGAGCCGGAGTGATGGCAGTTAATGCAGCGGCTAGTCAGTAGGGGCTTGATTTGTTTAGCAAAACTCACCCCAGGAGCTGAATCAGTCGCCTTTGTGGGCAGAGGCATTAGCGCTGCCACTATCAGACAGAGGAGCAAAGTTAGGCAAATTCTCATGACACCATACTCTACGAGCACTTAGCCCTTGACTGCGTGTGGCTTGGTTTTGCGTGTGCCGTTTTTGCCAGACCTTTTGGCTGAAAATGATGAGAGTAGAGGGCACAGATACGTTTGGGCTTCGCTGATCTTCTTTATGAACCGCCGTCAACTACTCCTCTCGCTACCTGCTGCCATCACCACGACTGCCCTGAGCGTGGAGAAAAGTTGGCGCATCGGCGTTATCGGACACACGGGCCGTGGTAACTATGGCCACGGCCTGGACACAATGTGGCTGCGGCTAGCAGAAACACAAATCGTCGCCGTGGCAGATACCGATGAGAGCGGACGTGCCGCTGCCGTAAAACGTCTAGGCCTCAGCCAGGGCTATGCCGATTACCGCGAGATGCTGCACGAGGCGCGACCGGAGATCGTGGCCATCGCCCCCCGCCACATCGACCAACACCGTGATATGGCCTTGGCTTGCGCCGAAGCGGGTGTGCGCGGCATTTACATGGAAAAGCCCTTTTGCCGCACGCTGGAGGAGGCCGATGAGATCGTCAGCGCCTGTAAAAAGACAGGCATGAAGCTGGCCCTGGCCCACCGCAACCGCCAGCACCCTGCCCTACCAGTCGTCGCGCAAACGATCCAGGACGGCCTGATCGGACGCGTGCTGGAGATACGTGGACGTGGCAAAGAAGACAAACGCGGCGGTGCCTTGGACCTGTGGGTACTCGGCTCACACGTACTCAACATCGCCACCTACCTGGGGGGCTCAGCACAAACCTGCAGTGCAGAAGTGAGACTGGGCGGGCAGCGCCTGAACCGAGCCCAGGTGCGCGAAGGCGAAGAAGGCATCGGCCTACTGGCGGGAGATGAAGTGCATGCCCGCTATCGACTCGCCAGCGGCATCACTTTCAGTTTTGACTCCAAAAAGGAGTTCGGTGTTAGCGAAGCAGGCTTTGGCCTTCAGGTCATCGGCACCCAGGGTATCATCGATCTACGCATGGATCGTGAACCTCTTGCCCACCTGCTACCTGGCAATCCTTTTCAGCCCACGACCGCTCATCGAAACTGGATCCCTATCACGACCGCAGGTGTGGGAAAACCGGAGCCCATTAGCGATCTTGGTCGGAAGGTCTCCAGCCATGAAGTCGCCGCCAAGGATCTCTTCTCCGCCATCACACAAGGGCACGCGCCAATCTGTGATGCGGTTCAGGGCCGTGAAACCGTGGAAATGATCAGTGCAGTCTTCGAATCCCACCGCCTGGGTAGCGCGGAGGTGAGGCTGCCGCTAAAGACGCGTGTGAATCCGCTGACGCTCCTCCTGTAAAAGCTAGGCATTCACGGCGGCCGCAGATTCGGAAAAAGGCGTCCGCGTGTAGCCCCAAAGCTTCGCTAAAATTCAGGCTCTCAGGAAGCGCAGGCTCAAGCCTTGTCCTTGATGTGCGCCCAGCAGTGCACGTGCGGCTCGCCTCGGAAAAACCAGACCATATTCGGCCCCTCGATCTGCCACACGTCCCAAACGCCATCTTTGCCGATGTCCTGATTCTTGTAGTATGCTAGGTGCAAGTTATCAAAGCCACCTGCTTCGATGTATTTCATCGACTCTGCCGCATCTTCGGCACGGAAGGGAGCCAGCAGATCCGTCAGCACTGAGCGTACGAGGCCCTTCTGGTCGGCACTGAGTTCGGTCATCGGAATACCCTCCAGGCCGCGCGTCTTACCAGTGATCTTCACCGTCTCATTGCCATCTTCATCACGGCTCGTGTCGCACAGCGCCATCTCACGCTGGCGTCCATCCAGTGCCTGAAAGACCTCATTCGCCCGTTTGGCCTGAAACCAGTAGGCATTGCCCTCGTGATCCGCCTTTTCATTGAAGCTCTTGGCTGCATGGCCGTAGAAAATCGGCCCGCCAAAAGCCGTGCCCGCTTCACTATCGCCATCACAGCGACGTGTGCAGTGACGTCCTGTCAAAACGAACTCAAACTTACCACGACCCGGCTCGCCAAAAATCGCCACTGAGGCACTGGCAAAGCCACCATCACGTTGGTTGTCGTGATCGAACTGACGCCACACCTCCTTTTTGTATTCCTCGCTGTGCAATTTATCGAAAATCTGGCGCACCAGGTCCTGCTGATCTGCCTTCAATACATCGCGAAGACGCTGCGGGCGGATATGCCAGTTGTTGTCCACCTTCAGTCGCAGCGGGTGATCCCAAGGCAGGCAGATCGCTGCACGTTGCGGCTCCGCTAGGCTCCCATAGAGCTGCTGCACCAGCGTCTCCGAAGCAGGCTGCGTCACGACAGACTCTGCCAGGGCCTGCCCGAGTGCCCCAGCCACCAGGGCCTGAGTGCTTTGCTGGAAAAAACGACGACGTCCGAGCGGACGGAGGAGGTCAGGAGTATTCATGGTGTAAGGGTTTTACCGCGAAGCCACTCCACATGGAAAGCCTGAAATGAAGGCACCTGTCTGCGCTTTGAACTATAAAACTCAGCTGGCAAAAGAAACCACCCGCTTGCGTCCCCCCAGGTCTCCGCTACATGCCCAGCATGTCCCTCGAATCCGACCGCCAGGAACTGGCCGCCATCCTTCGCCAAAAATCCGTCAAAACCGGCAAATTCACCCTCGCTTCAGGCAAAGAGAGCGACCTCTACGTGGACTGCCGCGTGACCACCTTGGATGCCCGCGGGGCTGTGCTTGTCGGGCGCGTTTTGCATGACCTGCTGCGCCGCGAAGAAGCCACCCGTGGCGTTCAGATCGGGAGTCTCGGCGGACTGACCCTGGGTGCAGATCCCATCACACTCGCTGTTGCCATCGCCTCCAGCCTAGCGGGCGATCAGCCACCTGTGCAGGCCTTTGTCGTGCGCAAGGAGGCAAAAGGCCACGGCCGCGGCAAGCGCATCGAGGGCAACTTTACCGCCAACCAACCTGTCGTCGTCGTTGATGACGTGATTACCACGGGTGACTCCACGCTAAAAGCCATCCAGGCCATCGAAGACGAAGGTGGCAAAGTTGCCTTTGCCCTCATCCTTGTGGATCGCCAGGAAGGTGGCCGCGAGAACATCGAAAGCAAAGGCTACCCTGTCGTAGCAGCCTTCACCCGCCAAGAACTCGTTGGCTAAATAAGCCCGGAAAAGCCGCCTGAGGGCGTGCTCACACCGGGCGCTCCAGGCGGTAGTCATCCATGACAAAGCCATTGCCGATATCTGTGCAGACATCTTCGACGAAGGTAAAACCCGCGCGGCAGTAGGCACGGATGGCAGACGCGTTCGCCTTATTCACACGCAACTGCAGGCGCGTGCAGCCCATCATTCTTGCGGCTTCGCGAGTCCACTCCAGGGCGGAAGCGCCGAGGCCATAGCCATGCCACTCGGGCAGCAGGTAAAGTTTATTAATGAAGCAGATGCTCTCTGCATGCGGCTCCACAGACACATAACCCACAGGACCATGGTCACTAACATCGATCAGAGCAAACCAAGTGCCGCGCTGTTCCATCTCCCGCGCCATCGCCGAGGGCGCATAACAGACCGTGAGCATGTAGTCGATCTGCGCAGCGCTAATGATACTTGGGTAAACGGCAGGCCATATCTGGCGGGCAAGCTTTTCCACCACGGATAGATCCTCTGGACCGATGCAGCGGATGCAGTGCTCCACAGTGCTCTTGGTGGTGCGTCCTAGCTCCGTCCGCAGCCAATCCAGCGCGATTTGCCAACGAGCCAAATCATCGGCAGGCGAAAGATCAGCGAGGTTTTGGGCGATGTCCTGCCGCTGCGGCTCGCGGATGCCTTCCTGACGGATCTGCTGAAGGTCAGGCGGAAACTCAGTCTCGGGCAGCGCTTCCTTGGCCAAATACCAGCACGCCCAAGCGCGCCAGGTGCGCAGCTCGGCATGAGGTGGCACCATGCGCGTGGCCAAGTGCTGCCAATGGCGGCGCGGATTGCCTAGAAAAAAATCAACAGCGGGGCGATGGAGGAGCATCCAGGCAAGCGGTAGATAGGGCAGCGGCAAGCGCTGCAGCACCGGATCGTTCTTCGCCAAAGCGCAACTAAGAGCACGATTCAGCGCTAGGATGGATTGGGCAGGAAAACCTTGCCGCCATAGCGACTGAGCGCGGCGGTGACAAGTTTCGTAAAAGGCAGCATCGCGTTGCTTGCCATGAGCTAGCAGTTCCTGCGCCTCGCAGGGGTGGGAGACCTCCGGCAGCAGTGGGTGCGAGGCCAAGATGAAGGACATGGCGGCAGATCAGCGTGCGGTCATGCCTCGTCATCCTCTTCCCACTCACGCATCAGCCGAGTCAGCTTGCTTTTCAGCGTAACCTTGGCCGTGGCAGACATGCGGTCGATAAACAGCACGCCGTTCAGGTGGTCAATCTCATGCTGAAAAGCACGAGCCAGCAGGCCATCGGTCTCCCAAGTCTCGGTACAACCATCGAGCTTTTGAAAGGTCACCTTAACGTCCGCGCTGCGGCGGATCTGGCCGCGCAGACGAGGAAAACTAAGGCAGCCCTCCTCATCGCTTTCCTTGTCCTTACCGAGTTCGAGCTTGGGGTTCAAGAAAATGACAGGCATGTGAGCCACCATGTCCGCTTCTTGTCCATTGATGCGCAGGTAACTGATGCACTGGGGATTATGCGAGACATCAATGACGGCAAGCTGCACATCTTGCGCCACTTGAGGCGCTGCGAGGCCGACGCCATTGGCATCACACATGGTCTCGATCATGTCCTGCGCGAACTGGTGTATCTCCGGCGTGACCTCTGTCACGGGGCGGCATTGGGCGCGGAGCACTGGGGTGGGATAGCGGACGATTTTCAAAACCATGGTCGTGAAGAGATGGGCATACTCTGCTTTCGCGCGCCTGCCAGCCGAATATCGAGGGTGAGAGGTCAGAGCCTCGTTTTAGCCTCAAGCAAGATCCCCTGACAGCTATCCTCGATAAGATCGAGCACATGCTCAAAACCCTCAGGGCCGCCGTAGTAGGGGTCAGGCACTTCCTGGGCATCATGCTCGGTACAGAATTCGCAAAACAGCCGCACTTTCTTGGTGAACTGCTGGCTACGATCCAGGGCAAGGATGTTGCGCTGGTTATCGCGATCCATGGCAAGCACGAGATCAAAGTGCGCGAGGTCCGCTGGCTGGATCTGGCGGGCGGCATGGTCGAGCGTGTAGCCGCGCGCCTGGCCCGCAAGGCGCATGCGATCATCCGGCAGCTTACCCATGTGCCAGCCTGCGGTGCCTGCAGAGTCGATCTCGATCTGTGCGCTAAGGCCTGCTTTTTCCACAACCGAGCTCATAACGGCATGAGCGGCAGGAGAGCGGCAAATGTTTCCTAGACAAACGAAGAGAAGACGAAAAGGCGCGCTTGGCATGACGCACGTCCATGCCGCGCTCAGCGTGAAATGCAAGACCATGGGGCAAACCACGTCTCAACAAAGGCAGCGGCTGGGCCAATGCTTGAGCTGTGCTGAATTCGCTTCATCGAAGCCCTAATGGCAATCCGTTAGGCAGAAGGGGATGCCATGGCCGCGATTTCGGCGGCGGTGAGGTCTCGCCAGCTTCCTTTAGCCAGTGGACCGAGCGGCAGCGAACCAATGGCAACACGGACGAGCCTCAGCACCTCCCATCCCTGCGCTTCCATGACTCGCCGAATCTGTCGATTACGCCCCTCATCCAGGGTGATTTCCAGCCAGGTGTTTTTGGTTCCGTGACGCAAAAGGCTGACTTGCTGAAGACGCAATCTTTCCCCTCGATCGAGGATTCCAGCCTGCAGCGCAGGCAGAAAAGACGGCTCCACCTGGGCAGCGACCTGTACGTGATAGGTTTTGGGCAGATGGCTCTCCGGTGCAGTGATATGATTGGCCCAGGCGTTGTCGTTGGTCAGCAGTAGCAGACCTTCACTAGCTTTGTCGAGCCTACCCACGGGCGACAGATGCAGGTGCTTGAGGTCGGTGAGGCAGTCAAAAATGGTGCCGCGCCCCTGTTCATCCCTAGCGGTGGTGATAAGCCCACGCGGTTTATTCAGCATCAAATAAATGCGTGCCGTTTCCGCCACGGTTTCACCTGCGATTTCGATGGCATCATGCCCGAGAAGCACTGGTGCCTCTGGATCGCAGCAGAGGCGGCCCCGCAGGGTCACACGGCCAGCGCGGATGATTTCGGCTGCTCGACTGCGGGAACAGTGTCCCAATTTAGAAAGGGCACGCGCGAGTCCGGTGCGGGGTGGCATGGCAGAATCAGGCTGAGAGTTCAGGCCATAAAAAACGGGCTCGGAAGACCGAGCCCGTCGAGAATCATAGTCAGTCGAAGCAATTAGGCCTGAAGAGCAGCCTGATCGACGTTCACGCGGCGACCATCTTGGTCGAAACGGACACGACCTTCGACCAGAGAGAAGATGGTGTGGTCCTTGCCGATGCCAACATTGCGACCGGGGGTCCATTTGGTACCACGCTGGCGAATGATGATGTTGCCAGCGATGACGGCCTCACCGCCATACTTTTTCACGCCGAGGCGCTTGCTATTGCTATCGCGGCCGTTTTTGACGGAACCTTGACCTTTTTTGTGAGCCATGAGTGTGTCCTCCTGAGAGTTCGGTTGGGGGGTTAAATGGAAAATTAGGCCTTGATAGCGGTCACTTGGACACGTGTCAGGGGCTGACGATGACCCTTGGTCTTATGGTAGCCTTTGCGCTTCTTAAATTTGAAGGCGGTCACCTTCTCACCCTTGAACTGGCTGATGACTTTGGCTTCGACGGTAGCACCTGTGATGGTTGGAGCGCCGACTTTCAGCTCAGCCCCTTCGCCTGCGGCCAAGACCTGGTCGAAAGATGCGGTTTCACCCTCAGCTACTTCGAGCTTCTCGACGTTGAGCTTGTCGCCCACGGAGACTTTGTACTGCTTGCCGCCGGTTTTGATGATTGCGTATGCCATAAACTGTGACTTCTGAAGGGAATGAGAAGAGCCGCAGAGCATTTAGAACAGGGTGCCCGGGCGGCAGGGGGCGTGATCTTGGCACCTTTCGACAATCCAGCAACCAGTTTTTTGACCTTCACACCTGGAAAGCATCGACTGACTTCGTGCTTCCCCCGCGTCTCCGACGGGTGCAGGGTCGTTTCACTAGTCATTCTTCACCCATGCGCATCGAATTAGTCAATACCGGCGACGAGCTGCTGCTCGGCGATACCATCAACACCAACGCCGCCTGGCTGGGGCAACAAATCGCAGCGCTGGGGCTGGTCGTTTCCCGCCATCTCGTGGTGTCAGATGGAGCTGTAATCAAAGATGCCATGGCAGAAGCAGCAGCGCGGTCTGATGTGGTGCTCGTCTCGGGCGGACTCGGACCGACCAATGACGATCTAACCCGAGACTCAATCGCAGAGCTGCTGGGCCTGCCGATGGAGCTGGATGAAAACCTCAAAGCGCAGCTAGAGGCCTTTTTTGCCAAGCGGAATCGAGCCATGTCCGCCTCAAACCTCAGGCAGGCCATGGTGCCGCGTGGGGCGCGGGTGATGGATAATCCCTTCGGTACCGCACCGGGTCTTTATTTCCCAGCAGAGCTCAGCCATGCATGCGGTTGGAATACACACTTTTTCCTCATGCCAGGACCTCCACGGGAGCTGAAACCGATGATGGAGACACATGTGGAACCACGGCTTCGTGCCCTGCTTCCAGATGGCGCGAGCCGCACGATCCGCTACTTTAAGGTCACCGGCCTCGGCGAATCCGACATCGTGGAACGTGTCGAAAAAAAGCTCGAAGCAGTTCCCGGTCTCATTTTGGGATACTGCATCCGCCAAGGAGATGTGGATGTGCGCCTATCCGGCCAGCCTGGACCTGTGGCGGAGGGCGATGCCATCGTGCGCGAGCATTTGGGCGAGCACATCGTCTCCACCGATCGTCGCCTGATCGAGCAAGTGGTGGTGCAGACCCTGGCGGAGCGCGGTCAGTGGCTGGCCACGGCGGAGTCTTGCACGGGCGGATTCCTCTCCAGTCGCATCACCGACGTCAGCGGATCATCCGGCGTGTTCGGGCATGGCTTTATCACTTACGCCAATGAAGCCAAGCATCAGCACCTAGCCGTGCCTACCGAATGGATCGAACAACACGGCGCTGTGAGTGAACCCGTGGCCAAAGCCATGGCAGAAGGTGCACTGCGGGTCTCAGGCGCTGATCATGCGCTAGCGCTGACAGGCATCGCGGGGCCCACTGGCGGCAGCGAGAACAAACCTGCGGGCACCGTTTTCATCGGCCTAGCCTCAAAAGGTGCCGAGACCGTGGTGAAGCGCTTCTTTTACCCAGGCACGCGCGATCGCTTCAAGCTGCTGGCGAGCCAAGCAGCCCTCGACATGCTGCGTCGTCGGCTGATGAGACTACCTTTGTAAAAAGAGGCACGCAGTTGCAGGCGCGCCTGAGTTTTCCATCAGGCCGCCTTCATGAAGCCCAGATCTGCATCGAAATTCACGATATTCGGGAACACCTCGCGGATCTGCGTGTTACTCAGCCCAAACCACTTCGCCATCGTGGCTGCATACTGATCCACACTCGTGGTCGGGATCCAGTTGCCACGCCCCGTATTGAGCGGGTGGCCAGGCGCATTGATGTCCGGATCGGGGAAGGCACCATACACGCGCTGACCATTGAGCGCGCCCCCCATGATGAGGTGGTGACTGCCCCAGCCGTGATCTGAACCGCGACCATTGCTATCACCGGTGCGATTAAAATCACTGGCAGTGAAGGTGGTCACTTTGTCTCCCATGCCGATCGTCTCTAGCGCATCTTGGAAACCCTTCATCGCCGTACTGACGCCATTAAGCAGATTTGCATGATCCGCGAGCTGAGGCCCGTGGGTGTCAAAGCCACCCGTGGCGACAAAGAAGATTTGGCGCGTAATGCCGAGCGCCCCCTGAGCCTGGATCAGCTTGGCGACGGTGCGGAGCTGCTCGCCCAAACCACTATTGGGAATCGTAGAAAAGGCACCCGTGCCACGCAGGGCCTCATTGATCGTATCCGCCTCAATGATGGACTTGTTCGACAGGTCGGCAAAAGCATCTTCCATCAGGTTCGCGTACTCAGCATTCAGGATGTTGCGGAAGGCGGTGTAGCGCGTCACATCTTGGCTGCTACTGCCCTGCCCCAGACGGAAGACAGGCGTACCTCCAGGGCCTGGACGGAAGGGAAACATAGTGCGTCCCACTTGGAAGAAATTCGTGCCACTCAAGCTGACCAGCATCGACACGCTGGTGCGCTGCTGACCGGCGACCAAGGCCTCCGCGATGCGTGCCCCCCAGCCGGTCTGGGTGTAGGCCGCGTTCATCGTCGCCGCGCTGGTCTGCCACTGCATTTGCTGGTCACTGTGGCTGTAAAGATTATCCGGAATGGCAGCCGTACGATTGCGATAGTCTGCCATCGTCGCAGGAGCAATCAACGTACCCACATTCACGAGCAAGGCAGCCTTACCCACATTGTAGAGATCTCTCATGCCCGTCATGGAGGGATGCAGACCGAGCTGCAATCCGTCATCATTCAACGTGTTCAGCCCTAGTAGATTCGCCTGCGGCAAAGTCAGCACCGTGCGGCTGCCGGCATACTTAGCGTGGGCGCTACCGTCCCGGGGCACGACCGTGTTATTGGCATCATTACCACCGTAGAGAAAGACGCAGACAAGCGCCTTGTAAGGGGTACCTGGGGCAAGCACATCAGCCGCCTGGGCATTGAGATGACGCAGGGTCAGGATGGAATTCAGCAGGCAAGTGGTGGACATCGCCGAACAAGCGCTCCGACCAAGAAAAGTACGGCGTGTCAGCAGGGTGGGCAAGTTTCCAGCATTCATGGCAGCTTGATGAAATCGTCCAGGGAAGGCAGACGCCAAGCCTGCACCCCCCATTGAAAGCCCTGAAAGATGAAATGTCTAGAAACCTCCCAAAAGCCTTACAATCTCAGGACCCGCACCCGCATAAAACGACGCATACCCGGTGCCACCGCTATCCCATCGCGCACGACGAGTTGAGTAGACGTATTCACCTCTTCCACGAGCCCAACCGTACTCCACGAAGCCGGATTAGCCATATCGCTGGTCGCCTCAACGATGAAACTGACATCCGTCGCCGCCGGATTTTTCGGGATGGTCATGCGCAGGAACTGCTGGTTACTCACATCAGCCTTACTGAAGACCACCGGGGAGTTATTCCCCGCCTGCGGCGCACTGCCAAAAGCATATTCGAGGAGGTTTAACTGTCCGTCAGCATCGGCATCGACAAGCTGATCGGCATTAGGATCCGAAGGGCCTCCTGTGGCGCTCCAGTTCTGCCCCTGCCAGACCTGGAAAGCATTCATATAGCCCGTGAAGCTGAGATCACGGAAACTGCGAGCCAGCGTGTCATCGGCAGACAGGCGCAGAGTGTAGGCTCCATGCTGACCGAGAGTCGCGGTCGTATCCATTTGCGCCGAATCGGCGAAGGTGACGCTGCCAGGCCCGGTGACTTTGCTCCAGTTGCTACTCAGGCTCACTGGCACTGGATAAGTATCGTCGGAGATACTGCCGTCCAGGGCGATAGGGTTCACTGGCCATGTGGCTGTGTTAGCGATGCCGACGACGGGTGCCTTGTTCAGTGCCTCAATGGTAAGGTTGGTGAAAGTGCAGGTGTTCGTGCCAACGCCAGTGCTGTTGTTGACGAAAAAGCCCACAAAGACAGGCGTGGTCATCACTACCGTCTGCGGCTGGCCGATTTGCGTCCAGGCATTCGGCAAGCCTGTAGTGCCATTATGCGTGGCGCGGAAAGCCGTAACTTGGCTACTTTTGCGCACGATTCGGATCCAGTTTCCCGAACTGACACTCGAGGGCAGCCCAGCCACACTGCCCCCGGCCAGCGCCTGCCAAATGAAGCCATCATACGCGCTGGTTGGGATACGACCCAGGTGGACGTATCCGGCAGACTCCATGCTCTCCGCTAAGCGCAGGCCACCGATGGAGCTGCCTGCGCCTGAGGAATAGCCGGTCAGACGAGCCGTGACGACCATATCCCCCGCATACTGCCAGCCATGATAATAGCCCGTCGTAGGGCCGACGATCGTGTAAACACCCGTCGCGAGGCTGCCACTCCCACCAGCGGCAGGCGAGTTGCTGGCGTCCTCACTAAGCAACGCTGGTCCGGTAGGCGCGGGCGTCAGAGTGGCATTGTCAAACACCGCCGTGGCCGATGTAGAGCCGCTATGGCTCGTGGCAGCGAAGCCGAAGTGCGCCTGAGTGTCCATCGTGACCGTCGTAGTCGCGCCCAACTGCGTCCAGGCACCAGGGGCACCGGACACATCTAGAGCGTAATAGGCAGCGATCGCATTCGTTGAGGCCACTCGCTCTAGCCTTAACCAAAGCGGCAGGCTCAGGCCAGCGGCCTGACTGGCCACTAGGGCATCATTGCTGGCCACCGTCGTGCGGGCACGGAATTGTAGGCCCGTTCCCGGCACATAGCCCAGCACCGCCCGGCGACTACCGCGCAGCATGGAGTCCCGAATGGTCACTCCTGCTAACCCTGTGCTCAAGCTCATGGCCGTCAGTCGAGTGACAATACTGCCATCCCCAGCGGCTTGGCGTGTCGCCACATGCCCTTGGTCAGAGTTGACATTGCTAGCCCCATTGCCAAATCCAGCTCCGGTGCCTGTCACAGTCATGAGACCATTGTAGGTTACCGTTTGACCACGGCGACTCACAGAGGGCCCTAGATCCTGGGTGATCCAATCGGCGGCAGTCAGGCCGTCTCCTACCACCACCGTCACCTCATCACTGACGGAAAACGCTCCGTCTGTCGCTGTAATGCGGAAAGTATAACTACCGGACTGGGAAAAAACCACGGCGGTGGTGGGTGCTGCGGGCGTCTCCAAGAGCGCAGGAGCCGGACCCGTGAGCTGCGTCCACGTCTGTGTCACCGCCGAAGGCAGGCCATCATCTGAGATCACAGCCTGGAGAATGATGCCGTTCGCCGCGTTCACCAGCGTGCTCTGGAGGCCAGGACTGCTGATGTACAGGCTAGGTGCCTGATCATTGTCCATGAGGCTGACACTCGCACTGAACGGCGTGCCAATATCATAACCACTGCCACTGGCGATGGAGACGGTCACCACCTCATCAGCCTCAATGACAGAGTCGTTCACTGGCGTCACATTCACCGTCCGGAAGGTCTCATTGGCAGCGAAACTCAGCGTCGTTGAGATCGTACTGTAGTCCGTTGTGTTCGTCGCATTGCCAGAAATCGCCAGAGTCACCGTCAGAGCACTGGTAAAGGGAGCCGTGCGGGTCACCGTGAACTGGCCGACGTTCCCTGGCGTCTCCGATGCCACTGAATCATTCGCAGAAATACTCACGATGCTACGATCATCGTCTAACACACCCACGGTAGCTGTGGATGGTGTGCCGATGACATAGCTGCCAGCGGCTAGAGTCATGATGAGTGTCTCCATCCCTTCGTTCGCCGTATCATTCGTGGCGATGACAGGAATGGCCAAACTCATCTCGTTCGCCGGCAGCGTGTAGGTAGTAGCGATGGCTGCCGTGTCTACACCAAACGTGGCCGTGCCCGAAAGCGTCACCGCTACGATCAGTGGGGCCGTGATATCTCCGCCTGCCCTTGTCAGCAGAAAGCTAGCGGGATCACCGCTCTCCGCAGCGCTCGCGTCTGGTGCCGTCAATGTAACCACAGGCAGATCATCATCCGTGATCGTGAGCGTATGCTGATTTAGTGATCCAAGCTGTAGCCCGACACCATTAGTTAGGCTAACAACCACCGTTTCCGCCACTTCCACAGCACTATCGTTCGTGAGTGTCAGCGGAATAATCTCCACGGTCTCCCCTGGCAGGAAGTTCAGGGTTCCACTGCTAAGAGTGAAGTCCCCGCCCTCTGCCGTTGCCGTGCCGCCCGTCACCGTATAGTCCACACTCGTCACCGTACTAGAGATGCGCGAAAGACTCACCGCGATTTCACCCCCTCCTGCTGATTCCACCTGAGTGCTGGTAGCAGCAGCAAAGGACACCACCGGGAGCCCAGGCGGGCCGTCATTGTCAACGATCGTGTAGCCGTGCCAGGCATTCGCTCCCAGCACTGCCCCTCCGGCGTTTAGGAGCTGTAGCGTCACCACATTGTCTGGCTCATCCACCTGGTCGTCGATGATCGTTAGCGGCAGGTTCAGTGTCGTCGCACCACCGGGAAGAAAGGTCAGCGTGCCACTCGCCAGACTGAAGTCGATTCCAGCCCCATAAGCGGAGGTGACAGTTTGCAAGCGGGACCGCCCCTCCAAGCTTCCGCTCTTCACAAAGCCCACATGCACATGGCGGGAATATCCGTCCCGAGTCTGCCGGGCCATCACCCCAGCCTGCGCGGCAGTTCCACCACCAGTTAGGCTGGTCAGGCGTGCCGTCATCGAAAAATTCCCACTCACCGGAAGCGCGGCCAAGTGCCCCTCATCCCCTCCATTCGCAATGCCAGCCCCGCTACCATTGACCGTCCATACCCCGGCCACGCCGCTTTCGCTACCTCCCACATCAGTAAAGCCAAGTGTGCGTCCTAGCAGCCCAGTCGCCTGACTCCCATTCAGAGCCACATTATCAAAAATCGCCGTAGCCACGGTGCCATCACTAGCAGCAGATACGGCTAGGCCCGCAAGGAGTTCGGCCCCTGGCGCTAGAATCTGCGCCGTCCCGATCGCTGCCCAAGTCATACCATCTTTCGATTGCTCTGTGGTAAAGGAGTTGTCGCTTCGCGTCAGCCTGAACCATAGTGGAAGCACTGGCGTCGCCAGTCCGGTAGAGTTGTTCGAGCTAGCGTTTGTCGTTGCTCGGTTCATCGGGAAGAAAAGACTCGTCGAAGCCCCGTTTGCCAAACTCGCAGCATAAACAGAACCCTGCGCAGTCGAACTGCGCAACATCACCCCAACCCGCGCGCTGGCTGCCGTCGTGCCCAGCGACACGATCCGCGCTGTCACCGTGCAGTCTGCGGAAGACGTCACTGGCTGGTAGATGAAGCGGAAGTTATCCGCTGTCGAACTTGCAGCGACGCCGTTCCCCGGCGTGTTGATGTCATACGAGCCGGCCGTCAGCGTGTGCGTCCCGGCGGGACTCGCATTGCCCAGATTCACCGCCGTCTGCGCCGAGACACTTCCCCCGACCGAGAGACCTGTGATGCTAAAATTGTCCACCATCATCGCCGCTGCCGTAGTCGAGCCGGACGCTGCGGCGATACCAGCCAAGTAGCTATTCCCCAGGTTCGCCAGTGCCACGGTTGTGCCGCGCTGCGTCCAGTTTACTCCATCATTACCCTCGAAGTAGGATACATTCGTGCCCGCCTTCACCACCCGCACCCAGTATGGCAGCACATGTGGCGCTGCGCTCACGGAAGTGCCCGTGGTAGCATTGCTGCCCGCCCGATACTCAACGGTCACCGGCACGGCAGGGCTGCCGCTGATACTTACTGGAATCACCGGTTCCGTCGCACTTTCCTGCCCTGCAGAACTTGGCTGATCAAAGCTCACACTCAGAGTCGGCACCTCATTATCCAAAATATAAAACAGCGCACCTTGGCCGCTAGAGGAGTAGGAGCCACCCGCTAGGTTCAAGACCAGGGTCTCCGTGCCCTCTACCTCAGTGTCATTGATCAGCGCCACATCCACATTCGCGCTGGCCGACCCAGCAGCGATGGTGACCGAACCGGGTAGTGCCGTAAAATCACTGCCAGCCGTGGCGGTCCCGCCCAGGGTATAGTTCACGGTGAGCGCATTCGTCGTGCTACCGGTGCGTACCACCCAAAAACGCAATGGAGATGGCGGCGATGATTCTGAAGCGGTCGTGCCACCGCCCGTCCCCGCCTGCGCCGACACAAAGACCGTGTTCGCATTGTTCGTATCCCTGATCTGCATCGTGGCAACAGTGCTTGGCCCATAGGTCTGGAAGGAAGTGTTCGGCGTCAGCGTCAACACCACCGTCTCCATATCTTCCGAGTCCGGATCGTTCGTAGCATTGATGGTGATGTCCTTCGTCACGATCGCCCCATTCGCTAGCGTCACGCTCGCGCCCGTCGTCGTATTTCCCGAGCCGCTCAACGTATAGTCGGCAGATGTAGCGCTGCCCGTCAAAGTGTAGGCGACATTGATCGCGCTGGTACCGCTGCCACCCCGCAGCGTCAGGCGAAAGGTTGAGCTTCCCCCCTCCGTCGCCGTACCTTGCACCGCCACATCTACGAATGGCAGATCCGCAGCCCGGTCCAGGATTTCCACGACGGCGCTGCTCGCCCCACTCACACGGTAATTCGTCGCCGCTGCCCCCAGGTGCATCATTGCCTGCTCAGGCCCCTCACCCAGCATGTCATTCCTCGGTATCACCGTCACACTTGCCTGTGTCTGCCCAGCCGGAATCGTCACACTTCCTGGAAGCGCTTCAAAATCAATGCCATGAAGAGCCATCACCCCTGTCGCCTGATTACCAGAGAAGGCATAATACACCGTCAGCGGCGCGGATACATCCCCACTCCGAGTGATGACAAAGGAGCCCGTGTCCGCCTGTGTACCCGCCACACTCAGGTCGCGTTCCTGAGCGGTGGCGTCCGTTACTGTCAAGGTCACCGTCTGCTGATCATCGTCATCGATTGTGATCTGAGCTGTCGCATTCGCCGCCACCGGGTCTCGCAGATAGGTCGTGCCTGCGGCTAGATCCACCCGCACCATCTCCAACTCTTCGGAGGTCGCGTCATTCTGGGGTGTCACCAGAATATTCGCACTCGCTACCCCAGCAGGCAACGTCACCGTGCCACTCAGCTCGCTGTAGTCCGCGCCCGCTGTCGCCGTCCCGCCCACCGTGTAGGCCACCACAAGTTCTGGCGCCATCGCTACGGCTGGTCCACTCCGAGTCACCGTCAGTGCCACTGGCGTGCCCGCCCCCTCTAGCGTCCGATTCGTAGTAGCGGAGAGGGATACCTTGGGCAGCGTCGTGTCGTCATCATTGATGACCACTGTCGCAGCTGATGGCTGCGCTACCACGTACCCCTGACCCGGTCCCAGCAGTAGCGTTGCCGTCTCCGGCCCCTCCTGCGTCGTGTCCACCAGGGGCGTCAGCGTCACATCCAACGTCGCCGACCCTGCCGGGATGGTGAAGGTGCTCATCCCATTCGACCCCGTAACGTAGTTAGGCGTCAGCGAGTAATCCGTGTCTTTTGTCGCCACACCTGATGCCGGAACCACATTCACCATTAGGCTCGCGCTCGTATCCCCTACCCGTGTCAGCCGGTACAGGCCCTTCGTCACCGGAGCTAGCTCATTGGCCTCCGCCGTTACAGAGGAGATCGTCACTACCGGCTGCGCTACCGCACGAAAGTCCGCGTTCGCCGCACTAGGCCCCACGGTCACCGGATTGTTGAAGAGCTCATCAAACGAGTAGCCATAGAGCAGCGCAGAAAGCACGTAGGTCGTTGCACTCAAGTTCGGGATCACATACTCGCCTGCTGCATCCGTGAGCACCCCATTCGTGCCGTTTGCTGTCACCACCACATCTTGCAGTCCCTGCCCACCTAGGGTTACCCGCCCACGGATGGTAAAGCGCCCGTTGCCGTTCCCAACCGTAATCAATTGGTTCCGCGAGGTCGTCCCCCCCTTCATGTCACTCACCGTACAGGTCACGACATATGTTCCCGCACTGGTGAACTGCCGCGTGATCACTGGCGAGTTTGGAGATACGATCTTCACGCTCGTGTTGCCAAAATGCTGCCAGGAGTAAGCCAGCGTATCATTGTCTGCATCTGCTGCTGTCGCAGTAAAAGTCACAGTCCCATTCACCGGCACCGCCGTCTGAGAAGCTGCCAAAGACAGAGTGGGGCGCTGATTGCTGGAAAAGGTGCCCAGGTTGACCTGCACATCCACATACCGTGGGCTCTCGTTCATTGCCACTGTTGTAAGGTGCTGGCCCGCCTCCCGATCAGAAAAAGTGCTCCCCAGTGCGACAGGCGCATCTTCCTTCAAAAAGGGCGACCCCGGTGTTGTGTCGATCAATTGCAGATTCTGCCCTCCCGCCGTCGGGTAGCGCCAGCCCAACATCAGCCCATTTTTCACCCACGGCAGCGTATCGTAGAGCGACCGCACCTCGCCCCAGTACGTCCGCAGCGGGTCTTTCAAGAGCCGCAACCCGTAGCGCCGCGCCGGATCCAAAACTCCAGTGTCGTGGGCATAGATGCGATACAGCCCGCTCGTCGTCACGGTCTCAATGTTGGCGTCCGGCAGCCAGCGAATCTGATTTTTCCCCGCCACGTTGTAATGCCCATTCGGGAAAGAGCCGCTCGATCCCACAATGTCATAAGAGTGCCCGTACTCATCATTGCCTCCCGGGCCGATGCTGCTGGTGCCCGCCGTGTCCCAAAAGTTCGCGTGGAGCAGGCCGAAACTATGCGCGATCTCATGCGCCCATGTTCCTGCATCGTCCGTGCGTAGCCACACCGTACTGCCTGGCACTGTCGCCAGCCCTCCGTAGCTGCCTGGCCCAGCATCGTGGCGCACGCAGATATTGTCATACTCGTTGGTGTCATAGCCTAGCTTCCGAGCCTCCTCGCGTGCGTGCAGATGCAGCAGGCTAGATCCGCCGATATCACCACCATTGCTCGTATCGCGCTGGGTGTACCAGGCCTCGTTTTGCGGGAGCTTCACCAGCGGCGTCACCACACCTACCAGCGTCAGACGCCCGTAAGAAGCCCGCGAATAGTGCTCTGCTACCTGTCGCAGCGTCGTTTGTAGCGTCGCCTCCGTCGCAGGGGCACGCGGCAGATCAGGGTAGGCCACCGGGATCGCTAGCACCTTGATCACACCCAGCGATGGCGTCGGCGCATTCGGCAGCACACCCGTGTAGCCAAACGCCCCACCCGTCGGCCCCTCTCCCAGAATCAGCGTGTCATTGTAGCTCGTGATATGCCCCCCATCGCAAAAAAACACCACCTTACCCCCGGTCTCCACAGCCGGCGTCTCCTCCGTAATCACCTCCACGACCTCCTGCGCGGACTCAAACACCTGTTTTCCAGACACCGGGCAATCCACCACGGCCTCCTTCCCTAGCGGCGGAATTTCACCCACCTCCAGCCGACGGCTCGGCTCCTCGCTCAGCGCCAGCTCACTGTCCACCGCCACCCCATTGAGCGACGCAGAGGCGATGCTCGTCATCTCCTCCCGCCGGCCGAACACATACGCATTGTAGGCGCGGCCATTGGCAAAGCTAGCCACTCTTTGCCTAACCATATTCGCATTGGATGCCACGCCGCTCTCTGGCAACCCTAGGCGCAGCTCAAGATCACCCGTCGCATTCACGCGCTCCTCTAACAGCGCCACCAGCTCGCGCGGCAGCTTCTGGCGCGCCACCATGGGCACGGCCTGGGCCAGCGCTGCCCTAGGATCGGATTGAATCAGCTGTCGAAACACGGGACGCCGCTCACGAGCCAGCTTTTTACCTTCGTCCAGTTCGCTCGTTTGCGGATTCGTCAAATATCGAGTTAGCCATTGATCGAACAAGGTTAATGCATCAGCTGAAGTGCCCTGACTCAGAGATAGATTGGCGTTCATTCGCGCTGCTCCATCGCCGCTTAGGGAAGTGGCTCCTGCTGAGACCTTCACCGAAGCCACCGGATTCACCGAATCAGTCCTATGGTTAGAAAGCCATAGGATGGCGAAAGTCGTCGCTACAAAAAAGACGCCAAACAGAAGTCGTTTGCACATGATGGGTTGGGTTGGCAAAGTTATGGACGTGCGAAAAAAATGCCCCTTAGAGGGTTGGTCTTTTTTGCTGCCCTGACTGCTAATTTAGAAAAATACCAAAAACGGCAGCCCAACGTCAATGCAGCCAATTCAAAAGTATGACAAAAAGGGTGATTGCAAAGACACCCTTCGTGCAGAGCCCATTACTTTTCCGTAACAAATTCGGGGGAGGCTGTTAGCAACTGAAGCATCACGCGCACCCCTGCGTTTGGATTGGTGGAATACAAGGCATGAATACTCAGCAGACTGTTCCGCAGGCTATTCGACATCGGGCGTGCCAGCAGGAGCGTCTCTATCTTCGACAGAACCGCTACTGGTGTAGACCACAGTTGCGTCAGCGGCGCGAAATCGAGCATGATGCGGCTGCTGGCATTCGTGTAGAAGCCATTGGCGACTCCTTCAAAGAAGTAGTTAGCGGTGTCTGTTGCCGTAAGCTCCGTGGTAATTTCAAACTCAGGAGCTGCTATACCTGCCTCCAAGATCGGACCTGCAGGCGCATAGTTCGGCGTGAAGAAATTAAAGACCGTAGGAGCCTGCATCGGCCATTGGCCAATTTCATCCAAAGCGTTCCACATGAAATAACGGCCCAGCAGTGGAGGATTGCTACTCGGCGGACGAGCCAATGCACGCATCACACGGGCAAGACGAATCATTGGCTCGCTTAACTTACCATTGCTCAGTGCAGATCCCACGGCGCGTGCCTCGCGGTCTAGCAAGATCGCTTTCACCACCGCGCCGATGTCTCCGCGCACGCCACGCCCATTGTCATCCCAAGTGCGCGACACACGGAAGATGTAGGCCGGGCTAGGATTACTCATCACCAGCCGCTGGATCAGGCGCTTCGCGATGAAAGGCCCGACGTTCGGGTGAGCGGCGAGCACATCCACGCAGCGGCGCACGTCCTGGATCGCTGTCTGCCCCGCTGGCACTGTGGCGCCACCGATGATGATTTTCTGCCCACGATCATGCTGATCTTCAAAGGCCATCATCGGATTCACTTCATCAGGGCTACTCGTCCAAGTGAAGCTGCGCGAGTTCGCATATGTCCAGCCAGTCAAGGCACGGGAGAGTTCACGAATTTCCTCCTGACCGTAGGTCGAGATCGTGTTGCCTGAAGCATTTCGTTTAAAACTTCCATCTTTATTCAGGTGCTCCAGACCGATACTGAACAATTGCATAATCTCCCGAGCATAGTTCTCATCAGGCTTCGCTTTGGAGCTGCGAACCATCGTCAGCCAAGTGCCCATCATTGGATTCAGAGTCACCTCTTCCAGCAACTCGCGGTAGGTTCTGCCTGCGCCGACGCCCTTCACGAGAAGATCATAGAAGTTCGTACAACCGCGCGGATAGTTACGCAAAGCGGAACCGGAGCGGTCGGAGATGACAATGATCTCACTCAACGCCAAACCGACACGCTGGCGAAGCTGATCCGGCGCATTCATGGCTAGAGTCCACCAGCTACAGAGACGGTCCTCCGTGTTCACAGGTGTGCGGGCGAGTGGCATCATCGCACCAGGCAGCCCCAGAGTGTTGGCCTCGCGAGCGAGCTCTAGCAGCTTTTCCTGGGCGTTTTCATACATTGCCATGCGATCCATATGATCCAGGTGGCTGCTGTTAGGCAGGGCGAGCTGTTCATCAATCCAACGGGAGAACCCCAACTGCTTCACACGAGCGATTTCAGCCTCGGTTGGGCCAAAAGTGGTCTGCATGAGGAAGCGCGCAGCATCGTTATCCGTAATCGTCGCAGGCGGTGTCCAGGCCATCGTCGGATGCGCGGCACTCGTATCGGGCGGATACGTCGGCTCAGCTCCAGCAGCTACAGCGACCGTCACACGACGCACAGCAGCCACGCTTTCATTACCAGCACGATCAGCGACCCTGTAACGCAACACGTAGGTGCCAGGCGTTGAACTATCCACGACGCCTTCTACACGCACTGAGCTAGACAGGTCGCCATCGGTGCCATCAACAGCGCTAAAGCCAGGATCAGTAAAGGTGCTACCCACTTGCAGCATCACATTCCCATCAGTCAGGGTCACCACGGGTGCGCCGCGGTCAGCGAGCTGCAAAGGAGCTAGGAAGGGCCCATCCACGACCTCAAACGCCGTCTTTCCCGGCGGCAGCCATGCCAACGCTAAGTGATCCCGCCAGCCGCTCTCTTTGTAGCGGATCTCAATATAGTAGCTCTGACCTTTCACCAGCGAGACCGGACGGCTGAGCTGGTAGTCTGGAAAGCGCCGCCATTCATAATAATCCGTCGCGGCTGGCACAAAGCAGAGCATTTCCTTTTTCTCAGGCATTCGATCTGTGCTCAGATAGGCCTCACTCCATTCATCTGAAGCGAGGTTGAAGCGATACACGCCTGTGACAGGTGGAAAAAGGTAGCCTCGAATGAGCATCCCATAGTTATCTCCACGATTCGAAGGAATCTCGACAGAACGCAATTGGAAGCGTGCATCCGGGCTGCTGGGAAACTTGGCATTTCGGGTGAGGTCCGTGACCCAAGAACCAGTGATGCCATTGAAGACCTCAGCCAAAATGGAACCTGTGCCAGTGCCGAGCGCTGGAAGCACCGTGATCGAAGTCGTCGCCGTGCGCGTATTCCGACCATCCGTCACCGTAAGCAAGAACTGATAGGTACCTGCCACGGACAGCTCCACCGAAGTCAAAGATGCCGTGGGGGAATCAAACACCGTGCGTGTTGCCGCACCTAGCGGCCCCGTTTGCAAAGTCCAGCGATAAGCCAGCGCCTGAGGGCCTGGGACATAGTCGAGGGCAGAACCCGACAGCATATAGCGTGACTTCGGCCAATAGCTGGTCTGTGGCTCTCCGGCACGGACCGTCATCTCGCTATCCAGCGTGGTCGCATTCACCCCATCGGGCGGGCTTAATAGCACTCCAGGGATGACCTGAGCTTCGGCATCAGGCTGCGTGGCGAGCCGATAAGCCACAGCTAAATAGTCATCACCTCCACCTTCTTTTTGCAAAGCTTGGATGTAATAGCGCCTGCCTGGCAACAAGCGGATAGCCGCTGACTTCTGCGCGGCGTTCGCTGTCCATTGGTAACGGCCCGTGGCCCAAGGAGCCGAGCAAATGCGCACCGCACCTGCTGCGGTTTCACCATTCGCATTCAGCCAGAGTTCACTCTGATCGTCGCTAGCGATGAAGAAAACATAGTCACCTTCTACAGGCACCTGAAGAAAACCCGAGAGCCGCTGGCCATAGTTGTCTCCCCAGTTGGCTGGTGTTTCCAAATTCGGCACAATGTCGGTGAAGTTAGGCTTACCAGCATAGGTCACAGCGCTGGTCAGATGACTGATGGAAGACCCCGAGATATCGGTCCAAACCTCACGCAGCAAGCCACCTGCACGAGGCATGATCGGCGACTGCACTGTGACCAACAGCGTATCAGTGGCAGTATTTTGACCATCTGTGGCCGTGAGCGCGATCTCATATAAGCCTGGCCCTGCGAAAGTGGCCACTGCCACAGGGCCCGTGGCGTTGTCGAAACTGACAGCACGAGAGCTACTTCGCCATTGGTAAGTCAGCGGGCGCGGCCCTTCCCTGAGGTCATAAACTAACGCAGCCATGGCGAGCTGACTTTGCGGCCAAAGCAGTGTGCGATCGCGGCCTAAGGTGATGGTAATTTCGGGATTGAAGGCAGGCGCATTGCGCTCGGGCTTCAGGAAGGCATTCGAAACCACCTCACGACCATTCGTAGCCGGACCACTCATGGCCAGAGACACATGGTCGATCCCTGTGCGCTCTTTGTGCAGCACTCGGATGGAGTAGGCTACATTCGCCTGCAACTGCACTTCGACAGATTTTTGAGTGGTGTGATCATCCCAGGCACGAGGTTGATGCCCTTCATGATCCAAGAAAGCGAGGCGGCGCAATCCCAGACCATCTTTAAGATCAATCTGAAAGTCAGAGGCATGATCCGAGGCGACCCAGAAAGTGTAAGCTCCACCCACCGGCACCGTCAGCGTGCCCTGGAGACGCTGAGCGTAGTAGTCAGCCCAATTCACTGGCGGCTCCACACCGGGTAGCAGATCTTCAAAATGCGGATAGGCCAGCTTCGGATCGTAGGCTGTTAGATCAGCCAAGCTGCCACCTTCCACATCCAGCCAGACCGAACGTGTGAGAGAACCTGAACCCGTGGTGAAGGCTCGATTCACCACGATGCTGACCGTGTCTCGGTGCGTGCGCGTGCCGGCCGTGGCGGTCAGTTCAAATACATAAGTCCCGACCGCTGTCAGCACTGCCTCCGAATTGAGAGTGGCAGGATCTGTAATCCGCACCGTCGGGCCTGAGATTTGTCTCCAAAGCGTTTTGATGGGCTCTGCACTGGTCTGCCGCAGGATGACCTCACCCTGCAACTGAACGCGATCATGCGGCCACCAGTAGGTGCGGTCACGGCCTGCGCTGGCAAAGAAAATCTGCGTTCTGTCAAACGCGGGCGCACGAATAGCAGGCTCAACAAGACTGCCTTCCAACAAGTAGCGGCGCTTGTCGCCCTGACGCGTGTAAGAGACTGCAAAATGATCCGCTCCCCACGTGGCCTTGTGGATAAGTTCAATGAAGTAGCGATTGCCTGGTCTAAGTAGGATCGGCTCTGAGGTTTGAGAGGTATCTCGAGTCCACTCTTCCGGGTTCGTGAAGCGAGTGGTAAAGCAGACTTTGCGCAGCTTAGCTGCCGTCGCGTCCGTGCTTATAGAGAACTCTGCCTCATCATCCCCAGAGACCGAAAATGTGTAGGCGACGGGATTCGCCCCACCGGGCGGCACATTCAGAATACCCGTGACACGCGTGCCATAGAGATCGGCCCAGTTGTCAGACTGACGCAAATCAGGAATAACATCCGTGATGTCCGGTGCATTCGGGAAAGCAGGATCGGCACGAAAGTCAGCCAAGGTGTTGTAGTTCCGATTCCACCAGACTTGGCGTGTGAGACCGCCGACATTGGCATTGATCGGATTGAGCACACGCACGGTGAACTCATCGGTGCTGGCATTGTTCACGGTGGTGACTGTGTAGCGCAACACGTAGGTGCCCACTGCGGCAAAGGTCGCTAAAGTCTGCGCGGTATCAGCCGAAGAAAAAAGCACCGAGCCTGGCCCACTGACCATCGACCAACGCCGCGATGGTGTATCGCCACCCCAGATGCGGCGGGATTCAAAAGCAGATAAGTTCAGCGTATTGCGTGGCCAGTAGAGCGTGGCATCGCGCCCCGCATTCAGATTGTAATCTTGAGTCAGCGTGAATTCCTGCGCGATAGCTGTAACCACAGCACTATCAGCTGGCGGAGCCAGGAATTCACCCGTGATTTCGCTCATGTAATCCTGGCCTGGCTGCTGCCACATGAGAATGCAGTGGTCAGAGCTCCACAGCTCTTTGTGTAGGATTTCAAAGGCATAGCGCTGTCCTGCGGCAAGCGTCACCGCCTCACTGGCTTGAGTCGGTTCACTGGTAAAGTTATCCACGCCTGTCCTGGCCGTGACAGCGGCGAGTCTGCGTAGGCCTTCGGGGCTCGCGCTGGTGCTCAGACGGAATTCAGCCGTCTCGTCGGCAGACAAAAAGAACCGGTAACTGCCTGTCGTCGGCACCAGCAGGAAGCCACGAATACGCTCGCCATAGTGTTCCGCCATGGCTGCCCTGCTGCTGAGCGTATGGATCATCCGATGCGCGTGGGGAAACGCCGGATAGTCGATGCTATCGGTCAGCGAAGTCACCGAAGCACCATTCACGCCGAACCAATATTCGGCAAGAGCACGACCAGCATCGGCTGCCAGTGCCGGGGCAATGGTCACCGTCAACTCATCCGAACCGGAAAGCGCACCTGCCGTGGCCGTGACTCGGAACACATAAGTGCCTGCCGCTGGCAACGTGATGCGAGTCGCAGCCAACTCTGGTGACGTAATCATCGCCGTCCGGCCGCTGACCTGCATCCATTGCACCGTAGGCGGAATGCCTGGCTGACTCAGATTCAGCGCCTGGGCCTGCACATGGATCTCGAGGTTGGGGGCATATTGCGTCACGGGACGACCCGCCTCTACCACCAAGCCCATCGGCGGGATTCCGGGGTTCTCAATAGGGGTCAAATTTACCCCTGGGATGACCTGCGGCGCGGCATCAGGAGACGTCGCCCATCCAACCGCCAAATGATCACCACCGTAGCCTTCCTTCATCAACGCTTCGATGTAGTAGTGCTGTCCAGCCACCAAAGCGATCTGAGCAGAACGTTGTTCAGGGAACCTATTCCACTGCCAAGTATTGGTCCATCCAGGGACGGAGGCAATACGCACTTTGCGCTGGGAAGTGGCATCAGGGCTCAGCCATAGCTCGCAATTATCATCACCAGTGACCCAAAAGGTGTAGTTACCTGTCGCGCTGGGAGTGAGCAGGGCACGCATACGCACACCATAGCGCTCTGACCAATTGGACGGTGTGGCAAAAGACGCATCCACAACACGAAAAACCGGATGACTGGGATAGTCGTTGGAAAGCGTCAAATCTGACGTCGCAGTGCCATCGAGGTTAGTCCATACTTCGCGTAGGACACCAGTCACTTGAGATTGAGCCACGGACGTCAGTGCTAGGCAGCCGATAGCGCAGAGGTAGATGATTTTAGCCATACCGGTTCAGGGTGAATCTCCAAAAGCTAACGACTTTTTGAGAAAGCGGCAAAGTCCGACCTGTAAAATTCAGTTCAGGAAACGAGCTAAAGACATCGTCATTCAGCGGCGCTTCAGCCGTAAAAAAAGCACCGCATGGTCACTGCCTCTTAACCGCCACAGCTTCTGCACGTCCAGGATTTTCCAGCTCGGCCCTACCCAGATCTGATCTAGACTTAACAGAGGAAGACCGCACGGCCAAGTCTCGTGCAGACTGCCAGCACGGCTTTCCAGCGCATTTTGATAATGTGCACGCCAGACGTCGAAATGCACAGACTCCCGCGGTGTATTCAGGTCGCCGACGATAACTGCATCGGCCCTATTTAAAGCATGGCCCAGCAGCTCACGTAGCTGCGCCGTGCGGGGGTGAAAAAGATGCGGATACACATCACCGACAACTATAGGAAAGGGCTCACCTACCCCACCTACTTCAAAGCGCGCATAAGCTCCGACACCATCCAGCTTACCTCGATCTCGGTAGCGCGAGGGCAGCTTGGACAGCCAAAGAATGCCACGCGGCATCCAGGCGACCTTATAGCCGGGCAGGCGTGCCTCATACTCAGTCAGTAACCGACCGACATCTGAACCAGGCTCGACAAAGGCAGCGATGTCAGGCTTCAACTCTTGCACGACTTCAATGGCATGCGTGTCCAGCCCGCTAGGGCGGCAGAGATTCCAAAACAGCAGGCTAAATTCGGGGGTCTTTCCTGCTTCGAGACGGCTCGCTGCCGATACCTCGACCAGCGAAAGGCGCGGCTGCCAGGACGATTTGAGCCATTGCGCCGTGATACAAACGGCGATGCCAAGTGCCGTGATACGGCCTACCCATCTGACTTTAGGAAAACAGGCCAGGAACAAAGCCAACACGACCAGGCAAGGCCGTGGCATGGTGTAAAAAAAAAGCGTCCAGACGGAGTAATCATCACGCAAAAGCCCATGCAACAATAGGCCCACAATGAGGGCGACCCAGCCCAATATCCAACAAGCACGCGTAAGCATGGTGGCGCGTCAGCCAGCAGGAGTCAGAACGACCTTCTGCACGTCCAAAACCGCAGACTTCACTTTGTTTATCGGATCAATGATTAGGCGTTGCGGGCCACCTTTGGAGATCTCGATCTCGCCCAAGCTAACATCCTGCCATTTTTGGAAACCACCTGTATCCTGCGTCGTCCATTTCAGTGTCTGCCCTTTCAGTTTCAGCTCCACCTCACTGCCGTGATTACCACCGCCGCAGCCATAGCTCACGGTCACCTTGTAGCGACCTGCCTTTTCAGGCTGAAATTCCCATTCAGCCAAGTCCTTCTCGTCATTCCAGTAACCCAGACAGTTTTTTTCAGATTTGGGCTCATAGCGCATCGTTTCGGACCATGTCGTCGCGCTGCTGGCAGGCAGAGTGATCGTGCCATCTGGGCTCTGCGCAGGCAGAGGTCCTTCAGGTGCGGGAATCAGTGCTACCTCCAGAACCTTGAAGCCTCCATCCTCCGTCGGCGGCGTCAGCATCATGAAGGGCACTTCGCCCGCTTGCGGCACATAGACCTCGCCCAAGTAAACCTTGCGTGCATTCGGAGAGGACTTCAGCGAACGCTTCACCGTCAGATCGCCGAGACGGAACTGCATGCCCAATGAGGCGCGGCGCAGCATGTAGGTCAGGCGAACCTGATAACGCCCCCAACGCTTTGCTTTGAAGCCCGTCCAGGTATAGGTTTCCCAGTGCGCTTGGTTAGCGTGCTGGTAGCTCTCAGGGCCAAAACGAATGACCCCACGGTCTGGCATATCCGGGCGATCCACAGGCTCCAAGCTGCCGAATTCGCTCATGTCCACCAGTTGCTCAGGATCAGGATTGGCAGGCGCCGCAGGGGCCTTAGCACTTTCCACGAGGGCAGGAACAACAGCCACTTTGTTCGCCTCCGCGACCGGAGCTTGCACTGCAAGTTTCCCAGCGGGTTCGGGATCACAGGCGGAAAGACAGAGCGCCAGGAGTAAGAGGACCGGGGACGAGAGCAAGCGAATCATGAGATGGAAAAAAGAAATGAGACTGGCAGGATGCTGCGCGGAGAGCAAGAGAGAACGGCTTGCTAACAGGATCGTTAGGATTCTTTACCACCATCCAGCCATGCTTCTGCATAAATTGCATGAACAACCAGTCTCCGCGCTCGTCCGACAGAACGCGTCTCCCATTTTGCCATGAAACTGCACCCTTTCCTCCTGCCCCTGATCGCACTGCTGCCTGCGTGCAATCCCTCCGCCGACCCGGAGACTGCACGCCTAGAGATGGAAAAAAACCACGCTACCTATGAGCAACAGGCAGCCGAATTACAGCGCCGTAGCGAGGACATGCAGCGTCAGCTAGCCGATCTGGAACAGGCCATGCGTGACAAAGAAAATGCCGAACTGCGCGCTAGCCTGGAGGCCATCAAACAAGAAAACGCCAAGCTGATGGCCGATGCCGATGAGGCCCGCCGCAAAAACCAGCAACTGCGCGATCAACTCGCCAGTCAGCCTGTACCCAAGGCAGTACCCTACATTCCCCCTACCCCTACTGCCCCCTCCGCACCTGCTACTAACCTTTCACCATCCTGGTCAGAACCGGCAGCCGACTACTCCATGTTTTATGACTCCCTGCGAACCCACGGACGCTGGCTGGAGGTCAGCGGGTATGGTTATGCCTTCCGCCCTAGCCAGGCTGACCGGCCCAACTGGCGACCATACGTCGATGGTCGTTGGGTCTGGACCGATCGCGGCTGGACTTGGTCCTCGCAAGAGCCCTTTGGCTGGGCCTGCTATCACTATGGGCGCTGGGTTAGAGTCTCCCGCCATGGCTGGATCTGGATTCCCGGTCGTGAGTGGGCTCCAGCCTGGGTCTCCTGGCGTCATGGTCGCGATTTTGTCGGCTGGGCACCCTTACCGCCAGGCGCCAGTGCCCGTCATGGTATCGGCCATGACTGCGATGCACGCTACAGCTTGGCACCCAGCTCCTACACCTTCATCAGTGCCTCCGACTTTGGTCGCCGCAGCTACGTGAACTGCGGCCTGCCGACCACCCGTGTCACGACCGTGTTTCAGCAGACCGTGAATGTCACCAGCATCGTCTATGTCTCGCAGCAGAGCACCTGCATCCAGCGTGGTGGGCCTGCCATCGATTGGGTGGAAAAGCAGTGCCGCACCCGTGTGCCACGCGCTACCGTGCGGCTCGCCGATCGCCCTGCACCGATCGGTCCACGCGCCGATCGTGACCAGCCTAGCTTTGTCGCCGCCCCTGTGCCACTGGCCATGAAGGACGGACCACGCCACACACCAGTCATTGCCGAACGCATCCAGCAACCCGTGCTTCTTGATGGCTGGAAAGATGTGCCCAAGGATCAGCAAGTCGCCCTGCGCGAGACCATCGCCCACCAATCCCGCCAGCCCGCACCCCAGCTCGTCCTGACAGAGTCACCTACCCTCATCACGCCAAACCAACCCGGCGGCAGCCAAACCAGTTTAGCGGGTGAAAATCCGCAACCCTCATCGCCGAGAGGCAACCTCATGAACGAACTGCCAGCCATCGTGGGGCAGCCAACCGAGCCCAACCCTGAGCCAAACAGTGCCCGCTCCGAACCCAACGTCGCCAGCAGCCCCAGTATCAGTGTGGACAACGCCAAAGCAGCAGAGCTGGAACGTCAGTTCGCAGAAAAAAAAGCAGATCTCGCACAGCAGCAGGCCGAAGCCGAGGCAATGCAAAAGCAAATGATCGCCGAACAACACGAGCTCGAAGCCGCGGCCAAGGAAAAGCAAGCTGCCGAAATGAACGCACGTGCATCAGCCGCCCTGCGTGAAAAACAAGAGGCTGAGATGCTCGCCCAACAGCAGGAACTGACCCGCAAGCAAGCCGAAGCCATGCGCCAAGAGATCGAAGAACAAGAAAAACAAGCCGCCAGCATGCGCGCCGCGCAAGACGCCGAAGCTGCGAAAGCTGCCGAAATGGCCGCAGCCCAACAACGCGAAGCTCAAATGCGTGCCCAGCAAGAGGCCGCTGAGCGTCAGGCCCTGGTGGAAACTCAACAACGTGAAGCCGCCATGCGCACCCAGCAGGAAGCCGAGATGCGTGCTCGCCAAGAAGAAGCTGAACGCCAGCGCCAGATGGAAATTCAACGCCAGCAGCAAGAAGCCGCCATGCGCGCCCAGCAGGAAGCCGAGATGCGTGCTCGCCAAGAAGAAGCTGAACGCCAGCGCCAGATGGAAATTCAACGCCAACAGCAAGAAGCCGCCATGCGCGCCCAGCAGGAAGCCGAGATGCGTGCTCGCCAAGAAGAAGCTGAACGCCAGCGCCAGATGGAAATTCAACGCCAGCAGCAAGAAGCAGCACAGCGTCCACAAAGCCCATCTACCGAGGGATCTTGAGGCTGCTTATACACCGCTGTCAAAGCCACGGATTGACCGCAGGCTTGAGCAGGTGCAGACAGCGGCATGTCTGCTACGGCTGTCCCTGTCCGAAATATCCTGATCACTGGTGCGAATGGTGTGCTAGGCCATGCCACGGCGCGCTATTTTCTGGAGCACGACACGAGCTGCCAAGTTCACCTGGGCGTGCGCGAACGGCGAGATCATGCCGAAGCGCTGGTGCATGAGTTTGCCGGACGGGCACATCTTTGCCCCCTGGAAGTCACGCACCCTGAGGCCTGGACGCAGGCGCTGGCAGAGATCGAGGCAAGCTGTGGACCGCTAAACGTCCTGGTGAATAATGCCGGCTGCCACGATGATGCACTTCTGGCTTCCATGAGTCAGGCGCAGTGGCGTGGTGTTTTAGAGGCGAACCTAGATGCTGTCTTTCATGGCTGCCAGTCGGTGCTACGGCCGATGATGACGCAACGCTGGGGACGGATTGTCAATGTGGCTTCGCTCAGCGCGCTGCATTCGCCTGCAGGGCAGACGAACTACGCAGCGGCCAAGGCTGGTGTGCTAGGGCTAACGCAGAGCCTAGCCAAGGAAACTGCGCGCCTAGGCATCACGGTGAATGCCATTTGTCCCGGCCATATCGAGGGCGCGCTGCCCGCTGGTTGGAGCGAAGAACAGGTGAAGGCGGTTCGGCGGGAAACGCCTATGCGCCGCTTTGCACGGCCAGAGGAGATCGCAGCGGTGGTTTTCTTCCTTGCCAGCCCGGAGGCGAGCTATATGACTGGCGCGGCTCTCAAGCTTGATGGGGGCCTTGTTTGACCTCTTCCCCTGCCCTTCTCTCTACCTCTGATGAATTTACGCCAGCGTATCAAAGAAGTGATGGCCAGCGAGCTGATGCTGGAGGTTGGAGTCGATGAGATCGCAGATGAAGCGCCCCTTTTTGGCCCAAACGGCATCGGACTGGACAGTGTGGACGCGCTGCAGTTGGTGGTAGCGATTGAGAAACACTTTAAACTGAAGATCGGCGACCAGGACAAGGCTCGGGAAATCCTGCATAGCGTGGAATCCATCGCCAAAGCCATCGAAGAAGCAAACCTCGCATGAGCTGGGTCGGATAGCCGATGAAAAAGGCGCTCCCTATCTTGCTAAAGCTAGCCGTGACGACGGGCCTGCTGATGTGGATTTTCCGTGAGCATCAGTTCACCGAGAGCATCCTGCCGCACCTGCGGACGATAGGGCTAAACTGGATCTGGGTACCAGCCGGGCTGGCGGCCATGGGTCTCTCCATCTGGCTAGGCGCACTGCGCTGGCAGGTGCTGCTTCGTGGCCAGGGGCAGCAAGTGCCTGCTTCCGAGGTGCTACGCGTGACTGTGGTGAGCCATTTTTTCAACATCACCTCCATCGGCGTGGTAGGAGGAGATGCTTACCGAGTGCTAGCCCTGATGCAGCGCCCTGGCTTGCGCCAGCTGCCCATCGTCGCATCTGTGATGCTGGATCATCTGATGGGTACGATCGGCATGGCAGTGCTCTTCCTTTCCTGCCGCTCAGTCTATGATGGCCGACTAAAGTCGATGGGCCCAGAGGTACGCACGCTGGTGGAGGGCTTTGAGATGTTCATGGGAGGAAGCCTAGTGTTCATCGTGCTCTCTGCCATTTCCTTCACACCACGGCTTTACCAGTGGGGAGAGGGAAAGTGGCCCTGGCTGCTGGGCTACGCGCCGCTTAAAGATTTCGCCAGTGCCTGCGATGAGCTGCGGCGTAACTGGCGCGGATCGCTAATGGCGGGTGGACTTTCGGTGCTGTTGTTTTTGACACACTTCATCTGCTTTTACTGCGCGGTGCATGCAGTCGGGGGGCTGGCCCCACTGCGCGATGTGCTGGCAGCGATGCCGATCGTGGACGCGGTGGCTGGGCTACCGATCTCTGTCTCTGGCCTGGGCGTGCGGGAAAAGGCCTTTGAAACGCTGATGCACGGCCTAACGGGGCTACCCGAAGCAACGGCAATTTCCGCCTCGCTCATGGGCTGGCTCATGGGGGTCGTTTGGGGCTTGTTAGGTGGCCTGCTCTTCCTGCGTGGATCGGCCAGGAAACCTGTGCCGAACCAATCGTAGCTGCTGAAAACTGATCGAACTCCGCACTCAACCATGACTGCCCCTCGCATCGCCATCTCTCTCGGGGCATCCTTCCTGGGTTACGCGACCCATGCAGGCTTCCTGGCTCGGCTGCATGAGCTGGGCGTGCGACCCGTGGCCGTCGGGGGCTCCTCGGCGGGAGCGATCGCAGCGGGGCTGTATGCCTCCGGGTTACCTGTAGAATGTATGCGGCGGGTCGTGATCTCATGGCGGTTTCGCCGCTCCTTCATCCGCCGCACCCCATGGCTCACGCAATACCTGCGCTGCACTTTTGCGGACAAAAATCCCGGTTTGTTCAAGCCGGATGCAGCCGTGACTTTCCTGGAGTCTGTGTTTGGAAATTTGCAGATCGAGTCTCTGCCCACGCGCTTCATGGCCGCCGTAAGTGATCTGACGACTCACCAGACGCACTTTTTGACCCAAGGTTCGTTGGCTCGGGCGATGATCGCCAGCTGCTGCGTGCCGACCTTTTTCCAGCCGCTCTTCCACTTGGGCATGGCCTGCTTTGATGGCGGCATCGCCCACGAGACGCCGATGGATCCATGGCTCGATGATCCGAGCATCGACACCATCGTACTGCATCGTGTCAGCCATTATAGCCGACCCGCACCGACGTGGGCACCTTTCAATGTCATCAACCTAACTAACCAGTCACACGCCTGCGCGAGTGAGCAACTGCTCCAGTATCGCCTGAGGCTGGCACAGATGCATGGCAAACGAGTGCTCATCGCCCATACGCATCAAGATCGGCCAGCCTTATTCTCGGGGCAGCAGATGGCGACTTTTTATGAGGCAGGGGCCGCGAGCGCAGCGGAGTTTTACTCGACTACGCTCAATGGCTTAGAAAACATCACTTCGCCACAGGCGTGAGCACCATATTGCGATAGTCCACATTGGTGTGATCGCCCTGGAGGTAGATAGGGCCGGGCTTGAACTCATCGCTAGTCATCGCACCGCCAGTGCAGCCCAACACAGGCTGATTGTCGATGATGGTCTTGCCATTCAAGATGACGGTGAGGTGGCGGTCCACCAGCGTGATGTCCAGCGTCTGCCATTCGCCGATGGGCTTTTCCGCGTTCACGCTAGGAGTGATCCGGCTGTAAAGCGCGCCCATGTGGTGGGAGTCGAGCGGCCTACCGTAACTCTCCATGATCTGCACCTCGTAGATACCACGCAGATAAATGCCACTGTTGCTGCCCTCTTGAGTGCGAACTTCAGTCTTAAGATTGAAATCCTCGAACTCAGCATCGGTGCGCAGGTTCCCAAAGTGTTTATCCTTGGCCTTCACCACACGGTTTTGCAGCACGCCATCAGCCACACTCCAACCGTTATCAGCCTTTGCATTTAGCAAACGCCAGCCACTGAGGTCCTTGCCATTCAAGAGCGCTATGGGCTCACCATATTTGACCTTGGATAAATCAGGCTTAGCTGGGATAGCAGGGATACGCTTGCCGGTGAATTCAGCAGCCTTACCGACTTCCTTTCCCTCAGCATTCTTTTTCGAGGTAGTGAGCTTAAGGGCATGGCCATCGGCTTTGGCGGTAATGGTCTCGATGGTGACCTTACCCTCTTTGTTTTTCTGCTCACGCGTAACGACGAGCGTATCGCCCTCTACGCGTGTGGCCTGGGTCGGCACCACACTGCCGCCACCCCAGAGAATACTGGAGCTAAACCCGCCATTTTTCTCCTCCACACCCAACCAACCTGCTCCGCCTCCCGGGATAGTCAGCGCCCAGCGGCCAGTGAAGACGGATTCAGCCTGGGTCAGGCTGGTGAAAGACAGGGCAACGAGCGCGCTTGTGGTCAGGATACGATTCATAGGGATAGATAACGAAGAGGCTAAAAAAACGCCGCAGGAGCCGGCTTTATCTCATGCGCTGAGCAGCGAAGCAAGTGCGTCGGCTTGACACCCTGCCCGCGCCGCGTTTCGGGAGGGGTATGTCGCTCGCCTCTGTCCTGTACCCCGCGCTGAAACCCTGGCTCTTTAAAATGGATGCTGAACGCGCGCATGAATGGACCACACGCATGATGCGCATCAGCCACACGCTGGGGCTACTGAAGTCCGATCAACTGCCGCCAAATAAACCCGTGGATTGTCTAGGGCTGCGATTCCCCAATGTTCTAGGCCTAGCCGCCGGCATGGACAAGTCCGCTTCTGCAGTCGAAGCCTGGGGAGCACTCGGCTTTGGCTTTGTCGAGGTCGGCACCCTAACGCCACGCCCACAGCCAGGAAACGCCAAGCCGCGCCTCTTCCGTCTGCCAGAGCACGAGGCACTGATCAATCGCATGGGCTTCAACAATCCAGGCATCCACGCTGCCGTACGTCGCCTAGCCAAGCGCAGGACCACCGCTGTGGTCGGCGTGAACATCGGCAAAAACTTTGATACTCCGAACGAAAAGGCTGTAGACGACTACTTGGCCTGCCTGAAGGCCGCTTACCCTGTGGCGGACTACATCGCTGTGAATATTTCCTCTCCGAACACCAAAGGCCTGCGCGACCTTCAGGCTGAGGAAAGCATTCGCCAACTTCTGACCTCGCTGAAGCAAGAGCAAGCCGCACTCGAACAGCAGCATGGCTGCAAAAAACCCGTGCTGGTGAAGATCGCACCAGATCTGGATGATAGCCAAATTGAGGCCCTAGCTCGCGTCTTCAATGAGCTGGCTGTCGATGGTGTCATCGCCACAAACACGACGATCAGCCGCGAGGCTGTCGTAGGTCATGCCCTAGAAAAAGAAGCTGGCGGCCTGAGTGGAGCCCCCGTGCGCGAACGTTCCACCCTCGTCATCCAAGCCTTTCGCACACTGCTCGGCACTAACATCCCCATCATCGGCGTTGGCGGTATTCTTAGCGGAACCGATGCCATGGAAAAACTGAACGCAGGAGCATCACTCGTGCAGGTCTATTCAGGTCTCATCTATCGTGGCCCCGGCCTGATCGCCGACATCTTGCGCAGCTGCGCGAGCGCTGGGCGGTGACGAAGATAGAGCTCGTTTGGCGCCTATCACAAAAGCACACAGAGCCGCTGGTTTGCGCGTAGCGGAAATCTTTGTTTTAGGGCAGTACTTGTGGATAACCATGGGCAAAGAATTCGACATCACCCCGCAGACCGTACCACACGTCGCCACCCAGTACCGCACCATTTGCACTCAGGTGCCCCACCCCAACTCTCTGCCACACATTGAGCGTAGCCGTCAATTCGAGCCCCTCTCCATGCGTGGAATGCCGCCCATCGTCTGGGATCGCGCAGAAAATATCCATGTCTATGACAAATACGGCAATCGCTGGCTAGACTGGAGCAGTGGCGTATTAGTGACCAACTGCGGCCACGGTATGCCTGAGGTGCGCCAGGCGATGATCGACCAGATCCATAGCGGCCTTGTACACAACTACGTCTTCCCCAGTGAAGAACGCCCTGCCCTGGCTGAACTAATCGCCAGCGTTTCACCAGAGCCTTTGAAAAAAGTCTTCCTGCTCAGCTCAGGCAGCGAGGCCACGGAGTGTGCGATCAAGCTCAGTCGTGCCCATGGCGTCAGCATCGGCGGGCGGGAAAAAATCGGCATCATCGGCTTTGATCGTGGCTACCATGGCCGCACACTCGCCAGCCAGCAGGCAGGCGGCATGGCCGGACAAAAAGCATGGATCGTGAATCTAGACCCGGCGATCATCAACGCGCCTTTCCCCGATGGCTACTGGGAGAATGACAGCAGCTTTGACGGCTTCCTCCAGGCCATTGAAAAAGCAGGCATGAAGCCGCACCAGATCGCGGGTGTCATCATGGAGAGCTACCAAGGCGTCGGCCCTGACTTCGCTCCGGTAGAATACATTCAAAAGCTGCGCACTTGGTGCACGGAGCATGACGTGGTACTCACCTTTGACGAAGTACAATCTGGCTTTGGTCGCACTGGCAAGTTCTGGGCCTTTGAGCATTACGGTGTCGTGCCGGACCTCATTTGCTGCGGCAAAGGCATCTCATCGTCGATGCCACTCAGCGCCGTCATCGGTCGCCAAGATATCATGGATCAGTTCCCGCCTGGATCAATGACTAGCACGCATACAGGCAATCCTGTCTGCTGCGCCGCTGCCCTGGCGAACATCCGTAAGCTCCTGGATGAAGACCTCACCGGCAATGCCGCAAGACTCGGACCTGTCTTGCATGAAGGCTGCCTAGCCGTTCAGCGGAAACATCCCAGTGTCATCGGCCATGTCACGTGCGCAGGTTACGTCGCTGGCATTCAGACTGTAAAGCCCGGAACAAAGCAGCCAAACCATGACCTCGCCCATCGTGTGGTGGAGCTGTGCTATCAAAAAGGGCTGCTCATGTTTGCACCAGTCGGTGCCTGGGGACAGACCGTGAAAATCTGCCCGCCACTCACCATGCCGAAAGATGCGCTGGAAGAAGGCATCACAGTCCTTCACGAAGCCTTCGACCAAGCCGTCGCCGAACTTGGCTGAGGCGCGTAGCCTCTACCCATGACGACACCGACTGCTCCTTCGCCTGAACGACGTTTGGCCATGCGTCAGCGCCCTAGCACTTGGGCAGTCGGCTACCAGCGCTGGAACCACCTGCTTTTTGCCCACTGGCAGGTCGATCCCCAGCAGGTCCAGGCTACGCTACCTCCAGGTCTTCATGTCGATCTTTTTCAAAGCCATGCCTACCTGGGCATCGTGCCTTTTTCCATGCAGCGAATCCGCCCAGCCTGGTTGCCGCCCGTGCCATGGTTATCGTGGTTTCTCGAGCTGAATGTTCGCACCTACGTTTACGATGATACCGGACGCCCTGGGGTCTATTTTTATTCCTTGGATTGCAATCAGCCCATCGCCGTCGAAATCGCGCGTAGCGTTTTCAGACTACCCTACCAACATGCCCGCATGTTGGCCCAACACTCGGGCTCGCAGATCCACTACGAATGCCTACGCCGTGGACAGCCTGGCCCCAGTTGGCGCTACACTTGGCAGCCGATGCAGCCTAAAACCACCGCCAAAGCAGTCGAGCCCGGCACGTTAGAGTTCTTCCTGGTCGAACGCTATGCCCTATTCACACAGGGATCAGCAGGTAAGCTCCTAGAGGGCCGCGTGCATCATAGATCCTACCAAATCCAGCCTGCCGATGCCCTGCATGTGAATGTGACCCCAGCACGGCTCGCCGGCTTTGAGCTGCATGGACCACCATGTTCGCTATTGATGGCTGAGGCGGTGGATGTTTCCATCTACCCTCTGCGTGAGATCCAGTTCGTCTGAATCGGGTTGGAAAAGAGCTCTAGCTCAGCGACTGCGACGGTTCGCAGGCTTCTTTTTGGCAAAACCACCGCCGCGAGTCGCCGATGGCTTGGAGCCTGATCGGCCAGGGCCGGAGGAAAAGCGTTCGCCCTTCGGCTTGCCACCGCGTGAGCCTGATTCATAACTCGAAGGTAGGCGCTCTTCCTGGGAACCAGATTTGCCAAAACGGCTACCCCGCGAAGCGCTCGGCTTGCCACCTTCTCGTGGGCTGCGTGGTCCGCGAGAAGAAAACTCTTCATCGCTATTTTCAAAAGAAGCTGAAGGACGAGGCGAGAATTTTTTGCCGCCCGAAGATTGACCGAAGCTGCGCTCTGAACGTGCTTTTCCACCAAAGCTCTTGCCCCGAGGACCCCGATTAGGCCGCTCTTCAAACCTACCCTCTGAAGCTGCGGAAGAACGTGCAGAAAACTTTTTTCCACCCGAGGTTTTGCCGAAACGGCTACGAGGCTCTACAGCTGACTTGATCACGGGTTTCTTGCCCCGTGGACGGCGAGCAGGCAGTTCATCGAAGTCATCGCTAGCATCGGCGGAAGCAGGTTTAACAGACTTGCGGGCAACAGCCGGCTTTTCCCGACCTGTGGTGCCAGCTTCAGTGAAAAAGCGCTGAACTTCAGCCTCGCTTAGCTGTTTCCAACTACCTTTGGGCAGACCTTTGACTTCCAGCCATCCGATACGCGTACGGGTCAGTCGCTCGACCTCGAACCCGAGCTGATAAAACATGAGACGGATCTGGCGCTTCAGCCCCTGCTTCAAAACCACATGGCAGCGATACTCGGTGATCATCCAGCTGCGCTCCGCTTTGGCGTGACCTTCCTCCGTCATCATGCCTTTGACCAGCTTCGCCATCACCGCCTGATCCAACGGTTTATCGACGATGACTTCGTATTCCTTTTCCGCCCCTTTGCTGGGATGAATCAGGTGGTGCGATAAGTCTCCGCGATTCGTTAGGAGCAGCAAGCCTTCACTTTCCTTATCCAGCCGACCAACGTGATGCAGGGTCTGCAACTGACGCGGCAACAAATCATAAATGGTCATCCGCTCCCGCTCATCGCTGCGTGTGCAGATGTAGCCTTTGGGCTTATTCAAAGCGATGACGATCGGAGCCTCGGAGCGGATAGGCTTGCCATCGACGGTGATTTTGTCGTCTGGCTTAACTAGCGTGCCTAGCTCACGCACTCCGTGGCCATTGATAACGACTCGGCCTTCGAGAATGATTTGCTCACACCCTCGGCGTGAGCCCAGGCCACACTGGCTGAGGTAGCGATTTAAGCGCACAATAAAAGCCCGGCGGAACGTGCCGCCGGGCGTTTGGGGTAAAGGGTTACTCAGACTTGGTCTTAGGCAGGCCAGTCGGCAGACGACCTTCGGACCACTGGCCACGGGCTTTCATCAGCTTGATGCGCTCACCGCGTTTCAGGACGCTGCGCTTGGTGCCGACGGAGCCGCCGGAATTCTTGAGACTGCGATGCTGGGACATGAACTGATGGGGAATAGGGTTCGGAAAAAGGGCGCGAAGCATAGACGCCACCCCCAGGAGCGCAAGGGGTTTGTTTGTTCGCGACTAGCGAACCAGCGGCAGGGTCTTTTTTTCCCGGGCACTCAGAAAAGCCGTATCCACAATCTGCTGCCCGATGCGGCTGATCTCGATCGTGAGCGGACCGATAAGCGGGCTGCCTGTTTCCAGATGATGGATCACATGCTCGATGGGGTTGCGATTTGGAGCCGAAATCGAGTCCACCGGGATTTCCCAAACAGCAGGAGCAGCACGCGTTTGGAGACGAATCACTGACTCGTAATCGTAGCAAGACAGCGTGCCCTCGCTGCCACGAATGACAAAACCACACTTCGGCTGAGGCTGATGCGTCCAGGGATCGGTAAAAGTGCCCCAACGGGTCTCACTGCGGCTCAAACCATGCGCGTAGCGAATAATGGCGATGGCATGCTCATCCACCTCAAGTCCGGGCGAGCCATGCCATGCACACGTCACCTCCTCGGGCACTTTAGCAGCGAGATGCCAGGTCCCTAGCGTAGCGCCATAGCCCATGTAGTCCAAAAGTGCACCACCGCCCTGATCCACACGGTAAAACCAGCTCGCTGCTTTTTCCGCTGCCGTGGGCTCACACTCGATTTTGTCAGCCCCATGGTAGAGTGGCCCTCGATTCCCGCCGTAATGCTGAAACTCCAGCGGCTGGCCA